>JACMMP010000178.1 GCA_014378995.1 Hyphomonadaceae bacterium
ATCCAGGAATACATCCTGCGCTCGTGGTCGCTCGTGAAGATGGGCACCACCGCGAACCAGAAGAAACTGTTCTTCAACCTGCGCAAGGCCAAGAGCAAGATCTCGGCGCTGGACGAGGGTGATCTCCACCCCGACCAGGTCAAGCTGATTGCCAAGCGGCTCGGCGTCACGGCTCAGGACGTGATCGACATGAACCGCCGTCTCGGCGGCGATGCGTCGCTCAACGCGCCGATCCGCGACGACGGCGAGGCAGGCGAATGGCAGGACTGGCTGGTCGATAACTCGCCCAACCAGGAAGCCATTATGGCCGAGCACGAGGAGTTCGATCATCGCCGTCAGGCGCTGAACGGCGCCATCGGCGTGCTCAACCCCCGGGAACGCCGAATCTTCGAAGCGCGGCGCCTGGCGGAAGACCCGATGACGCTGGAAGACCTCGCCGCCGAGTTCGGCGTGTCGCGCGAACGCGTGCGCCAGATCGAAGTCCGCGCCTTCGAGAAGGTGCAGTCGGCGGTCAAGGGCACCATCGCCCGGCAGGAACAGGCCGCTCTGGAAGCCGCGCACTAATCAGCGCGCGAACGAAACGAAACGGAAAGCCGGCGGCAACGCCGGCTTTTTTGTTTGGCGAAGCATCAGCATCAGTGTCATCCCCGCGAACGCGGGGATCCAGTACGCTGCGGCCTCTCGGCGTTATCGCTGGCGCCTCTGGAATACTGGGTCGTCCGGTCAAGCCGGACGATGACAGCTGGGGGTATATTCGCGGGTCTGCGCCTCCCCGCTCAATAATAACTCCGCAAATACTCCGCGACGGAATCCGGCTGGTTGAGATTGTTCCAGTCGTAGACATCGCCATATAGCAGCGCGCTGGCCTGGGTCTTGTAGTCGGGCGCGACGTCATCGGGCTGGTCCACCGGCCTTGCGAGGATATCGCGGTAGCTCTGATAATTCGCCGGCGTGCCGATGAAGATGCAGACGCAGTGGTTCGGCTCAGCGTAGAGATAGCGCACATCGTTGCCGGTCTTGTGCACCACGAAGCGGTGCGGCGGCAGCGCGAGCATTGCCTTCCTGCCCGCCGCATCGTTCGCGACCTGGACGCGGAAGCCGGCTGAAGACAGATAAAAACTGTTCTTGTCGAGAAACGGCTTGCTCGGCGCTTCCGATGCGGCGAGCAGCGATGTGCCCAGCAGCAGCGCGAGCGCCGCGACGGCACCAAATACCTTGCGGTTGAAAAAATCGAACGGTCGCGCGGCGCCTTTGGCCAAATCGGTCATGAATTTCTACTCACTCTCTCGTCGTTTGTAGGGTGGGCAGAGCGAAGCGTGCCCACCAATCCCTGTCGTATCAAAAATGGTGGGCACGGCGCGAGAGCGCCTTTGCCCACCCTACGATTCTAGTCCCCCCACTGCCTCGCCATCGTCGCCAGTGCACAGCCTTCGCAATAGCGCGCGTCCTTGTAGTCGATCCAGTTGTGCGCGTAGACCCGATCGAGCGGAATGCCGTAGCGCGCCCGCAGCACTTTTACCAATACCCGCCATGCCGCGATCTGCGCCTCGGTGGCGCCGCGCGTCACGTCGGGATAGTTGCCGGCAAACTCCACCCCGATCGAATTGCCGCCGACCACCTGACGATACGTCGGGCGATTGTCGATGTACTTGTGGTCGTTGCGGTTGGCGCCGTCGCCATGGGTCGGAACGAGATGTTCCGCGACCGCCCAGTACACCGTGCCGTCGGTCTCGACCCAGACCGTGACGCCGCGCCGGGTCGGATTCTTCGATTGCAGCGTCGCGCCGCCGCGTGCCGAACCGGCCGGCCCTTCGGTCTGGTGCACGATGATGTTCTTCCACGGATGGGCTTTTGCAACCTCGCCCCATGGCGCCAGCCAGACCATTTTCAGGCCGGGAATGTCGGGGGTACCTGACGCCCGCGCGACCGCCGCAAGATCGGGCGTTTGCGCGAAGGCGGGAGCAAGACTCAAGACAGCGCATAGCGCCGTCGCCAGCAGGCGGATGGTCATGCCGCAACGTTTAGCATGCATTTTCATTGACGCGTTTTCTTTACGCGAACCGGTAGCCACTTCGCTTGAAAACGCTATGCTCACGCCTGCTTGCGCAGACCTCGCTCCCGCATGGCTTCCAGCTCGATCCCCGGCGCCAGAGGCGGAGCCGGATCGTAAACCGCATGACGGTTCTTGCCGTCCTTCTTGGCGGCGTAAAGCGCGTGGTCCGCGGCGGCGATGACGCGGTCCGGGAATGCGCCCATCTCGCGAGTCCATTGCGCGACGCCGATCGAGAGCGAGATCGGAATGTCGGCGCCGACGCAGGCTTCCGCGTCCTCACGGCAGACGTCGAGGATCCGGCGCGCGATCATCGCCCCTTCCCGCAGGGTCGAGGCCGGCAGCACGACGCAGAACTCGTCGCCGCCGGTGCGCGCCAGAAGATCGCCGGGACGCAGC
>JACMMP010000179.1 GCA_014378995.1 Hyphomonadaceae bacterium
AAGGCCGGCGGCGAGCGCCAAAGCAGCTTGGCGGCGGGTGAATTGGATCATCACGAATGGGCTAAGCGTGAACAGCTAAGATTGTCAAAACAGCCCCTCTTGAACCTCTAACGGACGTTCCCACATGCCTGGGGCGCGGCGCTCAATTGAGGCCGCGCAGCCGGAACGCCCGCCGCCTTCGGGGGTGGAAACGCCGGCAGAACAGCTCCCGTAAGGGAGCGCCTGATTGTCGCTTTAGGAGGACAAAAGCATGGCTACGAATGAACTCAACCCGCTTTACCGCACGCTGGTCGGCTTCGACCGCATCGCCAGCCTGATGGACCAAGCTGCGCGTCTGGACGCCGCGCCCGGCTATCCGCCCTTTAATGTCGAGCAAATTGGCGAAGACGAATTCCGTATCGAGCTCGCCGTGGCGGGCTTCTCGGAGGACGATCTCACCATCGAGTTCAAGCAGAACGCGCTGCTCGTCACCGGTCAGCGCAAGCCGGCTGAACAACGCACCTATCTCCATCGCGGCATTGCCGAGCGCGGCTTTGAACGCCGCTTCGGCCTCGCCGATCACGTACGCGTCGCCGGCGCCAAGCTTGAGCACGGTTTGCTGACGATTGATCTCGTGCGCGAGCTTCCCGACGTGCTGAAGCCGCGCAAGATCGCGATCAGCACGGCTGCCGCCGCCGCCAGGCCCAAGGGCAAGGTCGTGGAAGCGGCAGCGAACGACGAGACAGAAGCGGCCTAATCTCCGCTTCCCTCGCCGCGCGGCGCCTTCCCCTCCCCCCCGGGCGCCGCGCGGCGAGACCTTTAACGAACATCCCTCATGAGCGACGGCGCGCCTTCCCCCAGAGGCGCGCCGTTTTCCGTTGCGCAACTCACATTTCCGCCGCTTAACCAAACTATCGCGAAGATCCCTTAAGCCGCAGGCGCGTAGCTTTGCCGTCAGATGTCAATCACAGCCAAAACCGGCGCGGTCTTGCTGATCGTGTTCGCCGCACTCCTTGGCGGCGCGTGGGCCATCCTCGAGCAATCCGTCCGTCCGAGCTTCGAGCAGCAGGAAGCCGGCGCACATGAACTCGATCGCACCCGCGTGGAAGCGAACCTGCATGCGATCTCAGCCGAGTTGCGCGGCCGGGCGATGGATTACGCCCAGTGGGACGACACTTACCGCTTCCTCTCCGGCGCCTACCCCGGATACATACGAGACAATTTCGCTGACGCCGATTGGCTGACCGATTACGGCGCCGATCTCGCAATTTTCTTCAACGCCAGAGGCGAAGCGGTCTGGTCGCGGCAGTGGACGCCTGGCGGCCTGACCTCCGCCGATACAGAGCTAACAGAAGCGGTGCTGACGCAAATTCACAGTGCGCACATCGGCCAGTGGACCGAGGGCGCAGTCTGGAGTTCGGCCGGCCCGCTCGCGTTCGCGGCGGCGCGCGCGACGCGGACGGACGGCTCTGGCGTCTCCCCGGGCTATGTCGTAATCGGCCGCCGCCTCAACACAGGCGCGCTATCGAAGCAAACCCAGCTGGACCTCACTTTCGCCCCCGCCCGTCCAGGCGCCGCTGCGCCAAGCGCGCGCACCTGGCGCACCAGCTCACACCTCAACTCGCTGATCCCGCTGTCGACGGCTGACGGGCGGCTCATTGGCGACGTGACCGCACGCAGCGACCGCACCATCTCGGCGCTGGGCAGCGAAACGGTTGGCGCCGCCATGGCGCTGCTTGCCATCGTGTTTGCCGCCAGTTTTTGCGTGCTTTGGATCGTCTTGCGCCATGTGGTGATCGCACGCGTGCAACGGATGGAGCGTCATTTCCGGGCGCAGTCCGAGACCGTCCAGCCGATGGAGGCAGACGATTCCGACGACGAAATCGGCCACCTGGCGCAAGCGTACAACGAATTCGTGCGCCGCTTGGCCGAAGCCGATGCGCGAGCGCGCACCGCCATGTTGGAGCGCGAATCCGCGGCGGCGGCTAACCGCATGAAGTCGGATTTCCTGGCGAACATCAGCTACGAGATGCGCACGCCGCTGAATGACGTGATCGGTTACGCCGATCTGATCGAAGAAGAATTGTCCGATCGCGGCGACACCAGCGTTCAGGGCGACCTTCAGCGCATCACCGGCGCCGCGCGCAATATGCTCTCGCTCATTACCGAACTGCTTGATCTTTCTCGCATCGAAGCCGATCGGCTTGAGATCGTTGCTGAAGCCTTTGAGGTGGAGGAAATCTTCCTCAGTGCGGCGGCAGGGGCGCGCTCCAGCGCGCGCGCACACGAGGCCGAACTCAACGTGATTCCGCCGGCAGATCTCGGCCAGGCCCTGACGGACCAGAACCGGCTGCGCCAGTGCCTAGTCAACGTGCTCACCCATGCCAGCCGGCGCTCCTCTGGGCGCTCGCTTTCGCTGCAAGCGGAACGCCGCAGCACCGACGCCGGCGAGATGCTGCACTTCCTCGTTACGGATTCTGGCCCGCCGCTGAACGACGCGCAGATCGACGGGCTGTTCGAGCCGTTCCTGCGCGAGGACGACGAACGCCTCTCGGGCGCGCGCCTTGGCCTTGCCGTCACACGCAAGCTCGCCGCTCTGATGGGCGGGTGTTTCGACGTGCAGTCATCCACCCACGACGGCTGCACTTATGCGCTGACCATTCCCGCCGACCTCGACGCTCACCGCCGGCGCCTGCGCGGCGAACATGAGGCTGGGCCGAGCGCTAAACATGCGGCGCCAGCGCTGAAGTCAGCGGCCTAAGCGCCTCAGTGCGGCAAACCTTGCAATTACGAAAGGTCTCGCGCCGCGCTTTGTGCTAAATCATTGGAGCTATGTCTGAAGCAGCACGCAAACTCGCCGCCATCGTTTCCGTGGACATCGCAGGCTTCTCCGCCCTCGCCGAGCGCGACCAGGCGGAGGCGCTGGCGCATGTTGCGCGTCTGCGCGAACAGGCGGCGGCGATCGCCGCGCGCCACGGCGGGCGCATTTTCAACACCGCCGGCGACGGGATGATGCTGGAGTTCGCCAGCGCAACCGATGCGCTGAACGCCGCGATCGTGCTCTGTGAAGCTGAAACGAAGGCTCAGTTGCGTTTCGGCGTTCACCTGGGCGAAGTCACGCAGGCGGCTAACGGCGATCTGCTCGGTCACGGCGTCAACGTTGCGGCACGCCTGCAGGGCGAAGCCTCCGCCGGCGCAATCCTCGTCTCGGAAATCGTGCGCGACAACGCCGCGCCGGACCTGGCCGCGAGGCTGCAGCCGCGGGGCAAAGTCAAGCTCGCCAAGATGCGCGCGCTGATGAGCGTGTTCGCGCTCGATCCCTCGGGCGCCGCGGTGAAGGCGCATGTGGGCGCGCCGATGCTGGCGGTGCTGGCGTTCGATACGCCGGCGCGCGACCGCGCAGCGCGCACTTTGGCGGATGGCGTGTCCGAGGAGATTCTCTACGCCGTCTCGCGGGTGCCCGGCATCAAGGTGATCGGCGCGACGTCGAGCTTCGCTTTCCGCGGCCGCGATAAGGCGCGCGCAGCCAAAGCCCTGCACGCCACCCACCTGCTCGACGGATCGGTGCGGCGGATGGAAGATCGCGTCCGCATCGCCGCGCACTTGACCGAAGCGGAAACTGGCGTGGTGCTTTGGTCAGAGCGCTACGATCGCGACCTTGGCGACGCCTTTGCGCTGCAAGAGGAAATCGCGGCTGAAGTGGCGAAGGCGCTGTCCGTCACGCTCGGCGAAGCCAAGCGCATGCGCGCCCCAAAGCTCACGGCCGCGCTCTCTGACACGTACTTCGAAGCGCGCGAGATGATGCGCACGGGCGCCATCGCGTGCATCCAGACCGCTGCGGCGGCGCTGGAGCGTGTGGTGCGCGAGGCGCCGGACTTCGCCCGCGCGTGGGCGGCGCTGGCG
>JACMMP010000180.1 GCA_014378995.1 Hyphomonadaceae bacterium
ACCTTGCCAACGCCGCGCGCGCGCTCGGCGCCGGCGAGACCAATGTCGCCGCCCCGGTCAGCGGCCCCGAAGACGTGCGCCGCGCCTCCACGGCCTTCAACGCAATGGCCGAGCGGCTCGGCCGCCAGCTCAATCGCCAGCGCCAGATGCTGTGGGCGCTAAGCCACGATCTCAGGACGCCCATCACCGCGATCCGCTTGCGCGCCGAATTGATCGAAGATGAAGCTGCGCGTCAGCGTCTGCTCGCCTCCGTCGAAGAGATGGAGCAGCTGACCGAACAGGCGCTCGCGCTCGCCCGCGCAGGGGCCAGTGACGAGGCGCGCGCGAAAGTCGATCTCGCCGAAATTGCCCGCACGCTCTGCGGCGAACTGCAGGACATGGGCGTCGATATTCGCGCCGACGCCAGCGCCCCGGTTATCGCCGAGTGCCGCCCCAGCGAAATCGCCCGCGCGGCGCGCAACCTCGCTGAGAACGCAGCGAAATACGGCGGCGGCGGCGTGATGCGGGTATATCGCCAGGGTGGCGAAGCAATTGTCGACGTGCTCGATGAAGGCCCCGGCGTGCCGGACGGCCAACTCGCCAAGCTCACCGCGCCCTTCTTTCGCGCCGACGATGCGCGCACCTCAACCGCCAACGGCGCCGGCCTGGGCCTCGCTATCGCTCAGGCCATCGCCGAAGCACACGCCGGGCGCCTCGTCCTCGCCAACCGCACCCCCCGCGGCTTCAGTGCTAAGCTCATTTTGCCGGGGTGACGCTCGCCACAGGCGAACACGCCGCTATAATGGCCCACTGAACGGGGCGGCGGATGAAAACTCTAGGCACGATCATCATAGCGTTGGCGGCCCTCGCTGGCGTTGCTTACTTCGTTGCGCCAAGCATTTCTCAATTCCCAAGCTTCTCGGCGCGTGCGTCGAGCGGCCCTTCAACCCATCTCCTGTTGGCCGTTGATGTGGACGCGCTGCGCAGGCAACAGCTCGAGAACGTCGCCGACGAAATGGCGATGGCGCTGCGGGCCGGCAATCCCGCTATACGTTATACGGGCCGGGGCGTGGTTGCCGACGCGGCGCGCATTAGGCTCGTAAGCGCTAGTGACGCAGATCGCGCCACAAGCGCGATCCGAACCATCGCGCAATCGGAGGACGGCGCCCAAGCGTTCGCGATTACATCTGGTCCCGATGGGCTGATCGAGGCGCGCATCTCCGAGGAGCGGCTTCGCGCGCTCACGCATTTCGCAGCGACTCAATCCATCGAAGTGTTACGCCGCCGGCTCGTCGGCTTTGGCCGGGGCGTCACGGTCGAGCAGACCGAGGACGACCGCATCCTCATCAGGGCGCAAGGCGTCGCCGACATGGGAGGGCTTCACCGCGCCGTCGGCGTAACCGGCCTGCTGAGCTTACACCTGGTGCGCGAAATTAGCGCCGAGGCCGCCGCCGTCGGCAATATTCCGCCCGGAACGATGATCGCGCAGCCGCATCCATCCGACCCCAACGCTTCACCGGAAGTGGTCGAGCGCCGTCCCCGTTTCACCGGCGAGCGACTCGTGCGCGCAAGTCCATCCACTGACCCGGTGACCAACGAATTCGTGTTGAGCTTCCAGTTGGACAGCGAGGGCACGCGCATTTTTTGCCGCATCACACGCGACCATGTCGGCAATCGTTTCGCCATCTTGCTGGACAATCAAGTGCTCACGGCCCCGCGCATCAACGAACCGATCTGCGGCGGCTCAGGCCAAATCTCGGGCAACTTTACCGCCCAGAGCGCCAACGAACTCGCCGTGCTGCTGCGCGCCGGCGCGCTGCCGGCGCCGCTAGTCCTGATCGAAGAAGGCGTCGACTACAGCCCCTAGCAGCGCAGATGCTGGCGCGGCTTTTGCCGCTGTGCCAGAACGTGCCCAACAAACAAAATTAGGGTTCGAGGAGCATATGGGGGTAGACGCTGGCGCGCTTGGCTTGATGGCGCTTGCGCGCACAAGCGGCGCGGATTTTTCACGCGTCGTCACCATCGGCCGCCACCGCGTTAACGTGTCCAACGATGAACTCGAGACTTTTTTTCGGCAGCGCAACCGGCCCGATCTCGCCGCGCGAGCGAGCGACGGTTCGTTGCAGGGCTACTGCGAGCAATTGCTGAAAAGTATCTTCGGGGCCGGCATTGTGCAGTCCATCGACGCCTCGGACTACGAGCAGGCGGACATCGTCCACGACATGAACACGCCCATCCTCACCAGCGAGGCGTTCTCACTCGTGCTGGATTTCGGCACGCTCGAACACGTGTTCAACGTTCCGGTCGCGTTCGACAATGTCGCCAAGCTCTGCACCCCCGGTGCGCACATCCTGCACGTGCTGCCGAGCAATAATTTCGTTGGCCACGGCTTCTATCAATTTTCGCCGGAACTGTTTTATCAGATCTATTCTCCCGAACGCGGCTTTGCCGGCACGCGCGTGTTCGCCTCGCCCGCCAGCACACCCGACCTCTGGTACGAGGTGCGCGCCCCGCGCGACGTGGGCGCCCGCGTGGATATTTCCAGCCGCGACCAATTGCAGCTCCTAGTGCTGACGCAGAAAGTCGGCGACCCGATCCCGCTGGTGGAACGCCCGGTGCAGCAGTCAGATTACGTCGTGATGTGGAAAGAGCCGCGCGCAATCGCCAAACAGCAGCGCCGCAGCCCAATCGAACGCTTCGTCCGCACTGCCTTCAGCACGCTGCGCCACCGCCGCAAGATGGCAAGACGCGACGTCTCCAGCCGCCGCGCCGACATCATCCCTCATCGCGTGCTGGCCTTGACCGGCACATTCTGAGCCGGAGCTACGGGCAGCGATTAATCTGCCAGAAGCTAAATCGACGACGCGCGCGTCTTGCGCCAAGCGGCGATGTCGCGCGCCATGTGGGCGCGGCGAAAGCCTTGGCCGCTGAGTAGACGCTTTAAGTCCGCCGCATTGTCGAAGTGCTGAAGCTGAACATGGTAGTAATTCAGGTACTCCAACACGGCCAAAGCGGACAGTCCCACCGCGCCAATCAAACTAGGTGGCCAACCGCCGCCGGCGCCAATGACTTCGGCGCCGGTGGCCACGAGCACGGCGAGTGTCAGTCCGGCGGCGATCACTTGCGCGCGCGCGATGAGAGGAATCCAGAATTGGAAGGCGGCCAGATCGCCCTGCAGACGCCGAAGCGAGGCGCGCCAGTACAGCGCGCCCACACTAAGCAGCACGGCGTTCGCCGCCGCCCCAATTATCAACGCAAGGCTGACCGCACCGCCACTGCTCACCACCAGCCCGAAGACCAGGAGCGGCACCAGTACGACGTTGCCGGCTTCCATCGGCCAGTACCAACGCAGACGACGGATCACGGCTTCACTCACGCGCTACTCCCGCGACGGGCGGGCGCCTATGCGGCGCCCGCCGCCTCCTACTCAACCCGCTCGACCGTGTAGCCGCGCGCACGCAGCTGCGCGACGACGCCATCTTCGCCGATAATGTGCCCGGCTCCGACGGCGACGAAGTCCTCGCCTTGGCCTTGCAGTTCGCGGTGCAGTACTTCCACCCAGGCGTCGTTACGGTCGGCGAGCAGCACCTGATAGAATTCCGGGTACTCGCGCTGCATATCGGTGACGACCAACCGCTCCAATGTGACCAGGTCGCCCGTCTCCCAAGCCGTCGCCATCGTTTCGATCACCGTCCCGCCAGCGTCCGCTTCGTCGAGCGCTTCCAGCATCATCTGCCGCTGCACGGCGTCGCTCATGCCGGCGAGCATCTGGATCTGCTCTTCGGCGGTTTCGAACGCGCGCATGGTCTTGCCGTTCGCGTCGCCATACGCATCGATCAGACGATCGGCGCCTTGGGTGGGATCGAAACCAGCCTGGATCATCGGCATGATCGAGAACGTGATGCCCACGAGCCAGGGCCGCATCGCCTCTATCATTTGCGGCTGGAGCCCGAACCGCTGCGCGGTTGCAACGATGCGCGCATTCTCTTCGGCGCTGAAATAGCTGGAGAGCGGGCGACCCGCTTCAGCCATACCATAGCGCATGGCAAGACCTTGCGTTTGCGCGTCGGTTTCCGGCGAAATGATCAGTTCCATCCAGACGTCTTCCGCTTCGGCCAGACCAGCTTGCGCCTGCGCACCGCCCCACGACGCGCCTGGGCGGCGCAGATGCAGTGTGCCGAAGAGGTACATCGTGGAATCTGCGTCACGCGCTACGAACAGCGCCGGACCCGGCGGAAATTGCGGCGCCGCGGTTTCGGCAGTGGATGCGCAGCCCATCAGCAGCATTGCAGCGGCCGCCATCAATATCCGTTTTGCGCTCTTCATGTTCTTCCCCTGTTTTTCTATTGGACCTGTCGGATAATTCCGTATCAACGCGCGATATCTAACCAAACTCGGGCGATGAACATTCCTACACCCGCGAGCAACAACACGATTCCGAGCGCGCGACGCCAAACCGGAATCTGCGCCCACGGCGTCGCTTCGCTCCCGAGAACACCTAGTCCGAGGCCGAGCGCAATCCAGATTCCGGCGTCGAGATGTTCGCCGGACGCGAGGTTGACGCCGCCGATGCTCAAAAACATCACCGCGACCAATCCATTGCCAATGTGCCAAGGTTTGGCGGAGGCGGCTGGTTTTTCGTTTGTCATCTCAACACTCCATTACTCAGCGGCGTCCGCCGCAGCCTCGTCGAAAAAAATCTCTTCAATGTGCATTGCGAACAGACGCGAAATCTTGAACGCGAGCGGCAGCGACGGGTCGTAGCGTCCTGTTTCGATCGCGTTGACGGTTTGGCGCGAGGCGCCGAGTTTCTCGGCGAGATCGGCCTGGCTCCACGCGCGCTCGGCGCGGAGCACTCTCAGCCGGTTTCTCATGCCGGTTTTCCCAGCATCGACATCTGGCCCATCACCGCGGACGTCACATAAGTCGTGGCCACCAGCTGCACGAAGATCAGCGCCAAAAATACGCCAGCCGAGTCGAGCGCAGGCGCCATGTTTAGCGCCTCCAAGCCTGCCCACACGAAAGCGCCCAACGTCACGATCACCGCGGAAACTGCGTAGCCATCGACCACGTGCCGCCGCTGCATTTCATCAAAGCGCCGCCACAGCACGTAGCTCGCAATGGCGCTCACAACACCCGCGATCATGGCGACAGCGACCGCTCCGACGCGGGCGTCCTCGGCGGCCAGACGCGCGACCACCAAGGCGCCGCTCGCGAGCCCAAGCGTCAGCATGCCGATCGCGCTCCAGCCGAACATCCAACGCTCGGCGCGGCGCACTTCCAGACACTCGGGATCGGTCTCTTCCACTTGCAGCGCCGTGACGGCAGGGCGGCCGAACATGGCGATGACGCCGATCATCACACCGGTGAAGATTGAGAAGCCGGTGAGCACCCAGAGAAGAACGTCGATCGTTGTGGGTTCGGCGAGCGGGCCGGCGGCCAGGACTACTAAATCCGGCACGCCCGCAAACAGCTCGAGACAAAGGCCGAAAAAGAACCCCGCGATGGCACCGCACAGCGCGTATATGCTCCAGCGAATGCCCGTCGATCGTCCGCGGCCGATGAGGCGGCCGATCAAGATCGTCAGCATGATTGCCACAACGGGCAAGACATACATGCCCGCCTGGGCGATCGTTTCCGGCACGCCCCAGGCGATCACGGTACTAAGCGTCTCTTCATCTGGGCGTCCCGTAGCGGCGACGAGGGCGCCGAGAAGGCCGAGCGTCAGCAAGCCATAGCCCCTGGAGGGCGCGGGAGTTTGGTTCTGCGTCATGGTGAAATTCCTAATTGGAAGGCGCCGGTTAGGCGACGATCCGAGCGGCCTCACTCAGCGTGGCGAACATCACGGGCGCGAGCAGCAGCACGGCGATGGTCAAATTGGCGAACTTCGCCGCTAGCGACAGTTTCATGGCAAACCCCTTTGTCTAAACGACAAGGGTATTTGTCATAGACCGGCGGAGAATGTCAAGCACCTTTTCCAAAAAGACGCGTATACGGTCCAAAATGACGGATTTGTTTGTCTTAGCGCCAGGGGGCGAAGTGCTTGGAGAGCTTTAGCCCCTGCCCCTGATAGCTGGAGCCGGCTTCGCCATAGAGCCGCTCGACCGGACCTGACAGCGGCTCGAACACCAGCTTGCCGACGGGCTGGCCGTCTTCGATGATAAACGGCACGTCGCGCGAGCGCACTTCGAGTACGGCGCGCCCTTCATTCGGCGCGATGCCAAAGCCCGGATCGAAGAAGCCGGCATAGTGGGCGCGAAACTCGCCAAGCTCCGGGCGGATCGGCGCCATCTCGGCCGCTTCGTCAGCGGGAATGACGACGTTTTCCTTGGACGCGAAAATATAAAACTGCCCAGGCTCCAGCACGACGCGGCCCCGGCGCGCGTCGAGCGGCTCCCAAAAATCGCGCGGATCGTAGCCGCCGATGCGGTCGAGATCGACGACGCCGGAATGGCGCTTGGCGCGAAAACCGACCGGGCCTTGCAGCGACAAGTCCATGGTAAAATCGATCTCGCGCTTGGGGTGCGGCGGCCCGCGCCGCAGGCGCACCTGGCTGAGCCGCGTGCCGGTGCGCACCAGCACCGAGAACGTGCACGGGCTGATCTCCGCCCACATCGGCCCATGATAGCCCATCGGGATGTGATCGAAGGATTGCGCGCCGTCGGTGATCAGGCGCGTGAACACATCGACGCGGCCGGTCGAACTTTTCGGATTGGCGGCGCCATGCATGTGCGACGGCAACGCCAGTTCTTCCTGCACCTGCACGAGATAGACGCAGCCGGTCTCAAGCACCGCGCCTTGCGTCAAATCGATCTTGTGCATGACAAGCTCGCCATCGAGGCGATCCTGCACCTTGGCGCCGGCGCCGGGCAGGAAACTTGCGCGCAGCCGATAGGCGCTTTCCCCGAGGCGCAGATCAATGCTGGCGGGCTGAATCTGGTCGTCCAGAAACGGCGTATCGGCGGCGATCCAGCCTTGCTTGATCGCGCGCTTGATCTCGGTATCGGCCAGAACTCCGTGCGTCGTGCTCACTTTCGCCTCGATTTCCCCAGCGGAGCGCTCTTGCTGGCTTGCATCGGGCGCTTTGTCCAGCGCTGCAGGCGCGCTAGGATGGGGCCATGTATGAGCAAGAGACAGCAGGCATGATCGTTCGGGTGGCGCCGGCTTTTATGGCCGACCAATCCAAACCCACCGAGGGCCGCTTCGTGTGGTCCTACACGATCGAGATCGAGAACCGCACCGGCGACCCCGTGCAGTTGATCTCCCGGTTCTGGCGGATCACCGACGAAAACGGCATGACGCAGGAAGTGCGCGGCCCCGGCGTCATCGGCCAGCAGCCCGTGATCGAGCCGGGCGAAAGCTTCCGCTACACCAGCGCCGCCCCGCTGGCTGCGCCGTCCGGCGTGATGATGGGCGCATATTCTATGCAGCGCACCGGCAACGGGGAAGCGTTCGACATCGACGTGCCGCTCTTTGCGCTCGACTCTCCGCACAATTCCAAGCTCGTGAACTAGGCCATGAGCCATCCCGCCTTCGAAGACGCGATGCGACGCGTCATCACCGGCGACGATGAGAGCGGGCGTTCGCTCGTTATTGTCGACGGCCCGGCTTCGGGCGAGATGGGCGCGCCGGGATTGGGCGGCCTTTATGAAATCTGGCACGAGGCGTTGAACGAGGCGCTCGACCCAAAGGATCATCGCGAACGCGGTGAAGCTCAATCCATCCTCTCGCCCGCGGCCGGCAAAGTAAAAGTGCGCTGGTTCGTGATCGAGCCGCCGCCGCCCGGCGCGCCGCCGGAAGCCATCAAGGCCGCCGCCCGCGAACGCTTCGCGCAATTTGGCGCGGCCGAGCACTTGCGCGACCAGGACCGCCACCCGGCAATGCACCAAACGGACTCGCTGGACATCATCTGCCTTATCAGCGGCAACGCCTCGCTTATCCTTGACGACAGCGAAACTCGTTTGAAACCCGGGCAGATCGTCATTCAGCGCGGCACAAGCCATGCCTGGACGGCGCATGGCGGACCGGCGCTTTTCCTCGCCGTGCTGATCGATCGCGAACTGACCTAGGCCAGCGTTCACCATCATCGGCCCTCGTAATCCGCCCCGCCATGGCCTAGACCCGCCCACTTGTTGCGAAGGATCCGGCCCGGGGAAAGCGCATCTGGTCTGAGAGACACGCGAATGCCCGCCTTTGAAAATGTTGTTCCCGCATTGTCGCGCGCCCTTGCGGCTCGCGGTTTCGACGCGCTGACCGCGGTGCAAAGCGCGGTGATCGCGCCCGAAGTCCAAGCCTCGGACATGATCGTCTCGGCGCAAACGGGCTCCGGCAAAACCGTTGCGTTCGGGCTCACGCTGGCGACGACGATGCTCGGCGGAAAAGAAAAACTTGAACCGGCCGGCGCGCCGCTGGCGCTGATCATTGCGCCGACGCGCGAACTCGCGCTGCAAGTGCGCGGCGAACTCGAATGGCTGTTCGCCCCGACCGGCGGGCGGATCGCGTCCTGCGTTGGCGGGATGGACATGCGCGACGAGCGCCGGATGCTGAACCAGGGCGCGCATATTGTGGTGGGCACGCCAGGCCGGCTGGTCGATCACATCCGGCGCGGCTCGCTTGAAATGCACGGCTTGAAAGCCGTCGTGCTGGATGAAGCCGACGAGATGCTCAATCTCGGTTTCCGCGAAGAGTTGGAGCACATTCTCGAAGCCGCCCCGAGTGAGCGCCGCACGTTGATGTTCTCGGCGACGATGCCGCGCGCAATCGAAACCCTGGCCAAGACTTACCAGCGCAACGCTGTGCGCGTGAACACCGTCAATGCGCAGAAACAACATGCCGACATCGAGTATCGCGCGCTGGTCGCGGCCGGGCACGATGCGGAGAATGCGATCTTCAACGTGCTCCGCTTTTACGACGCGACCAACGCTATCGTGTTCTGCGGCACGCGCGCGGCGGTGACGCGGCTGGCGAGCCGGTTCGGCAATCGCGGCCTCTCCGTCGTCGCGCTCTCGGGCGAGCTTAGGCAATCGGAACGCACCAAAGCGCTGCAGGCGATGCGCGATCATCGCGCGCAGGTCTGCGTTGCAACCGACGTCGCCGCGCGCGGCATCGATTTGCCCGATCTCGACCTCGTCATCCACGCCGATCTGCCGAAGAATACCGAGGCCCTGCTACATCGAAGCGGGCGCACGGGGCGCGCCGGGCGCAAGGGTGCAAGCGTGCTGATCGTGCCGTATTCGGCGCGCCGGCGCACCGAGCGTTTGCTGCGCGACGCCGCCATCAACGCCCATTGGGGCGAACCGCCGTCCGCCGACGACATAAAGCGCCGCGACGACCAACGCCTGCTCGCCGACCCCATTTTCGAGGCGCCGCCAGAAAAGTCCGAACAAGAGATCGTCAGCGCGCTGCTGGCCGAGCACGATCCCATGCACATCGCCGCCGCGTTCGTGCGCCTCTATCGCAAAGGCCAAGCTGCGCCTGAAGATCTGATCGCGACGCCTGAATGGTCGCCCGAGCAGAAGCGGCCCGAACGCGCGCCGCGCGGCGCTGACACCTTCAACGACAATTTCTCCGGCGGGGCTTGGATTTCGCTTTCGGTCGGGCGTTCGAAACAGGCCGAACCGCGTTGGCTGATTCCGATGCTGTGCAAGGCCGGCGGCATCACCAAGCGCCAGATTGGCTCGATCCGCATCGAACAACACGAAACCCATGTTGAGATAGACGCCGCCAGCGTGGATGCGTTCATCGCGCGGATCGGCGAAGGCGGGCGGCTGGAAAAATCGATTCACGTGAAGCGGATCGATCAGGCGCCCGCGCCGCAGCAGGAACGCCGGCCACGGCACGCATCGGCAGCCCCTGCTTATGCCGATCGACCAAAGCCTCGCGCAAACCGGCCGGCCCAGGACGCAGCGCCCGCCAAGGGCGCCGCCAAACCCCATCGTAAAAATCAAAATGCGAAGCACGCCGACGCCGCAAAGCCGAAGAAAGCCAACTGGCATCCGGCGGATTGAAGCGGACAAGCGCCGGCGCCCGCGGCGGAGGGTTCCGTCGCGGGTTGCGGAGATTCAGGAAAGAGGGAGCGCCGCTAAGACGTATCGGCGGCGACAAGCGGCAGTCGCGCAAGCGTGCGCACCGCGTGATGCGGCGGCTGCAAGGCGATGATGGGCGCAAGGCGCGTGAGTTTACGCGCAACATTACGCGCGTGAGCGTCGAGATCGCGCAGAGCGGCGAGCAAAATGGAAATGCGCGTTGCCCGATCGCGGTGGCGCAGCGCCCGGCGCAGACGTGAACCCGCAAGCGACCGCGCCACCTGACGCGGACGCAGGCGGCGGCTAAAGCCGGATGGCGCATAGTTTCGGCACGGCGCACGTTTGGCGCGGCCTACGCCGGCGAGCTGCGCCGCGCGGGCAAGAATGAGATTGCGCACCAGGCGCGCAAGATCGTCGAGCGAGAGCAAAGCAAAACGACCAAGTCGGCGGCGATTGCGCGGCGGCGCCGCGGCGAACATCAGCATCGCGAACCACACGAGCGCGAGCCGCGCCCAGGCGATGAGCCTGGCGAGGCGGCGATGCTCCGTATTTGATGTGGTTGGGGATGGGGTCATGGCCGCGAGTATGCGGCCGGTGGAGGTGGGGTTGGATAAGTTTTGTTCTATCCGCGCATTCTCGTGCTCCCCCGAAAGGGGGAGCTGTGAGCGCGCAAGCGCTGACTGAGGGGGAAGCGCTAGGGCTTGCAAGCTTTTGCGCCATCCCCTCCGTCGCGTGCGTTCGCACGCGACACCTCCCCCTAACGGAGGGAGGACGGGAGTTATGCACGGGGTAAGGGCGCGCTCCGCTCACCGCAGAAGACAAAAACGCCGCGGCCCATTCGCCGCGGCGTTCAAGTCTCTACAGGGGTAGTTTCGTCGTCTACATCGCCGAGAGGCGCAGCATGCGGCGGAGTTCATCCGGCGCGGCGGTGCGGCGCTTTTTGGCTTGGCTCGGTTGATAGGCGAGCCGCGCGTGATCGGCGCAGTACGGGCCGTTAGCCGACCCGCGGCCGCAGAACGCGAACGCCGGGTCCGTCGGATCCCCGATCGGATATTTGCACATGCTCTCATTCAGCGTCAGCACGGTTGCGGCCCGGCCGTCCTCGAACCTGATCGGTTCGAGATCCGGAATGACCACACTGGGCAGACTTGACGGCATCCGCAGACGCGGCGCAGTCGGGCCGACGATACGCGGACGAGCCGTGCGCACAGGGCGCTTAGCCGGCCGCGAAGGCGTCGCCCTGCCAGCCAGGCCCAAGCGGTGAACCTTGCCGATGACGGCGTTGCGGGTGACCCCGCCCAATTGCTTTGCGATTTGACTTGCTGACAGGCCTTCAGCCCACAGCTTGCGTAGCGTTGCTACGCGTTCTTCAGTCCAACCCATGATCTCAAGCCCCCTTGGCCCATGGCCTTGCCTCTGTTTGACAAGGTGATGACACACTCGCGTATCTGGAGACGAAGTCAATCTGTTGCGGTCTCATTTTAGGGGATACACCATATGATGTATTGTTATCCCCAAAACGGTAATCTTTTGCTAACAGGAAACTCAAGGGCTGCTCCTCTGGCCCGGCGCGCATTATGTGTGACGCACCCGCCGCTTAGCGGGGCCACATGGTTAACGGGCGCTCAGAACCGTTAAGAATTTATGAAAGAGCCGTTCCCGTTATGGACACGCACGTCGCTCCGCCGAACCTGACCAGCCGCCATTACGGCGCGGTGAACTGGCTGGGGCTGCAGACGCTGATCCAGCGCGAGGTGCAGCGCTTCCTAAAAGTGGGCGCGCAGACCGTGTTCGCGCCTCTGATCCAGACGCTGCTGTTCATGATGGTGTTTGGCCTCGTGCTGCGCGACGGCGCCTGGCCCGGCTCGGAGCGCGCGTACGCCGATGGGCTGGCCGCGGGGCTGGTGATGATGTCGATCATCTCCAACGCGTTTCAGAATTCATCGTCCTCGATCGTGATCGCCAAGGTGCAGGGCAACGCGGTCGATTTCCTGATGCCGCCGCTCTCTGCGCTAGAGCTGACGATCGCGTTCATCGTCGGCGCCGCGGCGCGCGGGATTTTAGTGGGCTTGGCTTCGCTGATCGCGGTGGCGTGGCTGGCGAACGTGCTGCCGGCGCAGCCGCTCTGGGCTCTGTATTACGCGATCGTGGCGTCGGTGATCTTCGGCGCCATGGGCTTGCTCGGCGGCGTGTGGGCCGACAAATTCGATCACCTCGCCGCGGTGACGAATTTCATCATCGTGCCGCTGACGTTTTTGTCGGGCACGTTCTACTCGACCGACTTGTTGCCAGAACCCTTCCGCACGTTCTCGAACTCCAACCCGGTGTTCTTCCTGATCGACGGATTCCGCTACGGCTTCATCGGCTCGCACGATGCGCCGTTGATAACGGGCGCGCTGGTGTCCGGCGGCCTCGCGGTGGCGCTCTGCTGGGCGTGCTGGGCGATGCTGAAGAGCGGGTATCGGTTGCGGAGTTAGTTGGCATATGTCCCGCGACAACCTGCTGACCGAGCGTGAGTTGGAGATACTGACTTCTGTCGGTTACCTCATAATGAAGTGGAACTACGCAGAATACTGTGCACGCCAAATCCTCAGGAGGTACATCTCAGAAGATTCGATCGATATGCCGAAGCATCTGCAACTATCTTCGCGCATGGCTAAATGGATTGAGGACGAGTTACGCGACAAAACCCTCCCCAAGTGGGGGCCTCCTGGAGATGCTCATCTCGATCGCCTGATTGAGGCCTATTCGCGCGCGCGCGAACATCGAAACAAGATTGTGCATGGCACTTGGATGACATCGGACACTCGCGGACCGAGGCCGGCAACTGCGTTGTTATTCAATAGCAAGCCAGTGAACGGCAAATCCCCCCACCCGCAATTCATCACGGCCGCAGATCTTCGTCCATTGATCGATCACTTTGCCGACCTGGCGGAGTTCTCACAAAAAGTGATGGTCGCGTTCAATGCCGACGGCACATTGGCACACAACAACGACGGCACGCCGGTGCTCGACGTCCTTCCCACGTTAATTGGAACGCTTCCCCCTTGCACTTACGACATCGCTTAAGTGCTCGCGGCCTCTTTCTTGAGTTACTCGTTCAGCGCTTTCGCCAGCAGCGGCAGAAACACATCCATGCGATAATCCACGTCGCTGTGATCGTCTTCGTATTCCTCGTACGTGTGCGCGATGCCGGCGGCCGCTAGTTTCTTCGCAAATCTCCGCATGCCGTAATGGATGCGGAATTGGTCGTGGTTGCCGCAATCCATGTAGAGGAGTTTCAGCTTGTGCAGATTTTCGCCGAGCGTGTCGAACATCACCACGGGATCGTGGCGCATCCAATTGCCCCAACGCTGGGGAATGAGTTCGCCGGTGTGGGGATCGAGCGGCAGACGCATGTTGCGAAATTGCGTCGGGTCGGGATCGTAGAACGCGCCCATGGCGAGATCCATGAGCGTCATGCGGTCCTTGTCCTTGATCTTGGGCTGGCTCTCGAGGTGCGTGATGTAGCGCTCGATCGAAAAATCATGCTTTCGCATGCGTTCAAGATCGTCATAGAGCGTCGGGATGAAGAGCACGTCGAAGCCCATGTCGCCGGAATTTACCGCGATGGCGCTCCAGATGTCGCTGCGGTTCATGCCGTGCCAGGCGGCGCCATAGCCCCCGGAAGATTTGCCGAACACGCCGCGCCGCCCATCGCCGCCGCACGCAAAGCGCTGCTCCACGAACGGGACGATCTCGTCGCAGACATAATCGCCGTAGCGCCCCGAGCCCGCGCTGTTCAAATATTGGTTGCCGTAGAGCTTGGTGAAGCAATCGGGAAACGCAACCACCGCGCGCGCCATGCCTTGCTGCGCCAACCGGTCGAGGCGCTCGGGTACGTTTTCGCCGCCCGGCTTCCAATTGGTGTGCCCCAGGCCCGAGCCCCAATAGCCGGCAAGATCGACCAGCAGCGGCGCCCGCTCCGCCGCCGTCCAGCCCGGCGGGGTCCAGACGTGCAGCTCCCGCTCGGTCGGATCGCCGAGCGAATTGCCTTCCAGCACGACGGATTGATGAACCAGGCGATGCAGTTCGCCGCGCGGAATGGAATGGTCTCGTCTCATGGAAAGGTGATGATACGCTGAGCTTGACCTTGCAAGCGGCGCGGATCAAAACCCGCCTTCCCCAAAGTCCGAGAGCAAAAATGAGCGCTGCAGAAAGCCATATCCTTCCGGTCTATTCGCCGCCGGAGCAGAATTTCGTGCGCGGCGAAGGCTGCTGGATCTGGGACGATAAGGGCGACAAATATCTCGATTGCATCGCCGGCATCGCGGTGAATGCGCTGGGGCACGCGCCGCCTGTACTGGTGAAGGCGCTGACGGAGCAAGCGGGTAAGCTCTGGCACACCTCGAACATGTTCAAGGTGAAAGGCCAGGAGGAGCTGGCGGCGAAGTACGTGCGCGATAGCTTTGCCGACGTCGTGTTCTTCACCAATAGCGGCACCGAGGCGATCGAAGGCGCGATGAAAACCGCGCGCAAGTATCACACCGCCAACGGCCAGCCGGAACGCGTCGACATTATCGGCTTCCAAGGCTCGTTTCACGGCCGCTCGTACGCTGCGATCAACGCGTCGGGCAATGCGAACTATCTGGACGGCTTCGGCCCGCGCCTGCCCGGCTTCATCCAAGCGCCGTTTGGCGATCTCGATGCGGTGAAAGCGCTGGTTGGCCCAACCACCGCAGCGATCATAATCGAGCCGGTGCAAGGCGAAGGCGGCGTGCGCGCGGCGTCAGATGAATATCTGCGCGGCCTGCGCCAACTCGCTGACGATAACGGCTTCCTGATCATCTTCGACGAAGTCCAATCCGGCGCCGGGCGCACCGGCAAGATGTGGGCGCACCAATGGAGCGGCGTGACGCCGGACATCATGGCGGTCGCCAAGGGCGTCGGCGGCGGCTTCCCGATGGGCGCGTTCCTCGCGACCAAGGAAGCGGCCAAGGGCATGGCGCGCGGCGTGCACGGCACGACGTTTGGCGGCAATCCGCTGGCGATGGCCGTCGGCAACGCGTGCTACGATGAATTGTCGAAGCCCGAATTCCTCGATCGCGTGAACGTGGTGGCGAACCATCTGACGCAAGCGCTGGAAGGCTTGAAGGACCGCCACCCCGATCTCGTCGTCGGCGTCACCGGCAAGGGCCTGCTGCGCGGTTTGAAGCTAAGGATCGATCCCAAAGGCATCCAAGGCAAACTGCGCGACCGCAAAGTGCTGGTCGGTGTCGCCGGCGACAACGTGCTCCGGCTCGCCCCGCCGCTGGTGATCGACGAAGAGCAGATTCGCCATGCCGTCGATGCGCTCGACGCCGTGCTGGCGGCGCAAATGGCGGAAGCGAGCGCGTGAGAAGCTTCGAACGCCAGTGGGTAGCGTCGCCCTTCGACAAGCTCAGGGTGACGCCATTCACGGCACCGCGCGACACCAGCGTGAGCCTGAGCCTGTCGAAGGCGAAGCGGGCCGCTGCGTTATGAGCACGCCGCCGCGCCACTTCCTCGACATCAGCGCGCTTACGCCCGACGAGCTGCGCGCTATTCTCGATGAGGCGCACGCGCGCAAGGCGGCGCGGATCGATTGGCCGAAGGCTGCGCCCGATCAGGATGCGCCGCTTGAGGGCTATGCGCTGGCGATGATCTTTCAGAAAAACTCGACCCGCACACGCGTCTCGTTCGAGATCGGCATGATCCAGCTCGGCGGCGTCGCCATCGTGCTCAACGCCAACGACACTCAACTCGGGCGCGGCGAAACCGTGGAGGACACCGCGCGTGTGCTTTCACGCATGGTTGATGCGGTGACGATCCGCGCCAACGCGCATCAGGACGTCCTTCAATTCGCCGCCGCGAGCGACGTTCCGGTCATCAACGCGCTTACCGATCTCTCGCATCCCTGCCAGATCATCGCCGACATCATGACGATTGAAGAGCGCATCGGCGACATCGCCGGCAAGACCGTCGCCTGGCTGGGCGACGGCAACAATGTCTGCACCTCGTTCATCCACGCGGCCGAGAAACTCGATTTTAAACTTCGCATCGCCACGCCAGATACGTACGCCCCCCGCAGCCAAGAGATCGCTGCAGCGAAAGCCGCCGGCGCGGATGTGGAAGCCCACAATGACGCGCAAAAGGCCGTCGCTGGCGCCGACGTTGTCGTCACCGACACCTGGGTGTCGATGGGCGATACTGATAAAGCCGAGCGCATGGCCGCGTTTCCGCCTTTCGCGGTTAACGAACAGATGATGAAGCACGCTGCGAAGGAAGCATTGTTCCTGCACTGCCTCCCGGCGCATCGCGGCGAGGAAGTGACAGACGCGGTCATGGATGGGCCGCAATCAGCCGTTTGGGATGAGGCTGAAAACCGCATTCACGCACAGAAGGCGGTGCTGATGTGGTGTCTCGGCAGACTCTAAGCAAAGTTTGGCGAACGCATCCATACTCACCATCTAACCCGCTTCCATGAACACGATTTCCCTCCCCTCATCGCGCGTCACGGCGACCGACGACATCGTGGCGCCTTTCAGTCTCGACCGGGCGCCGGTGCTCGGGCGGACCGCCCGCATCGGCGCGGCGGCGCTCGATCCTATTCTGCGGCGGCACGCTTATCCCCGTCCGGTGGCGATGCTGCTCGGCGAAGCGCTGACGCTGGCGGCGCTGGTGGGTTCGCTGCTGAAAGCTGAAGGCCGCCTCGTCGTGCAGGCGCAAGGCGAAGGGCCTGTGCGGTTGCTGGTCGCCGAGCACTGCGCGGGCGGCTTGCGCGGCTATGCGCGGCTGGCCCACGGCGCAAGCGACGCTTTGAGGCAAGCCAACCGCATGCCGCCGGCGGCGCTGCTCGGCGCCGGCAATCTCGTGCTGACGCTCGACCAGGGCGAAAACAACGCTTCCTATCAGGGCGTCGTGCCGCTCGACGGCGACACGCTCGCAGCATGCGCCGAAAGCTATTTCCGCGTCAGTGAGCAGACAGACACCGGCATCCGCCTCGCCGTCGGCGAAGTGTATATTGGCGATGCGCCGCCGCTTTGGCGCGCGGGGGGCATGTTGATGCAGCGCATCGCTGGCGACGCCGCACGCGGCGATACTGGCGAAGATTGGAACCGCGCTTCGATCCTGTTTGGAACTTTGCGCGACGAGGAGCTGATCGATCCCGAACTGGCGGCGGACCGCCTGCTCTATCGCCTATTCCACGAAGACGGCGCGCGCATGGCTGCGACCGCTTCGCTTGAAGACCGCTGCACGTGCAACGAAAACCGGCTGACCAAGGTGATGCGCCAGTTTCCGACCAGCGAATTGCACGATCTGATCGAACCGGACGGCAAGCTGCATGCGCGGTGCCAGTTCTGCTCGCGCGAATATTTGCTCGATCCCGAAAAATTGGGCGCGGTCTGATCTTGGCGTGCTGGCGCCCTCGCTGGCGACGGCGTTCGGCCTGCGTTAAGCCGCCTCGACGTCCAGTGCGTAGCCAGCGCTGCGTACGGTGCGGATCGGATCGCCTTCATCGCCGACCATGAGCGCTTTGCGCAGGCGGCCAATGTGCACGTCGACGGTGCGCGCTTCGACATAGACGTCCGAACCCCAGACGGCGTCGAGCAATTGCTCGCGGCTGAACACGCGCCCGGGATGCTGCATCAGATGGTCGAGAATACGGAACTCGGTGGGGCCGAGATGGACTTCACGCCCGCCGCGCTTCACGCGGTGGGAGACGCGGTCCATCAGGATGTCGCCGGCGCTGATCGTATCGTCCGCAAGCGCAGGGCGGATGCGGCGCATCACCGCCCGGAGCCGCGCCAGCAGCTCGATCATCGAGAACGGCTTGGTGATGTAGTCGTCGGCGCCGATGTCCAGACCGCGGATGCGATCGCCCTCTTCGGTGCGGGCGGTGAGCATCACGATCGGCGTGTTGCGCGTTTCCTGGCGGGCGCGGAGGCGCCGGCAGACCTCGATGCCGGGCGCCTTCGGCAGCATCCAGTCGAGCACGACGAGGTCCGGCACGCTTTCGTTGGCGCTGAGCAACGCTTCGTCGCCATCATTGGCGACGGAGACGCGATAGCCTTCTTTTTCGAGGTTGTATTTCAGAAGGTCGGCGAGCGCCGCTTCATCCTCGACCACTAGCACATGCGTCGCTTTGGCCATCGTGTGTTTCCCTGCTCGGAGGCTTACGCGTCGGCCCGCGGCCGCTGCGTCGCGATTTCCTCGCCTGTGACCAGGAAGTGAATATATTCTGCAATGTTCGTGCCGTGATCGCCGATCCGTTCCAGATTCTTGGCGATGAAGAGAAGATGGGCGCACGAGCTGATCATGCGCGGGTCTTCGATCATGTAGGTTAGCAATTCGCGGAACAACGAATTGTAGTGGGCGTCGATATTGTCGTCGGCGTTCCAGACACTGACGGCCGCTTGCACGTCCCTATTGGCGTACGCGTCAAGCACTTGCTTCATGTGCGCGGCGGCGATTTTGCCCATACGCTCGACCGAGCGCGTAAGCTGGATCGGCTCGGACTGGTTCAGGATCAGCGTGCGCTTGGCGATGTTCTTGGCCAAGTCGCCCACGCGCTCTAGCTCGCCGGCGATGCGCCAAGCTGTGAGCACCACGCGGAGATCGCTCGCCAGCGGCTGGCGGAGCGCAAACAATTTGATTGCGCGGCGCTCGATTTCACGCTGCGCAGCATCGATCTTCGGATCGCGCTGGATCACTGTTTGAGCGAGTTCGGTATCGCGGCGGGCGACCGCGACGAGGCTGTCGTTTACGGCGGTTTCCGCAAGGCCGCCCATGCGCGCGACCTCTTGCGTCAGCCCATCGAGTTCCTCGGTGAACGCCTTGACGGTGTGATCAGCCATGTTCGCCTTCGCTCATTCCTGCCAGGACTACCCGAACCGGCCGGTAATGTAATCCTGCGTTCGCGTATCGCGAGGGTTGGTGAAGATTTCCTCGGTGGCGCCGGTCTCGACCAGCTTGCCCAAGTGGAAGAAGGCCGTCTTCTGCGAGACGCGCGCTGCTTGGGCCATGGAATGGGTGACGATGACGATGCAATAATTGGCGCGCATCTCATCGATCAGCTCTTCGATCCGCGCCGTGGCGATGGGATCGAGCGCCGAACACGGCTCGTCCATCAAGATGATGTCCGGGTTCACCGCCACTGTGCGGGCGATGACAAGGCGCTGCTGCTGACCGCCGGAAAGACTGGTGCCGGGCTGGGCGAGGCGATCCTTCACCTCTTCCCAGAGGCCGGCGCGACGCAGGGATTGCTCGACGATGCCGTCCATGTCGGTCTTGGACTTCGCCATGCCGTGGATGCGCG
>JACMMP010000181.1 GCA_014378995.1 Hyphomonadaceae bacterium
CGCCGCGCATCGTCGGCCGCGGCAGCCAGATCGATATTCTGGTCGCACGCTCGGAGGACATCGCGCTTCGGGCCAGTGAAGCCATGGCCTCGGTGCGCGATTTGTTGACGGACGAGAACATCGCTCGCGTCACCAACATCATCGAAAATCTCGACGCCGCGTCGCAGCAATTGGCGGCGCAGGATTCCCTTATTAATGAGGGCGGCGCAGCGGCGCGAGAGATCGCGGCGCTTGCGCGTCAGATGCGGACCGATCTTGCAGACCTCGACCAGACGCTCACCGAAATCAATACCGCCGCGGGCGTCGCCTCGGGCGAAACGCTGCCGGAGCTCTCGCTTGCCGCCGAAGAGATTCGCCGCGCCGCGAGTTCGATCAGCCGCGTTGCCAACAATATAGACGAAAATCCCTCTGTACTCACGCCGCGCGCGCCGCGGCCGGTGGTGGAGCTTGAACCATGAAGCGCGCACTTGTTCTCGTCTCGCTCACGATGCTAGGCGGCTGCATTACCCTGCTGCCGGAGCCGCCGCCGCCGCCGGCCACGTTTGTGCTCGAAGCGCAAAACGTTCAGCCGGCGCAAGGCGCGCCGATCGATGCAGTCGTCGTCGTCGCCGAGCCGACGGGCGAGCGGACTATTCTCGGCAGCGATCTCATTTGGCGAACCGGCGACAGCATCGCCTATGTCAGCCAGACGCAATGGTCCTCACGCGCGGCCGATGCGCTGCAGCAGACTTTGGTCGAGACGCTGGTGCGGCAGGGCCGATTCCGCTCCGCGGCGCGGAACGGAGAGGCGCGCGCGGACTATCAAATCCGATGGGAAGTGCTCGATTTTGAAGTGCAGGAAGAGACGATGACGGCGCGTTTCGTCGCCGATGTGCGATTGGTGGAGGACGGACGCCAGATCGTTGCGTCACGGATCATCACAGCCGAAGCGCCTGTTTCGAGCCGCTCGTCAAGCGTGGCCGCCGATGCGCTTGCGCGCGCCGCCCGTGAAGGCAGCGCGCGCATTGGGGAGTTCGCGGCGGACGCGGCGGCGGAAGCTCGGGCCTCCGCCGACCGCGACTGATTTACGAGGCCAGAGCCGCGTCGATCAGCAGATAGGCGCGGACGAGATCCGGGCCTTCGTTCTTCTTGTCGCTCTTGGCGAGATCAGGACGGGCGCGGAACTGGCTGGCCAATTCTTGCGCCGTCATGTTGCGCTTCACGTGGCGGGCGATGCGGACCACGGCGCCAGGCGCTGCGTCCACCACCGCGCGGCGGCGGGCTGAAGCGCCTTCGCGCGAGGAGCGGGCGATGCGTTCCAGATCGACTGGCTGCAACACGTCGTCGATATCGACGCCCGAATTGATCACCAGATTGATCGCGCCGGCCTTCAACTCATCGTCGGCGTTGCCGAACGAGGCGAGTTCAGAGCGGTTGTCTTCGTTGGCGGCGACCGGCGCTTCGTCTTCGCGCTGAGCCGGCGGCATGAAGTTGCCCCACGAGCTGAAGCCCTTGAACACGCGCTTAGGCTGCGTTTCGGCAACGTCGTTGCGCGTCTGCACGACCGGGCGGCGGGCAAGCGCTGCATTGGCGGCCGCGTGCAGCGTCGTCACGTCTTGGTCCGCCATCGCCGGCTCAGGCTGGCGCTCGACGATGCGCTCGACTGGGCTCTCGACGGGCCGCTGCACTGCGGCTTTCTGGGCGCCGGCCGCGGACGCGAGGGCGCCGAGGCGCTTCTCGATCTGCGCGGTGTAGCGGTCAGCAGCGGCTTCGCTTTCGATCGAGGCGGAGCGCGCCGCGTTGGCCGCGTCCTGCAGTCTCGCCAGCGTTTCGTTGGCGGCTTCCTGCATGGCGACGGTTTCGGCGCGGATCAGCTGCGCGGCGCGCTTGGCTTCAAACACGGCGGCGCGCGTGGTTTCACGCACCGCGCCCGCGGTTTCGTTGGCGGCGAGGACTGCTTCGGCGGTCGACTTCTTGGCCGTCTCGGTCAGGCGCGTGGCCTCGCTGAGGCCGTCGAGCATATTGCTCATGGCGCCGTTGAGCTGCGTGGTTGCGGCGGCGGCCTTGTCAGCGACGACATGGAAGTGCGCGGTGCGCTCGCCCATGACCGTGGCCGAGACCGTGAACGAGGCGAGGTGCGATTCGAGTGCGTCTTCGGCGGCGTTGACTTCGGTCTTCACCATTTTCGAAGCTTCGCGCATAAGGCGGACTTGGCGGCCGATCGAATGCGCGATCGTTTCGGTCTGGCCCTTTAGGTCGCCGTTGAGTTCGACGATTGCGTCGCGCTCCTGGCGCAGGGTTTCGGTCATCGTCTCGGTGTTGGCGCGCGCCGAGGCGAGAGCTTCACCGAACAAGGCGGCGTTGCGTTGCGCAGCGTGCTCGAGTTCGGCCAGGCGATTGAGCGCCGAGACGACGGCGTCGTTCAGCGACTCGATTTCGATCTTCACCGTGTTGCTGAGGCGCTGGGCGTCCTTCTCGGTCGCTTCAGTCGGGAAGCGGCTTTCTTGCGCCATGCGGGTCAGTTGGGCGGTGAGGCGGCGTGCTTTCAGCGCTTCGCCGGCGGCGGAAGCGGAAACCCAAAACAGCATCGCCGGGCCGAACGCCAGCGCGATAAAGCCGGCTTGCATCGCCGGGTCCATCGTCATCACGGCGTCAATGCCGAAATAGGAAAGCGGCCCGCCGATCGCGCCCGCGATCCAGACCAGAGCGGCGACGCCGCCCATAAAGCCGGCCCACGAAAAGCCGGTTTGCAGCTTGGTTTGCTTTTCAGGCTCGACCACGGCCGGTTGTTGCACCGTGGCGCTCATATCGTCGTTGGCGAAGCCGTGATTGGTGGCGTCGAGATCCCCGAACGCCGCGAACGGATCGCGCTCATCGTCCTCTTGATCGAAGTACATCGTAAACTCCCGCGCACCCGCGGTCTGCGGGCGTTAACCCGGCGGCTGCAACGGCCATGCCAGCCAGGCGAGCGCGTTTCGCCCTGCACGCGTGCGCCGTATTGGGGCAAGGCCTGCTTCGAAATGCGCTTGTCGCGCGGGAATTAAGGTTGACCCGGCCCCAAGGGCGGCGGGAAGGACATCAGGGCTCGCCTGCGATGCGAAGCGTAAATGCGGCAGATGGCAGGGAGGCCCGGGAGCCGAATGCGGCGCTGGGCGTTTCTTCGCCATGCAAGAGCAGCCAGACCCCCTCAACGAGCCCCCGATCCCAACGACGCCGCCGGACAAACGTCCGCCTGAGGAAATCGACGATCCGCCGCCAAATCAGATGCCGCCGCCGAAGACGGCGCGGCCGATACGCAGAGTCGCGATGCATTAGCCAAAAAGAGCCGCCGCATTTCTGAGGCGGCTCCAGTTTTGTGCGTACGGAGATGCGGCGTCAGTAATACATCAGCGCATCGAGGATGAGGCCGCTGGAGATCACGATCAGCAGGATGTCTCCGTCGATCATCACATACCGACAGCCATAAGGGGCAGGCGGCAGCCGGTAATAGAGATCGTACGGGATCGGCTCCCAATAGAGATCGTACGGCAGCACGTAGCCCACGACCCATGGGCGGTGCGGACGGCGCCAACCATCATAGCCCCACCAATAATAATTCCGGCTCCAATAGCCGCCGACGATCAAGGCGTAGCCGCGGTCGAAATAGGAACCGTGACGAACGTGGCTCCAGTCGCGGTACCGCGGGCGGTCCCAGTCGCGGTGCGTGTGGCGATGGCGCCGCCAGCGATTGTCATCGCGACGCCCGTCCCGGCCCCAATCGCCGTGCGAGAAGTCGCGATTGCGCCCGTTCCAGTTGCCACGATTGTCGCCGCGCCCGCGTCCGTCCCAATTGCCGCGGCCATCATTGTCGCCCCGGCCCCGGCCGGCATTGTCGCCGCGTCCGCGTCCGTCCCAGTCGCCGCGACCGTCGTTGTCGCCCCGGCCACGGCCGTCACTGTCAC
>JACMMP010000182.1 GCA_014378995.1 Hyphomonadaceae bacterium
CGCGGCCGCCGCGTACGCAGGCTTGCGCATAATGGCGAACTTGCCCGCGCCTTTGTCGCCGGCGGTGAATTATCTCACGTTGACGCCGCTTTATTTGCAGCGGCTCAAGCGTGGGCGCGCCTCGGCCCCGCTTATCGTTCGCCAACTGAAGCTTGTGACGGCGGCGGCGACCGGGCGTCTCTAACGCTGCGCGCGACGCTCGCGCACTTCGCTCGTCACCTCGCGCAGCTGCTCTTCGAGCCCGGCGCGATCGAACCCCGAAATCACTTCGCCATTAATCATGAACAGCGGCGTCGCCGGATTGGAGCTGATGTCGATTGCATGCGCGCGGTTTTGCTCGAGCAGCGCGATGACCTCGGGGCTGTCGATCTCGCGCCGCATCCGCGCGACATCGATGCCGACACCGCGGGCGATGCGGTCAATCTGCGCCGAACTCAGCTCCTGATCGAGCGGGAAGCTCATCAGCGCGCGGTGGAAGGCCCACGTGCGCCCTTGCGGCATCGCCGCGATCACCGCGCTAGCCGCCTCCATCGACGCGGGCGTGAGGATCGGCAGCTCCTTAAGCACGATGCGAACATCGCGGCGCGTGCGGGAGATGTCCGTCAGCCACTCAAGCGCCGCATGGCAGTAGCCGCAGCGATAATCGTAGAATTCAACGATAACGATCGGGGCGTCAGCCGGGCCGAGGGAGAAATCGCGCGGATCGGACCTGATCCGCTGCCAGCGCTCGGCCTCGGTACGCTCCTGCAGCGCTTCCAGCGCCTCCCTGAGTACGTCGGGATTGCGGATGATGTAGTCGCGGACGACGGCGCGAATCTCCGCCTGCTCCTGCGCATTGAAGGACTGCGCCGAGGCAGGCGCGGCGAACAGAACAAAGCAAAGGGCGAACAATAAGCGCGCCATCAGGCGGTCTCCGGAGACGGGGCCGATCCAATGACGGCTTTCTGCGCGCGCGGCAAGCTCAGCCGCGGCGTCCTCTTTGCGCCGATTGCCGGTCACGCAGCTCGTTGCCGGCGAAGGTGACGATGTCAGTCGCCCGCTGATAGGACGGCGTATTGCGCGGCAGGGTTTGGCGCGCACGCTCGGCAAAGCTCACGGCCGCGGCAAAGTCGCCCAAGGCGAAGTTCTGCTCCGCGGACGCCAGTTCAGCGAGCCCTTGCTCGCCCTGCAGGTCGCGCGCCGAGGCAATCTCTCGCCAGGCGAAGGCGTTGTCGGGCTCGCGCCGCACCGCGGCGTTCAAAAGCGCAATCGCTTCTTCCGCGCCGTCGCGCCCGTTCGCGGCCGTCAACGCACGGGCCAGATTGATCTGCAGCAGCGGCTGGTTTGGCGCGAGTTCGAGCGAGCGCCGGTGATAGGGGATCGACTCCGCCGCCCGCCCGTTCTCGAACAGGATTTGTCCTGTCAGCTCCTGGAAATAGGGGTTGCTCGGGTCTTCGCGCATCAGCACGTCGAGTTCAGCGCGTGCGCGCGCCAGATCGGAAACGCGATAATACGCCACCGCACGCGCATAGCGCGCCGGCTGCGAAGTATCGCGCAGCGGATAACGCGCCAGCGTCTGACCCTGGGTGTGAATGAAGCCGACGAGCTTGGCCTGCATGAAGCGAAACCGCCGCAGATTCTCTTCGTCTTCGGGCGTTTCGTAATGCTGTGCGCCTTCGATGCGCTGGCGCAGCGACTCGACGCGATCGGAGGAATAGGGGTGCGTCATCATGTAAGGCGGCATCCGCCGCGTCATGAATTCGTACGGACGCAATTGTTCGTTGAAAAAGCTGATGAGGCCGCGGCCGGACTGGCCGCTGGCTTCCAGATATTGGGCGCCGGCTTGGTCAGCCGCGCTTTCTTGAACTTGGGTGTGGCGCACGAAGTTCGACATCGCAAATTGTTGCGAGCCGCTGATCAGCGCCGCGCCCGCATCCGGCGCGCCAGCCGCGATCGCCAGCACGCCAAGGCCGATCGAGATCAGCATTGGAAACATGGCCTGATCCATCGCTTCACGCGAACGCGCGAGGTGGCCGCCGGAGATGTGCCCGGTTTCGTGCGCGAGCACGCCGATCACTTCGTTCGGATTGCGCGCTTCCAGGACAAGACCGGTGTGTACGAAGATGTTCTGACCGCGCGCCACGAAGGCGTTAATCGAAGGATCGTTGACGATGTAGAGATCGACGTCCGCCGGAACGATCCCCGCGGCTTCAAACAGCGGATTGGTGTAGACGCGCAGCGTGTCTTCGATCTCGGCGTCGCGGATGAGCCCTTGGGCGGCAGCCGGCGGCGCCGCGAGCAACGCTGTCGCGCCAAGCGCGACAATTGCTTGCGCTACTTGGCGGCCGAACGCAGTGACGAGAGACGCGGCCATGCCCGCTCCTTGATTGCCGACCTTGCTCCGCCCCAAACCGGTTGAAGCGCCGGTTTGCGGCGGCAACAAGGCCTTCCGCCTTAGCGGATTTTCACCCACTATTTTTTCGACCATTTCGAGAGACGCGAGAAGAACTTCTCGCGCCGTTCTTGATCCGGTTCGTAGCTCGGCGTTGACGGCTCCTCCCGCGTTGAGGCGGGCGCCGGCTCGCCAACGACGCCGATATCTTCCGTCACGACGATTGCCAGTTCTTCCTGCGCCGCTTGCGCTTCCTGCGCCGCTTCGGCAGCGGGGTGCAGGATGATGTCAGCGGTTTCTTCGACGAACGGCGATTGCGTCACGGGCGCAGCGGACGTGCGCCCCCCGCCGATACCGCGCGTGCGTTCCGGACGGGGCGTCAGGTGCTTCAAATCGGCGCCGACGAAATCAAGCCATTCGCCGCCATCGACCTCATAGACACGGCGACCACGACCGCGGCCGCGCCGGCGTCGCCGGCCGTTGCGGGCCCCGCGTTCGCCGCGTTCCTCTTCGGCAGGCGCAGGCGCCGCACGTTGCGGTTCAGCTTCGCTCTCCTCGCGCGCCTCGGCCTCACCAGGTTCGCCTTCGCC
>JACMMP010000021.1 GCA_014378995.1 Hyphomonadaceae bacterium
ACGGGCGCCGGCGGCGCGGGGCGCCAATAGCGCATGGTTACGCGCCAGGCGCCGTCGCGCCAAATCAGTTCGTACATGCCCGAGCCGTAAAGCTCCGGCACGGCCTTCTCCGCGGCATCGGGCGTGTCGAACGGCTCGGGCAATTCTTCGACGGCCAGGAATACCGGCCCACGCGCGAGCGTCGTCGCTTCGTCTTCGGTGCGCGCGCGCGGCGCATCGGGCGCCCGCGCCTGTGTGAGGTTCGCCGCTAGGGGGAAAATGCTCATATGCTGGCCTTTCGGCCTTCTCCACGGCCCGCCTCCGACATCGCCTTGTCATCGGGGGAGGCCAAGCTAAGACAGGTTAGTTTCAGCTAAAACGGGCGGGGAGCCAAGCATGTCGCATCGTCGCTGGAGCTTGGCTGCGCTGGTCCTCGCGCCGCTTCTGGCGCTGGGGGCGTGCGATCAGATTGGCGCCGTCCTAGATCGCGTGCGCGGCGCGCAAGCCGATGGCCCAGGCCCGGCGTCGTTCAGCGATGTGCCGCTCGACGCGCGGGCGCTCGCCGGCGCGGTGCAGCCGCAGGATCAGATCGCCGCGCTGCTGGCCCCGGAGCCAGTGCTGATCGCGCCGGGGCAAATCCTAATCGGCGCGCGTGTCGAACAGGAATTGGCCGAAAGCGCCAGCGAGATGGGTCTCGCCAGCAATTTCGTGCGCTCTCTGCGCGCGCAGGGCGCTGAGGCGCTTGAGCAATTGCCAGAGAACATGATCGAGGAAGTGCGCGCGCGCGCCGAGGCAGAAGCTTCGGAAGCAGCGCGCATCGCTGCGCGCGATGTGCTGGGCCGGCTGGGCGTCGAGGGCGAAGTGAACGTGCGCCCAGGCGGCGTCGTCACCGTCAATCTGGCCGGCGCGGGCGCAAGCCCAACGTCGTTGCGTTACGCGCAACAAAGCGGCGAGGCCGCGGCGGCCGCGCCCGCATCCATCGAGTGGAACGATGCTGACCGCTGCCCGCGCATCGTCACGCAAGGCCAACTCGAGAACGACATCGCGCTCGCAACGCGCTGCGCCATCCAGCGGCTGCAGGCTTCGCGCCAGTTCGAGTACGCCGAGCCCAACTACATCGCCGATCCCGGCTTCACGCTGCCGCCGCGCCGCGACACGCCGCGCCCGCCGCAAACCAATCCGCAACAGCCGACGACACCAACCACACCGGCGCCGACGCAAGCGCCCGCGCGCGTTGGCGGCCCGCCGAACGATCCGCTCTTCGCGTTGCAATGGAATTATCGTCCGCGCGGCGCGGGCGAAGGCCAGTCCGCAGGCGGCGCGGGTTTTCTCAGCTTCTGGGAAGCCGCTCAGATCGGTTCGCGCCAAGTGCGCGTGGCCGTGCTCGATACCGGGCTCGATCTCACGCACCCGGACGTTACAGCATCCGGCAACGTGGCCGCTGGCGTCGACATGATCGCCAATCCAGAGCGCGGCGGAGATAGCGACGGCGTTGACGCCGATGCGCAGGATTCCGGCGACCGTTGCGGCGCGGCGACAGAAGATTCCTATCACGGCACCCACGTGGCCGGCACGATCGGCGCCGCGGCCACGAATGACCGCGTCGGCGTCGCCGGCGGCGCGTGGAACGTCACCATTATACCGGTGCGCGTGCTCGGCCGCTGCGGCGGCGAACTCGCCGACATCGTCTCCGGCATACGCTGGGCCGCCGGCATCGCGCCCGCGCTCAATGCGGGCGGCCAGCAGATCGTCAACCGCAATCCGGCGGACATCATCAATATGAGCCTGACCATCCAGGCGCCGTGCCCGGCGTCGATGCAGTCGGCGATCGACGCGGCCGTGGCGCGCAACGTGATCGTCGTAGCCGCCGCTGGCAACAAGGCGAACCAGGCGCGGCTCTATGCGCCGGCCAATTGCAACAACGTGATTGTGGTGGGGGCCGCGGATGCGCGCGGCGGCGTCGCATTTTATTCGAATTTTGGGCCTGAGGTGGATTTGCTGGCGCCGGGCGGCGATGTGTTCTCCGACGCCGATGGCGATGGCCGCCCCGATGGCATCCTCTCGACCCGCGCGACGGCCTCGGGCTGCTACGATCCGCTGAACCAAAACTCCGCCGACCGCTGCTATTACTCGTTCCTGCAAGGCACATCGATGGCCGCGCCGCACGTTTCGGCAGCGCTGGCGCTGCTTGCATCACAATCGGGACTGCGTGGGCGCGCGCTGGAGGATGCGCTGTTCACGCGCGCTGTCGGCGCGCATCCGGCCGAGTTCGGGCAGATCGAGTGCGCGCGCTCGCGCAACGCAATTCCGATCAGCACGGGCGCTGCGGCTTGCGCGCGGCCGAGCGGGCGCGGCGCACTCAACCTCGAACTCGCGGCACGCACCATCGCGCCGGCCTCGCCATGAACGTCGACGCGCTGCGCACCTGGGGCATCGCGGTGAGCGGCGCGATGATCGCAACGGCGCTCGCGTTTGCGGCCCAGCCCGCAGCCGAGGCGCCGCCTGGGCCTGTCCAGCAGGAGGATACGTTCGAGACCGCGCAAGCGCCGGCGCACGCGCAGCCGCTTTCGTTTCTCGTCCGGTTCCGCGGCTCTGGCCCCATCGCACGCGCCCAGGCGCAGGCCGTGCGTGGCCAAACGGCGCAAGCGCAGCGTCAGATCGAGCTTCAGCTTCGCCGCCAGCGCGATCTGAGCGGTCTTTGTTTCGATCGCTTCACCGTCGGGGGCGCGGAGATCGTGTTGCGCACCTGCGCCGCCATCGTGGCGAGTGAGCGCGCGGCCGTGCAGCAGCGTTGGCTAACCCGGTTGCGGGCGATGCGTGCAGTCGATTATGTCGATGTCAACGCGGCGGCGAGTCAGACCGCGCCGGGCTAGGAGCATTCCCATGGATTCCGGCGCGCCAGTTTCGATCGGCGGGTATGAAGAACGCATCGTGCCGACCGTCGATGGCCTCACCATCTACGCGCGCGATTATCCGCCACTCCTGCCGGAGACGGGTCTGCCGGTCATCTGCCTGCACGGCCTCACCCGCAACTCGCGCGATTTTGAAGTCGTAGCGCCGCGCATCGCCGCCCTTGGCCGGCGCGTTATCGCGGCCGACATGCGCGGTCGCGGCAAGAGCGCCAACGACGCCGATCCCGCCCACTACGTGCCCGCCGTCTACGCTCAAGACGTGCTCGCGCTGATGGACAAATTACAGATCCCAAAAGCCGTGTTCATCGGTACCTCAATGGGCGGCCTGATCACGATGGTGATCGCCGCACTCGCGCCGGACCGCGTCGCCGGTTCCGTGTTGAATGACGTTGGCCCGCAGCTGAACATGGCCGGCCTCTCGCGCATAGCCGGCTATGTCGGCCACGTGCAGCCGGTCGGCTCATGGGCGGAGGCCGCGGAGGCGATCAAGGCCACCAATGGCGCTGCGTTTCCCGAGCGTGCGGACGACACGCAATTCTGGCTCGCCTTCGCCCGCCGCACCTTCCGCACCCGCGACGATGGACAGCTCGAACTGGACTACGATCCGCTCATCGCGCTTGCGTTCGCGGATTTTGACCAGAATGCGCCAGCGCCCGATCTGACGCCGATCTTCGGGGCGCTGGCGCAAAAGCCAATGCTCTCCGTCCGCGGCGCTATCTCCGATCTGTTCGACGAGGCGGTGGTTCGCAAGATGCGCGAGCTCAAACCGGATCTCGCGACGATCGCAGTCGCCAATATCGGCCACGCCCCGATGCTGGACGAGCCGGAAGCATGGGACGCGGTGCTGAGTTTCCTGGCGAAAGTGGATTGAGCGCTAAGCCGCGACCGGTGCGCGCTGCAGTCGCTCCAGCAGCGCCTTGCACGCTCTGACGCCATCGGCTTCGCTTAGCCGCTCGCCTTCGTATTCGATGCCGAGATGGCCGTGGTAATTTGCGGATTTTACGATGTTCACCAGCCGGTGGAAGTCGAGAGTCGTCTCGCTGCCTTGGGCGTCGAAGTCGAAGCACTTGGCGCTAACGGCGCGCGCCAGCGGCATCATCTGCGCAACTTCTTCGTAGCGGTCGCCTTCGGCCGGCGTGAAATTTCCCCAGTCCGGCAGCGTGCCGATGCGCGTGTGATTGGCCAGGGCGATAACGTCTCTGATCCAGGACGCATCGCTTGAGAGGCCGTAATGGTTCTCGACAATCACATCCAGCCCGTGCGGCGCGGCCCATTCGGCCAAACCGCGTAGGCCATCGGCGACACGTTCGGCCTGCTCTTGGCGCGTGCCAGCGCTTTCCGCGCGCACGCAGATCGAGTGGCAGCCGAGGTAAGCCGCCATGTCCATCCATTTTAGATGACGGGTGACGATGTCGCCGCGCCGCTTGGAGTCGGGATGTCCAATTGCGCCTTCATCGCTGCAAGTTATGAGGAGGCTGCGCACGCCTTCGCCATCGGCGCGTGATTTCAGCTCGCGCAGATAGGCGGCGCTTTGCACGTGCGGCGCGTAGAAGTGTCCGATGTATTCAACAGCGCCTAGCCCGAACTCGCGTCGCGCCACCAGCGGGAAATCGAGCGCCGCCATATCGACGCCTCGCGGCGCTTCAGAAAAGCGGAGCTTGTCGCGGATGAAACGCGCGCCCTCGCGAAGCGTACGCGGCAGCCGCCGGCCGAGCAGCCGGCGATGCAATGACCATTGCGACAGCGAGATCAAGTACGGCAGCGCCTCCGCCGCGAGAGCTGTGCCCTCGGCGATCACAACGCGCTCGGTGCGCGGCGGCGTTCGTCCTGCATTGGAGAACCTCTGTTGCAGCGCAGCTCGCCAGGGCGCAAAAACGCGCCGGACGCGATCTTTTCCCAGAGTTATGTGACGAAAATTACCGTCACGCGCGTGAATCTCCCATCGCGGGAGCGCCGGCGCCGGCGTTCGTCTAAATGACGAGCAAAATGCCTGCTAAAGCGCCCGTTTGAACAGTTCTTCGTACTTGTCGCCGTCGAACGGGATGGCATTGCTCAAGGTGGCGATATCGCTGACGGCGTAGTCGCGCGTCGATGGCCAATGCGCTTCGGTGACGCCAACCGTACTCAAGCTTACAGGCAGCCCTATCCGCGCGTTCAGGTCGAGGATGTACTGCGCGAGGCTGGCGCCGGACGGCAGGCCCAACGCACGGCGTAGGCGCGCGAACTTTTCTTCGGCCGCGCCCGCTTCCGCGATCATCGCCAGTGAATGCGGCAAGATGATCGCGTTCAGCGTGCCGTGATGCAGCTTCAGCGCATGGATGCGTCCGAGCGCGTGCGAGAGGCCGTGCACGGCGCCCAGGCCCTTTGCGAACGCCAGCGCGCCTTCGAACGAGCCCATCATCATGTTCCAGCGCGCGTCGCGGTCCGAACCGTCCTGCACCGCGCGCTCGATGTATTTGCCGATACGCTCGGCGCCATCGAGGCCGATCGCTTCCGCCGGCGGATGCACAACCGGCGTCAGCACAGCTTCGATGCAATGGGTCATCGCATCCATGCCGGTGGCGGCGGTGAGCGCGGGCGGCAGGCCCATGGTGAGTTCGGGATCGCAGACGGCGGCGACCGGCATCAAGTGCGGCGAGACGAATGTCTCCTTCATGCCGTTGTCGAGGATCACGACCGCGCCAGGTGAAACTTCGCTGCCGGTGCCGGCTGTGGTCGGCACCGCGATCAGCGGCGGAATCTTGGTGATGAACTTCATGCCGCGCTTGGAGCCACCCAGGCGTTCGAACGGGCCTTCATGCGTGACCATGAGGCCCATCGCCTTGGCGAGGTCCATCGAGGAGCCGCCGCCAAAGGCGATGATCCCGTCCGCGCCGGACGCCCGATAAGCTTCCGCACATTTGGCGGAGGCGCTCTCGGTGGGGTTGGCCGGCGTCTCGGTGAAAACGCCCGCTGGCGGCTCGCCCAAAGCCGCGAGCAGCGTGCCCAGCAGGCCGTTTGCCTTGAGGCCCGGATCGGTCACCACGAACGGCCGGCTGACGCCGTGCGCCTTCAGCACTTTTGGCAATTGCGCCAGCGCGCCGAAATCGAATGTGCATTGGGTCAGGTAATTCATCTGGGCCATGGGTCGCTCCGTCGCGCGTTTGTCCCATAGCCGGAACAGGACCGCTACCGGGAATGGACATCTGAATCGCCGCCGCTAGTCTCCGCGCCCATGACTGAAACCGTTCTGGAAATTTCCAATCTCGCCGTCACCTTCGACACGCCGGACGGCGAGGTGGAGGCGGTCAAGGGCGTCTCGCTGACGATCGGCGAGGGCGAATGCCTAGGCATTGTGGGCGAGAGCGGCTCGGGCAAGAGCCAGACGTTTCTCTCCGCCTTCGGCCTTACCTCGGACAATGCCCGCGTGACGGGCTCGGTGAAATTTCAGGGCCGCGAAGTCTTGGGCCTGCCGCGACGTGAACTCGACAAATTCCGTGGCCGGCATGTCGCCTTCGTCTTCCAGGACCCGCTGACGGCGCTGACGCCCCATCTCACCGTCGAAGGCCAGATGATCGAGGTGCTCGATCACCATTTCCAAGTGAGGGGCGAGGCCGCTCGCCAGCGCGCGATCGAATGGCTGGAACGCGTGCGCATTCCGGAGGCGGCGCGGCGCCTGTCGCAATATCCGCACGAACTTTCTGGCGGCATGCGCCAGCGCGTGATGATCGGCATGGCGATGATGGCCGAGCCTGCGCTGCTCATCGCCGACGAGCCGACCACAGCGCTGGACGCCACCGTGCAGGCCCAGGTGCTCGATCTGATCGAAGATTTGCGCAAGGACACGAACGCAGCGGTGGCGCTGATCACGCACGATATGGGCGTCATCGCGCGGATGGCGCAACGCGTCGCCGTGATGCGCCGCGGCGAAGTGGTGGAGACCGGGACGGTCGACGATATCTACGCCTCGCCCAAAGCCGATTACACACGCATGCTGCTGAAGGCGGTGCCGCGCATCGACGGCGACCGCAACGTGGCGCTGCCGCAGCCGGGCGCCGGCGCGCCGATCCTGAAGGTGGACGATGTGCGCGTCATCTTCCCGGTCAGGATCAAGGACGGTTCGCTGTTCGGCAAAACCAAACCGTTGCGCGCGGTGGATGGTGTGAGCTTCTCGCTGCAGGCTGGTGAAACGCTCGGCATTGTCGGCGAGAGCGGCTGCGGCAAGTCCACTTTAGCGCGCGCCGTCGTGCAGTTGCTGCCGCGCAATGCCGGGGAGGTGACGTTCCTCGGCCGCAACCTCTTGCCCAGCGAGCGCGAAGCGATCCGAAAATCACGCCAGGATTTGCAGATCATCTTCCAGGATCCGCTCGCCAGCCTCGATCCCCGCATGACTCTCGGCGCCTCGATCGCCGAGCCGCTGCTCGCCTTTGCGCCGGAACTCAATCGTGAGCAGCGCGAAGAGCGCGTGAAGGAGATGATGCGCCAAGTCGGGCTCGATCCTGATCTGATCAACCGCTATCCGCACGAGCTTTCAGGCGGCCAGAACCAGCGCGTTGGCGTCGCGCGGGCGATGATTCTGAAGCCGAAGCTCGTCGTCTGCGATGAAGCCGTGTCGGCGCTCGACGTTTCGATCCAAGCGCAAATCTTGCGGCTGCTGGCGGATTTGCAGCGCGAGTTCAACACCAGCTTCCTCTTCATCAGCCACGACCTAGCTGTCGTGCGCGAGATTTCGCACAACGTGCTTGTGCTCTATCTTGGGCGCGCAGTTGAGTACGGGCCGGCGGAAGTGATCCTCCGCGATCCGCGCCACCCCTACACCAGAGCGCTGCTGGCCGCGGCCCCTACGCCCGATCCTGAACTCGCGCGCAACAAACCGCGCGTGCGGCTCGTCGGCGATCTGCCTAGCCCGCTCGACACCCGCGCACCGCTGCGCTTTCTGAAATCGCGCGTGATCGATAATCCGGACGCCATCCAATACCGGCCGCAATGGATCGAGGTTGCGCCCGGTCACTTCGTCGCCGAACACGATCCCATCGAGACGATTGCCGCCGCATAGGGGCCGCTGATCGCAGCGCGCTTGCATGCCGGCGCCCACGCGGTAGCTTTGCGCCGAATACGTCCTGGGGGATTACATGCGCACTTTGTTTTTGGCCGCGGCCGCGCTGGCGGCGTTGGCTGTGTCGGCATCCGCTCAAACTGCGCCGGCGCGCGAGGAGCGCGGGGCGCTTCGGGTGGAGAACGTGCCGGTGACGCCGCCCGACGTCTCCGAGCGCCTGCGCCAATACGTCAACACCCGCAGCGCCGGCTTTGCCGATTGGCTGCCGGACGGCGGCGTTCTCATCTCCACGCGCTTTGGCGATACGGTGCAGCTGCACCGCGTCGATCAGCCGATGGGCGCGCGCTCACAGCTGACATTCTTCGAGGAGCGCATCACCGGGGCGGCGGTGAAGCCAGGCGCGAGCGATATCCTGTTCACGCGTGATGTCGGTGGCGATGAGAATTACGCGGGCTATATGCTCGAGCCCGCCACCGGCCGCGCCCGCCAGCTCACCGAAGCGGGGACCCGCAACGAGGGCTTCATCTGGAGCGACGATGGCGAGCAGATCGCCTGGGCGTACGTTCCAAATACAGAGCCGAACTACGACATTTTCGTCGCCGATCCTGACAACGTTCAGTCGCGCCGGCGCGTGTTCGACGGCGAGGGTGCGGTCTACCCGATCGACTTTTCCGCCGATGGCTCGAAGCTTCTGCTGCAGCGTTACATCTCCATCGCCGAGAGCCATCTCTTCGTGCTTGACGTTGCCAGCAACGAACTGACGCGCATCACGCCCGATCTGACGGTGTCCTACAGCGGCGGCGAATTTACGCCGGACGGCCGCTCGATCATCACGCTCTCGGACGAGGACTCACAATTCCAACGCCTTGTCCGCATCGATCTCGCCACCGGCGAACGCACGGTGCTGACCCCGGGGCTCAGCTGGGGCGTTGAAGGGTTCGACGTTTCGCAGGATGGGCGCACGATTGCTTATGTCGTGAACGAAGCCGGCCGTTCATCGCTGCGGTTGATGGATGCGCGCAAATCTGCGTCCGCTTCCGGCGCCGCAGTTGCCGCCGGGCATCGTCAGCGGTGTCCAATTCGATCACGAAAGCCGCCGCATCGGCTTTACGCTCAACAGCGCGACGGCGCCGGGCGATGTCTATAGTTGGGATCTGCGCCAGCGCCGGCTCACGCGCTGGACCGCGAGCGAAACCGGCGGCATTCCGCCATCGACATTCGTCAATCCCGAGCTGATCACGTGGCGCTCGTTCGATGGCCGCGAGATTTCCGGCTTCATCTATCGTCCGCGTACGCCCGGCCCGCATCCGGTGATCATCAACATTCATGGCGGCCCGGAGAGTCAGTTCCGGCCGGGCTTTTCGTCCACCATTCAGTATTGGGTGAACGAGCTTGGCGTCGCAGTCATCGCACCGAATGTCCGCGGCTCCGATGGCTATGGCAGCGACTTTCTCGCACTCGACAACGCCGAGCTGCGGGAAGATTCCGTGCGCGACATCGGCGCGCTGCTCGATTGGGTGGAAGCCGAGAACACGCTCGATGACGAGCGCATCATCGTTTATGGCGGCTCCTATGGCGGCTACATGGTGCTGGCTTCGATGACGCACTATAACGACCGCCTCGCCGGCGCCGTCGATATCGTCGGCATTTCCAACTTTGCGACGTTCCTTGAGAACACGTCAGGCTATCGCCGCGATCTGCGCCGCGCCGAGTATGGCGACGAACGCGATCCGGAAATGCGCGCCGTGTTCGAACGCATATCGCCGCTCAACAGCATAAACCGCGTTAACAAGCCGATCTTCGTTATCCACGGCTACAACGACCCGCGCGTGCCGGTCTCGGAAGCGGAGCAAGTCTACGCCGCCGTGCGCCGCAATGGCGGGGAGGCGTGGCTGATGATCGCGATGAACGAAGGGCACGGCTTTTCGCGTCGCGAAAACCAGGAAGCGCAGCGTGAGGCCGAGACGCTATTTTTCCGCCGTGTGCTGAGACTGGAATAGCGTGCGCTAGTTGCGCAGCAGATCCTTCAGCCGCTCGCGCAGCTTAGGGGCCGCTTCGTCCAACAGATCCTTCGGAGTCGTCGCGCAGATGCGCGATTGGGTGCTTGTCGGCAGCAAATTGCGCAGCAGACCCAGCGCCCGCGGGGGCGCGGCGATCACCAAATGTTCGAACTGATTGCGCTTGTCAGCTTCGCCGATCCGATCGGCGACACGTTTTAGGAATTTCTCTTCCTCGGCTTCGTGCAAGTTCCGGCCGTTGCCGACCGTGTGCGAGCCATGACCGAACCGGTTTGAGTCGCGCGGGCGTCCGTCTTGCGGCTCGTAAAGTTCATCCTCGCTGATTTCCATGGTCAGATCGGCTCGCTCTTCCAGCGTGGCGCCCCGGCTTTGCTCAACCAGCACGCGGGCGCGGCGCCCATCTGCAACGAGCATCCAGGCAGTTCCGTTTTCCAGCATGTGGAGTCTCCTCGCCAGCCAACGCTGAAGCGGGAGCGCCGTTCCCAGGCCTAGAGGCAGCGCGCCTCGTAGCCCGCGTCGGTCAGCGCCGCGACGATCTCGCCGGTATGCTGCGCGTCGCGGGTCTCGATCTCGATGTCGAACTCGACGCCCTTGATCGGCGCGGCCAGCGTCATGCGATGATGCTCGACCTGCAAGATGTTGCCGCCGTGATCGCCGATAATGCGGCTGACGGTCGCCAGGATGCCCGGCCGGTCGTCGCCAATGAAGCGCAGCACGGCGATGCGCCCCTCGCGCACCAGTGAGCGTTCGAGCACCGAGGCAAGCAGGCGCGTATCGATGTTGCCGCCGGAAAGAATGATGCCGACTTTTTGGCCTTGGAATTTTTCGGGCGCAGCAAGCAGCGCCGCAAGCGTCGCCGCGCCGGCGCCTTCCGCGATAGTCTTTTCCGCTGTCACGTAAAGCGCAATCGCTTGCTCGAACATGGGTTCGCCGATCAACACAATCTCGTCGATCAGCGGCCGTGCGATCTCGAACGGCAGCTCGCCGACCGCTTTCACCGCGATCCCCTCGGCGATGGTCTGGCCGCTGGCTTTGCATTGTTCGCCGTTGGAACGGGAGGCGAAGGAGGGATACATCTCCGCCTCCACCCCGACGATGCGGATGCCCGGCTTCACCGCCTTAGCCGCCACCGCCATGCCGGCGATCAGCCCGCCGCCGCCGATCGGGATCACCAGAACGTCGAGGTCGGGCGCGTCTTCGAGCATTTCCAGCGCCGCGGTGCCTTGGCCCGCGATCACCCAGGCGTCGTCGAACGGGTGAACGAGCACGAGGTTCTGTGCGTCGCGCAGCTTTATCGCGTGGGCGTAAGCGTCGTCGAACGTATCGCCTTCGATCACGATCGCCGCGCCGCGCGCGCGGGTCTGCTCGACCTTCACGTTCGGCGTGCCGCGCGGCATGACGATGGTCGCCGGGATGCCCAGCGCCCGCGCATGCTGCGCGAGCGCCTGCGCATGGTTGCCGGCCGAAGCGCAGATGACGCCGCGCTTCTTTTCGCTCTCGTTCAGCTGCAGCAGGCGGTTGAGCGCGCCGCGCTCCTTGAAGGCGCCGGTGAGCTGCTGATTTTCATATTTCACCCACACATCGAGCCCGGTCGCTTTCGACAAGGCGCGCGAGTGGCGCATCGGCGTCCGCTCGATCCGGCCCGCCAGACGCGCGGCGGCGTCGCGGATAGCGTCAATCGTGACGGGGGGCGAGGAAGGGCGGCTGTCCGGCATGGGCGCGCGGACCTTATGGGCTCACGCGCCGTGGTTCAACGCTCAGGCCGCGAGCGCCCGCACCAAATCCAGCTTGCGCATGGCTTTGCCGGGCAGCGCCGCTAAGCGTTTGTGCGGCAAGCGCTCGATCTGGCGACGCAAAGCGTGCTGCCCCTGGCGCAGCGCGCCTGAAACCGAGCCGCTGCTGACGACGCCCCATTCGAGGCTGCGCTGCGATGTCGAGAGCTGGCGCTTGTACTGATAGTCGCCCGGGCCGAAATCGACTTCGCTGACGCCGTTATCGCCGGCCCAGCCAATGATGCGGCGCGCAAGCTGAACGCCGGGCGAATAGGCGTCGAAAGCGCCGTCGTGCGCGACAAGCCAGAAATGCAACACGGTGCTGCTGCGCAGGCAAAAGGCCGCCGCTGCAAGTCCGGCATCCGCCGAGAGCGTAAACAGCGCGCCGCTGAAGGAAGCGCCGCGCGCCTCAAAGCAGCGATCGAGCGTCTCGCGCACCCACGGCGTCGCCCAAATCTCGGGCTGACCGCTGCGTTTTAGCTGCTCGTTCTTCCAGCTCAGCAGCGTTTCGAAATCGGCGCGTTCGCCCGATTGCGCTTGGAAGTCCACGTGGCCGCGCTCGCGCTCGAGCTTGCGCGCTTTTTTGTCGGTCTGGCGCACGAACTCGGCGCGACGGGTGCGCAGCGCAGCTTCATAAAGCTCGCGCCCGCCGTGCGTCTCGGCAAGCCAGGAGCCTTCGCTGCCGGCAGCCTTGAAGAGGGTTTGGCCGCTGGGGGTATGGCTAAGATCAATGCGGCCCACATTGAGGGCGCGGCACAGGGCGGCCGGGGCGACGGCCAGTCCCTCCGCGCCGACGACGCCTTGATAATCGGCGATCGGCGCGCCGATGCCCATTGCGCTGAAACGTGAGAGCCGCTGGGCGCCGAAATAGCCCTCGCCGCCCTCGATGATGCAGACGCGCGCGTCTGGCCGCGCTGCGCCGACGATCTGCGCCCATTCGGGCGTCAGGTAGGGGCTCAGCGTCCCGGCGCGTTGATGCGCACGCCAGCGCGCGGCTTCGGCCGGACCCAGTTCGTTGGGGTGTATCGTTTCGAGACGCACGAAATTGCCTTGCTCTACTCGCCTGACGGGAGAAGCAAAGCTTGGGCCTAGCGCGGCGAGCTGTTCGCTGGCCTGCCGGTGCGGCCCGCGACGAAGTCCGCGACGTGGTCGAAAAAGGCGCCCGATCCGACGGCGATCGATTTTGCCGGACCGCCTGGATTGGACCTGAATTTGGAGTCTACGCCGACAAGGTGATAGCGGCGGCCGGATCGGATCAGGAAGCCGGAGCCCGAATCGCCCTGCGTGGTGTCGCACGCGTGAGCGAAGGCGCCGTCGTCGTAGAATTGAATTGGATGGCAATCGATGTTCGCGGAGAGCAGGTCGCCCGTGTCCCAAGAATAGCCGGCCTGCTGCAGGTTAACGTCCTGCGGCGCTGCCAGTTCGCGCCGCGTGAAACGGCGCACGGACGCATAGCCAAGCTCCTCACCCAGCGGCCGATTGAGCCGCACCAGCGCCCAGTCGTGGGCGTCAACTTCGTTCGTTTCGATAAAGCGCTGATAGTCGAACGTTGTGCTTATCAGGTAAGCGATCGATCGCGCGGTGGGTCCGCCGGCGGCTGGGGCAAACGTACCATCGGGGTGAATACCGTCTTCGCTGCTGACGCAGTGCGCAGCAGTCATGATCACGTCGCGGCTGATCAGCGTGGCCGTGCAGCGCTCGCCGATGCCGTTGGTGAAGCTGCCCATGAACCGCCACGGCGCCTGCTGCGGATCGATCCGAACGCGGTCATCGCGGCCGTAAAAATGATCGTCGATCGTCGCCGGCCGTTCGCGGCCATGGCAATCGGAACGATCGGTGCGGGCGGCGCAGGCGCCGTTGCCCACGCCCGGCTCTTCGCAGACGCCATTGTAAGACGTGTCGCAGGAATCGTTTAGATTGCGCATCCAGATGATGGCGGCGCAATCGGTGGCGTCCGTGGCTTGTACGCATGAATCAGTGCCGATCCTGGGCTCGTCGCATTCGCCGTCATTTGCGTACTGGCAAGAATCGTCCTCGATCCCCGCCCGCAGCCGCCGGCAATCGGAATTGTCGGTGCCGGTGCGACACAGGCCGGTGCCGATCGTGGGTTCGTCGCATTCATTGTCATTCGCATGCTGACAGGAATCGTTGCCCCTGGGCGTGCTGGTTGATGGCGGCTTTGGTGTTTCGGTGGCGTGCAATCCGAGCCGCGGATCATCGGCGCGCCCCGAGCCATCCGGCGTTGCCGCAAAGCTGACAACCACACATGCCGCAATCGTCACAAGCGCCGCTGAGAACCGTCTCATCATCCCCCCATTTCATAAGAATCCTAGCCTGCGTCGCGGCGGTGGGGAAGCGGCGGCTGCGGCGGCTTGATCTCCGGGCTCCGCTCTGAAACAAGCCGGACATGGCCGCGCCCGTTCTTCATATCGGCAACAAGAATTATAGCTCCTGGTCGATGCGCCCTTGGCTGGCGCTCAAATGGGGCGGCGTTCCGTTCGAAGAACACATCATCCCGCTCGGCGGGGAGGGATACGGGCGCTCCGAGATCAAAGAAGTGCGCGCGGTTTCGCCGAGCGGGCGGGTGCCGGCGCTGCATGTCGGCGACGCGGTGATCCACGAGAGCATCGCCATCTGTGAATGGGCGGCGGAGAAAACGCCCTCGCTTTGGCCGGCCGATCCGATTGTCCGCGCCCAGGCGCGCGCGGTGGCGGCGGAAATGCACGCGGGCTTTTTCGCGATCCGCCGGGATATGTCCTGCAACGTGCGCCGGCGTCTGGACCGTGAGCCGGATTGGCCCGCAGATACGCGGACGGATCTCGAGCGTCTGTTCGAGCTCTGGGGCGGACTGCGCGCGCGTTTCGGCGGCGACGGGCAATTTTTATTTGGCCCGCGTTCCATTGCGGACGCGATGTTCGCGCCGGTGGCGACCCGGCTGCGGACTTACGCCGCCAAAACGCCGCAAGTCGCGCAGAGCTATTGCGCCGCAATCTTCGCTGACGCGGCGTTCCAGGACTGGGAGCGGGCTGCAGAAGCTGAGCCTTGGACGATTGAACAAACGGAAGCGCTTTACAGATGAGAAGAATGATCCTTGTTGTCGCCGTCCTTGCCGCCGCGGCCTGCAACAATGAAGGGGGCGGCGTCATGCGCGAGATCGAGCGCGCCGAACAGGAGCATGCGGAAACCGTGGCGCGCGCATTGGATGAAATCGGCCGCGAAGTCGAAGAAGCGCCGCGGACTTTCCCGTCCGGCCTCGAACTTCAGTTTCGCCGCCGTGGGCATGATCAATCGCTGGCGCTGCCGACGCTGAACGCGACGGTGCTGGTGCACTACGAGGGCAGTCTCGTCGATGGCGGCGAGGTGTTCGATTCTTCGTTCGCGCGCGGCGAGCCGGCGGAATTTCCGCTGCAAGCCGTGGTGCCTGGCTTCTCCGAAGCGATTGCGCAGATGCGCCCCGGCGATGAAGTGATCGCGACGTTTCCGGGTTCACTCGGCTACGGCCCCGAAGGCCGCGCGCCAATCCCGCCGAACGCTGCGCTCCGCTTCCGCATCGTGCTGCTGGCCTTCCAGGAGCCGGGCGGCGAGACGGTGGGCGATCCGGGTTGACCGCGTGAGCGATGTCGCGCCGACGCTCGATATTCTCGCGCGCCTGATCGCGTTCGACACCACGTCCCGCAATTCCAATCTCGCGCTGATCGAGTGGGTGGAAGACTTTCTGCACATGCGCGGCGTTGCTTCGCGCCGCGTGATGAACGCCGATGGGACGAAAGCCAATCTCTACGCCGCGGTCGGCCCCGATGTTGCGGGCGGCGTGGTGCTGTCCGGGCATACCGATGTCGTGCCTGTCGATGGGCAGCCGTGGACGAGCGATCCGTGGGTGCTGACCGAGCGCGGCGGCAAGCTTTATGGCCGCGGCACGGCGGACATGAAGAGCTTTGCCGCACTCGCGCTTGCGCATGTCGATCAGATGCTGGCGGCGCCGTTGCAGCGGCCGGTGATCCTGGCGTTTTCGTATGACGAGGAGATCGGCTGCCTCGGCGCGCCGTCGATGATAGCTGAACTCGCGGCGCTGGCGCACAAGCCCGCCGCGGTCATCGTCGGTGAGCCGACGATGATGAAGGTGGTCTCCGCGCATAAGGGCGTGCGTTCATTCCTGGTGGAAGTAACAGGGCGCGAGGCGCATTCCAGTTTGCCGGATGCTGGCGTCTCAGCCGTGATGGAAGCGGTGAAGCTGATGAATCTCGTTGCCGAGATCGGGCGCGAGGCGCGCACGGCGAGCCACGCGCATTTTTCCCCGCCCGGGCCGACGCTGACGATCGGCCGCGTCGAGGGCGGCACGGCGGCCAACATTCTGGCGCGCCGCTGCGAGTTCGTTTGGGATTTGCGCTGCCCCGAAGCGGCGGAGGGCGATGCGATCGAAGCGCGCTTCCGCGAAGTCGCGGAAAAGCTCGACGCCGAGATCAGGTCGCGGGCGCCGGAAGGCGGCGTGAAGGTGACGCGGCGTTCGATGACGCCGGGCTTGTCTATCGTGCGGGAGAGTGAGGCGGAGGTGTTGGCGCGGACGCTGACGGGCGACAACGATACGCGCGCCGTTGCGTACGCGGCGGAGGCGGGGCTGTTTCAGCGCGCTGGTTTGCCGGCGGTGATCTGCGGGCCCGGCTCGATCGAACAAGCGCACCAGCCGGACGAATGGATCGAAGTTTCGCAGATTGAAGAGGGCGCCGCGTTTATGCGCCGCCTAGTGAGGCATCTGAGCTAGTCACAGCGTGGCGGGCGGCCTCTTTCGCGGCGTCGTTGGCGTAAGCGATAAAGCCGCGGATGAGGAAGCGGCCGGCGCGGTCGCCATAGATAAGCGGTTCGCCGTCGAGGCGCATAATGCCGCCGCCGGCGGCGTTCAGGATCGCGTGCCCAGCGGCTGCGTCCCACTCGCTGACCTCGCCGAAACGCGGGTAAAGATCGGCCGCGCCTTCGGCGATGCGGCAGAACTTGATCGATGAACTAGCGTGCGTGGGCGTGCCCGCGAGCGCGCCGATGAAGCCGCTGGTCTTTACGTCGCGGCCGGAATTTTCCGACGCCACGATGCGCCAGGGTTGTGTCACCGCGCTGTTGGCGACGATGGGCGCGAATGGCTTGACGATCTCCGCTGTGTGCGGATCGCAGCGCGCGGCGCGGGCGATCATCGGTTCGCCGGCGTAGAGCTCGCCGCTTGCTGGCGCGTAGACGACGCCGAACGTCGGCATGCCGTTCTCGACCAAAGCGATGTTGACAGTGAATTCGTCGCCGCCGGCGGCAAAGCCTCGGGTGCCGTCGAGCGGATCGACGCAAAAGAAACGTGCGCCGCATTCGGGAATGCGCCCCTCGGCGACGGCTTCTTCGCCGATCATCGGAATATCGGGCGACAGCTCTTGCAGGCCCGCTTCGATGATGGCTTCAGCGCGCTGATCCGCGAGCGTGACGATTGAGCCGTCGAGCTTGGTCTGCGTCTCGAAACCCGCTTGCCGCACCGCATTGATCTCGCGGCCCGCAGCGAGCGCGAGGGCGATCAGGTCATCCAGTGCAGGGCGCCAAGTCATAGGCGCGATAACGCACGGAGGCGCCCGCTAGTCCAGCGTATCGGGCGTGTTTTGTGCGAGTTCCGCGAGCCAGGCGGCGGCGCTGGCGTCACTCGGCATGCGCCAATCGCCGCGCGGGGAAAGCGCGCCGCCGGAGACGATCTTCGGGCCGTTCGGCAGTGCGCTGCGTTTGTACTGATTGGCGAAGAAGCGGGTGATGAAAATCTCCAACCAGTGCTTCAACGTGGCGTAGTCGTATTTCTCGCGCCATGCGTTCCAGCTGAGATAAAGAATCTTGCTGGGCGCAAGGCCGTAGCGGGTGAGCCAGTAGAGATTGAAATCCTGCAGCTCGTAGGGTCCGATAGCGGCCTCGGTGCTTTGCACCGTTTCGCCGGGGATGAGTTCGGGGCTGATTGCGCCGGCGGCGACGCTTTCGAGCGTCTTCGATGCTTCGGCGCCGAACATCTGCGTCGCGGCGACCCAGCGGATCAGGTGCTGGATCAATGTTTTCGGCGCGCCGCCATTCACATTGTAATGGCTCATGTGATCGCCAACGCCGTACGTGCACCAGCCAAGCGCCAGCTCCGAAAGATCGCCGGTGCCGACGACGAAGCCGCCTTCGGTGTTTGCAAGCCGAAAAAGATAATCGGTGCGGAGGCCCGCTTGCACGTTTTCGTACGCGACATCGTAAACCGGCTCGCCGCGGGCGGCGGGGTGCTTCAGCTCCTCCAGCATCAACTGCGCCAACGGCGCGATAGAAACTTCGCGGGCGTCGATGCCAAGCGCTTTCATCAGCGCCCAGGCGTTTGTTTTCGTCGCTTCGCTGGTCGCAAAGCCCGGCATGGTGACGCCGACAATGTTGGTGCGCGGCAGGCCAAGAAGATCGAAGGCGCGCGCGATGACGATGAGCGCATGCGTGGAATCGAGCCCGCCGGAAACGCCGATGACGACGCGTTTGCTCTTCGTCGTCTCGATGCGCTTGGCGAGGCCCGAGACTTGGATGTTGTAGGCTTCGAAGCAGTCGCGGTCGCGCTTGGCCGGATCGTCGGGCACGAACGGGAAGCGATCGAGCGCGCGCTTCAGCGGCGTGCTCTCTTGCGGGGCGTCGAGCTTGAAGGTGATGTGTCCCCATTTGACGAGGCGCTCTTTTTCGCGCGCAGAGGCGGCGCGAAAATTGGATAGCCGGCGCCTTTCAGCGGCAATGCGGCCAACATCGATGTCGGCGATGACGAGCTTGGGATCGCGGGCGAAGCGTTCCCCTTCAGCGATCTTCTCACCCATTTCGTAGGCGACGATCTGACCGTCCCAGGCGACGTCGGTGGTGCTTTCGCCTCGGCCCGCCGCCGCGAAGACGTAAGCGGCGACGGCGCGGCGTGATTGAGAATCGCACAGCACCGCGCGATCCTCGGCTTTGCCGATCACGATGTTGGAGGCGGAAAGATTGAACAGCACGGTGGCGCCGGACATCGCGCCATATGTGGAGGGCGGCGTGGGCGCCCAGAAGTCTTCGCAAATTTCAACATGGAACGCGAAATCGCGGTGGTCGGTTGCAGTGAAGATCACGTCTTCGCCAAAGCCCACCGTTTCGCCGCAGAGCGTGATCAAGTCTTCTTCAGTGTCGAGCGCGCTGGCGAAATGGCGCATTTCGTAAAATTCGCGGTAGTTTGGCAGGAAGGTCTTCGGAACGACGCCGAGAATTGCGCCGCGATGAATGACGATGGCGCAGTTGAAAAGCATGCCGCGCGCTCGGATCGGCGCACCGACGATCAGGACTGGAAAGAGCTTTTCGCTCTCCGCCTTCAGCCGCGCGATCTGCGCTTCCGCCGCTTCAAGCAACGCGTCCTGCAGCAGCAGATCGTCGATAGCGTAGCCGGTGACGGAAAGCTCCGGCGTCAGCAGCACAGCGGCGCGTTCGGCATCGGCCTCGCGCCAGAACTTGAGGATGGCGTCAGCGTTGCTGGCTGGATCGGCCGGCGCGACCACCGGCGCACAGGCGGCCACGCGCACGAAGCCGTGTGCGTAAAGTGAATCGAAACGCCTGCCGGAAGCTTTGCGGGGAGCCATCAAACGGAGCCTACCACGTTATGCTCCGGCCGACCATAATGCCTCAGTTCTCGTCGCGGTCGATCTCGATGCGGTCGTCATATCCCTTGCGGGCAGAGTAGAAGACGAGCGCCATCAGGCCGCCGCCGACCGCGAGCGACAACACCGTGCCTAAGGTTAACGCGATCCAGCCATGGACGCTCATGGCGGAGGGATCCCACCTAGTCAGTGTGCCGAACAGCACGATCGCGAGCAGCACGCCTAGCGATAGCGTGAGCAGGAAGACCTTCATGGCCAGTTATCTGGTGTCGGCGCGGCGCGCCCGCAAGCGGCCAGAACGTTGCGTTCGAGCTAGCTGCAAAAGCTCGGCATCGTCACCGTTTGGTTCGCGGTGCGCTGGCGCCATTGGCCGGCCTCGTCGCGATAGCGCTCGCCAACCGCAATGCGGCTCTCGAACACTTCGCAGGCCACAGCTGCCGCCATATGGTTGACCGAGACGCTGCGTTCCGTGGCGCGACGCGTATAGAGCTGGCGACGCTGGATGTTATTGGCTTCCACCCGGCCGCGCAGCGTGGCGGAGATATTGGCGCCCGGCGCAAAGCCTAGATACCCGTCAGCTTGTTCGCCGATCAGCCCCGCGGCGCGGGCCTGATTCAAGGCAGCGTCCTGCGCAATCGCCGGCGCGGCGAGCGCTAAAGTCGCAGCGGTCAAAGCGGCTATTGTAAATGCGCGGATCATGGATTGGCGCCTCCGAACAGGTTGGTGTTGTTGTCCAGGAGTTCCTCGGCGTCGCGTTCGAGCCGGACGATCACTTCCTGGCGGATGTTGACGTTTAGATTAATCTCGATGGGCTCATCCGGGGCCTGGATCTGCACCGGGATGCAGCCGGCGATCGCGGCGGCGGCGCCCAGGCTCGGAAGCAGCAATGCTAGCATGCGCATGAAAAACTCCGTGCTGCCGTCCTAGCGGGCTTGAGCTGAACGGGCTCTGAAGCGCCAACTTATTCCGGCGCTGGGGCGTCCGGGTCAACCAGTTCCTCTTCGTCAACGTTCCCCTGCTGGTTGATGAGCGATCCGGGGTCGGTGATGGTGGCGGCTGTTTGCGCCAGGCGCCGGAAGGGGGCGGTGACGCGCACGTTGAAATTGAACGGCACGCCGCGAACGGTGACGCTGCCTAGCCCCGGAACTGGGGCGATAGGGCCGAGATCGACCGGCGTGCCGGTGTTGCGGCCGCTGAACTCGATGGAAGAGACCACATCGCCGTTCAGATCGCCGTCTAGCGTCAGCGAGAGCGAATCGTAGCGGAAGCTGCGGAGCGCATCGAAGGCGATGCGGGAGACGCCGGTGGCGCTCTCGCCCGCGGCGCCGGTGTAGGAGATGGTGCCGCCTTCGCCTTGCGCGCGCACGACGCCGCCTTCGATAAAAGCGCTGCGACGCGTGAGAAGGAGCGGGAAGGCGCCTTCTAGCCGCCCCGTAGCTTCCAGGTCCGGGACGTTAAGTGTCGCGAGCAAGCTTGACGCGTCGACGTCGCTCAGCCTCAACTCGAAGCGTGTCTCTTCCGATCCCAGCGTGATCGTGGTGGGCTGCATCGACAAGACGCCGGACGCAAAATCGAACTCGGCTTGCTCGATGGCGACGCGCTGCTCGTTTTGCAGTTGGAAGCGGATGCGCCCATTGGTGACGGCGACGCCTGGATTGAGCAGGCCGACGCTAAGCTGCTGGCCCGGCGGCGTTGTCAGCGCGAACAGATCGTCAAAGAGAATTTCGCCGTTGACGTTCTCGATGATTGGAATGGTGGAGGTGGCGAGCGAGACGTTGTTCAGCCGCACGCGGCCGGCGCTGGTGATCGCATCGCGCGTCCAGAGAATGTCGCCAACAATATCCGCGCTGCCGGTGACGCCCTCGACCAAGCCGCGCGTGCGTTCGGTAATGTCGTAGGGCTGCAGGTCCGGGCCGAAGGTGAGGCCGCTTGCCGTGATGCTCGCGCTGCCGGCGCCGTCGCTCATGACATGGCGCGCTACAAAGAGCGCCAGCTGGCGCCCTTGCTCGGCGAGCAGCACGCCGCCAGTTGCATCGACTACGTTGTCGCGCAGGGTGGCGTCGATTTCGACCAGCTGCAGCGGATTAAACAGCGGACGCTCGTCGTCGCTGGCGGGCCGGTTCGCCGTGAGCAAAGCCGCGCCGGCGATGACGCGGATAACCGGTTTTCCGTCCTCGGGCGCGGCCGACCAGCCGCCGGCGATGGTGGAGACGGAACCCGGCAACGTCGGATCGGTCAGCCCGCCTTGTACGAAGTCGCCCACGACGCGCCAGCTCTCGCCGATATAGGCGTTTGCCGTGATCCGCTGCAGGACGACGTCGAGTCTGCGATCTTCGGCCATGTCGATGCTGATCATTGGCCTGTCGGCGGCGACGGCGAGTGTGATGTCGCCGGTGCGTCCGCTAAAGCGGCCGACTACATTGGCGGCGGCAACGCGCGCTGGCTGCCGCTCGGGGCCGGCCATGCTGCCATTGAGGGCAAGGCGCTGAATTGCAAAACCGCCGGAAAGGTTCTCGGCGGCGTCCGCCGCGATCAGCGCGCCGTCCAGCGGGCACAGCGCGAGATTTCCGTCGGCGAACGAGAGCCCGGCGACGTCCAGCCCGCCCATGCGCACGGGCACGCAGGCGCCATTCGTCATCACCCGCCAGCCGTCGCCCCAACTTATGGCGAGATCCAGCGTCGGGACGAGATCGCGCACTTCGCCGTCGCCGAGCGGGCCTGTGATCCGCGCCGGCCCGCGCAGATCGACGCGGCCGCCGCCTTGCGCCGCAGTGATGGTCACACCGAGTTCGTTTGCCGCGATGCTTGCGCCATCCGCGCGCCAATCGGCTAGCGTCAGCGTGCCGTCGGCCTCGAACGGCGCCTCCGCCGATGAGGTGACCGTGTCCAACAGCAAGGATGCGCCTGGCGCGCCGCCGCCCGAAAGCTCAACGGCGACTGCGCCGGTGAGCCGCGGTCCCGGCCATTGCAGCACCAGCGCCGGCGTATCGCGGCGCAGAGGCGAAAGGCGCAGACGCGCGCCCGTTGCAGCGCGCGCCTCAGCCGGCGCGACCACGCTGAGGCGCAGACCGCCTTCGGCCTCGTTGAGCACGATGGGCGCAGAGAGCGTGAAATTGTCGGCGGCGGCGTCAAGCGCCGCGCGGGCGTATGCGAATGTGGGGCCGACGGGCGTGCCGTTGAGCGCCGGGAAAGCGCCGCGCAGATTGGCCTGCGCATCGCCGTCCAGCGCGCTGCGGGCGAATGTCGCCAGCGCGTCACCGCTGAATTCTCCATCCTCGGATACAAAGAGGCGCCCCGACGCGGCGGGCTGGCGTGAGATGAGGCCGAACCCATCGAAACGCTCGCCGCCCAAGGTCCAGCGGGCGCGCAATTGTGCGCCGGCGCCTTCGCCGTTCGCCGTAAAGCGCGGGCGCTGCACGCGCACATCTTGCAGAGCGAGCGCAGCAGCATCGGCCTCGGCGCGCACGCGCCAGGTTTCGAACGCCAGCGCGTCCTCACGCGTCGCGGCTTCGCCGGTGACGCCGCCGCTCAGCAGGCGCGCGTCAACGGTGGGCGTGTCCAGCGCAGCGACGCGCATAGCGGCTTCGATAGTGAAGCGGCCAAGGTCGAGCGGCGTGTGCCCAAGCACGAGGATACGCGCGCTGTCGGCGCGTGCGTCGGCCCAAAGCAGCTGCGCAGCTTCGGCGGACACGCGGAAGGCAATGCTGTCGTCGTGCGAAACTACCGAAAGTTCGGCTTTGCCGCGATCGAGCGCGTACTCTGCGCCGGGCCGCGTCGTTTCGGCGATGCGGCCGACGGCGGTGAAGTTTTCGCCGATGAGGCCGCTGGCCCGGAAGTCGCCTGTCAGTTGGCCAAACGGCGCATCAACCAGGAGTTCGCCGCCGATAATTTCGAGATTGAAGCGCGGTATGGTTGGTCGGCGACGGCCGGGGGCGCCGCCGCTGATACCGCTGAGGGCGCCGGCAGACACGCGCCCACCCTGGTCGAGCCGCAGCCGAAGCATGGGTTCGGTGAGACGCACCGCCGCCAGTTCGGGGCTGAGCCCGCGCCAGCGCCAGCGCGCTTCCACTGTTTCGATCGCAGCGTCGGGAGACTCTTCAGCTCCAAAGCGCAAGTTCCGTAGCGTCACCCCGTCCAGGTCGAGGCTCTCGACCTGAAAGTCCGCCTCGGCCCCGCGTTCGGACAAAGCGGCCCCGATCATGAACTCAGCAAGGGGCAGGCGTGCGAGCCATACCCCCAGCGCCACCAGAAAGGTGGACACGCCCAATGCGGCAAGAGCCGTCGCCCAACCGATAAGCATCCGGCGGGGTGTTGGCGGTTCTACAGGCGCCGAAGGTGGCGACTGGTCTTGACTTGCAACGGCCTGGTTAGACCTATGTGCCATATTCCTCGCTTGGCGTAGTCCTGGCTGGTCGAAGCGTCACAAGTGCGGCGCCCGCCAGACCCTAGGAATGGCGTCATTTCAGTTTCCGGCTGGATAACCAAACAGCTGAAAACGCTTGTCGGGCCTATGTTTTACCATGGGCCGGCAGTGGAGCATGCGATTGAGGGCAGAATTCGCTCATCGCCTCATGAAGGCCGAGAGAGGTTTGGCCGCTTTCGGGGTCATGGCCGCTGCGGCCGTGATTGGGTTAACGCTCGCCTGGAACGCTGGGCTATTTTCGGGCGCTGCCGACGCTGCTGCTGCTGAAGTTGCGGCTGTGCGCGAAGAAGCCGCACGCCGGGCCGAACACTTGGCGTTTACGGAAGTTTACCTTGCCCACGAGGAGCGCGAGCTTCGCGTCGCCAGCGGCGAGACGTTGGCGGGCCTCCTCATCCGGGCCGGCGCAAGCAGCGCCGAGACCAGCGCGGCGCTCGCTTCCATCGACGACGTCTATAACCCGCGCCGGCTGCGCCCTGGTCAGCAAGTCAGCCTTTTCTTCGATCGGCGCACCGGCGCCGCCCGTTTGACTGGCGTTGCATTCAGATCGGAGCCGGGCGCCTCAGTGACGGCCAATCGCACCACGAGCGGGGGGTTTGCCGCGCGCGAAGTGCTGATGCCGGTGACGTTCGAGATCGCGCGAATTGCCGCGCCGGTGGAAACGAGCCTTTACGCAAGCGCGCTGCAGCTGGGCGCTACCGACCGCGAGGTCGCCGCGCTTGCCGACGCGTTTGCGTATGACGTCGACTTTCAACGTGACGTGCGGCCCGGGGACGATTTCGAGATCGTCTTCGAGCGTTACTACGATGACGAGGGCAATACTGTCCGCACCGGGAATATGCTGTTCGTCTCGTTGGAGTCGGGCCGCGGCTCGCGGGCATTCTATTCGTTCATCGCGCCGGGCGATGCGCAGCCCGACTGGTATGACGCCGACGGCAAAAGCGCGCGGCGCTTTCTCATGAAGACGCCGATCAATGGCGCGCGGCTTTCGTCGGGCTTTGGCATGCGGCGTCACCCGATCCTCGGCTTTTCGCGCATGCACCGCGGCACCGACTTCGCCGCGCCCACCGGTACGCCAATTTTGGCGGCGGGGGATGGCGCGATCGTGCGCGCTGGGCCGAACGGCTCATACGGCAATTACGTACGCATCCGCCACGCCAACGGCTATGAAACCTCGTACGCGCACTTGTCGCGGTTTGGGCGCGGCATGCGCGCGGGCGTTCGCGTGCGCCAGGGGCAAGTGATTGGCTATGTCGGCACCACCGGCCGGTCCACCGGCCCGCACCTCCACTACGAAGTGATGCTGCGCGGGCGGCAGATGAATCCAATGACCTTGCGCGTCGCCAACGGGCGCAATCTCGATGGCCGCTCGCTGGAATTGTTCATGATCGAGCGCGAACGCATCGACACGCTTCGCCAGGTCCGCGCCCGAGAAACGCCAGTCGTGCATCAGGTTGCGCCGGCGAGCGGCGACGTTGGAACCCGGTAACGCTGCCCGGCAACCAAGACGTGTACGGTGTACAACTCGGGTGTTGAGCCGCCGCGGAATCGGGCGCATTGTCTATCTCGAATGAGAGGTGAGGCAAGCTCTACTGGCTAGCCGCAACGAGAAACGAGAAAAATGGCCATACGCGCACTTGTCGCCGACGATCACGAGCTTTTTCGGAGCGGCCTTCGGCAATTGCTGATCGATGCGCTGGGCGCAGAAGAAGTGCGCGAAGCGGAAACGCTCGACCAAGCGATCGAGATACTGACCAACGAAGGCGCCGGCGATCTTATCCTGGTTGATCTGCGCATGCCCGGCATGTCCGGCGCCGAGGCGTTGGCCGCATTGCGCGACGGCTTTCCAGACGCAAAGATCGCCGTTGTTTCGGCGTGGGAAGAGCGCGCTGAGATTCTGGCGGCGCTCAGCGCCGGCGTGAACGGCTACATTCCAAAGTCGCTGCCCGCAGCCGAAATCGCTGCTGCGATTCAATCGATAATGGACGGCAAAATTTTCGTTCCGGCGGCGATGGGCAAGCGCGAGCCCGGCGCACCGGTCGCGTCCGCGCAAACGGGGAGTGGCGAGCACAAGCTGACTGTGCGCCAGAAGGAAGTGCTGACCGAGCTTATGAAAGGGCAAGCGAGCAAGGAAATCGCGCGCACTCTCGATATCGCTGAGGGGACAGTGAAGATTCACTTGGCCGCGATCTACCGCGCCCTTGGCGTGCGCACACGCGCTGAAGCGATTGCGCGGCTGAAGTCGAACTAGGCTTCTGTTTTACTCAATTGCGTCGCCGCAGCGGCGCTCAAATCGTTCGGATTGATCGGCTTAATCAGCCAGGCGTGGCCGGACGCCCGCAATGCCTCAAGCGTCTGCTGTTCGGTGTCCCCGGTTATCATGATCACAGGCGGCGCCGGCGCCAGGTGAGCGCGAAGACGTTCCGCAATATCTAACCCGCGCAACTCGCCCTCAATGCGCAGATCGAGCACGAGCAGATCAGGCTTGTAGCCTTGCTGGACGATCGCTTCGGCTTCCTCCCCATTGGCGCAGGCGCGCACGTGTGCGCCGAGATCGCGCAGCAGTCCCGCAATGGCTTCGCGTGCGAGCGCGTCGTCGTCCATCGCCAGCACCGGCACGCCGCGCAGCGCATCGGCGCCAACCGCCGGCACGGTGACAGCCGCCGGCGTTGTTGCGCGCGGCACGCGAAGAATAAAGCTGGCGCCTTCGCCCGGCACGGATTGGAGGTCGACGCTTATGTCGAGCAGCTCAGCAAGACGCCGGACGATAGTGAGTCCAAGCCCCAAGCCGTCGCTACGCGCGCCGAGCCGCTCAAACTCATTGAAGATGCGCTCTTGGTCTTCGAAGGCAATGCCGGGGCCTTCGTCGGCGATGGTGATTTCTGCGTCGCCGTTGACGGTGCGCGTGGAGACGCGGGCCGAGCCGCCGTGCTTAACCGCATTGGCGACGAGATTGGAGATTACGCGCTCAAGCAGCCTTGAATCAGTGAGCACTGAAAGCTGCGTCGGCGCGACATCGACTTTGGCGCCCGGGTGTTCAGCTGCGATTGCATCGAAGATCGGCTGCAGCGCGGAGTCCGCGATGTCCGGCTTGATTACGCCCGCCTGCAGGCGCGCCAGATCGAGCAGGCTCGCGAACATGCCGACCATGGAGTGCACTGCGCGGTCCATCTTGGTGACGATGTCGCGCGCTTCGCTGCTTTCGACACGGCGCTCAAGCGCGGTGAGATAGAGCGTCAAGGCATGCAGGGGCTGGCGCATGTCATGACTTGCGACGGCGAGAAAGCGCGACTTGGCAATATCCGATGCGTCAGCCTTGGCGCGCGCATCTTCCGCCGCCGCGTGCGCGAGCCTCCATTGGGTGCGTTCGCGGCGGAGCGCGAACATAGCGAGGCCCGATCCAACCAAGGAAAGCAAGGCAAGCGCAACCGCGAGAATGCTGAGCTGCCCGCGTATGGCGCTTTCCGCGTCTCTCGCCCGGTCGATCCGCCCATCGAGCAGCACGAACAAGGCGGTGCTTTCTGCCCGGAACGCCGCTTGCAAATCGTCTCGCGGTTGCCCTGGTGGGAAAACGCGTGAGCTTGCTGAAGTCTCGGCGCCCAGCGCATCGAAACGGCGCTCAAGCAAATCTTCCAATCGCGTCACCGATGCTTGCGCCTCGGCATCGGCCGCTGTGGTGATGCGCAACGTCGTCAGATGCTGGCGGGCGATAGCTTTGGCCGCATCGAACTCGGCGAGCAGATCGCGATCTCCCGTCTCAGCGTAAAGCGCCGCGATCGCTTCAGCCTCATACCGGGCCTGCGACGCCTCAATCAGTTCGCTGCGGGCGGCGCGCACCCGCTCGACCACCGCCTCCTCGTTCCTATGATTGCGCTCCGCCGCCCACAGCAGCACGCCTAGGGTGATGACGATAAGCGAAACGGCGCCGATAGCCGCCGTGAGGATGGTTTCGGCGCTTAGGGAACGCTTGGCTTCAGGCGCGCTCGGTCCGGTCATGTCTCCTCTTGCCGCCTGTTAATGGCGAAGCACAAGAATTACCGTTGATCGAGCCAGGCCAGGATGGCCTCTGCGTGCGCCGGTTTCTGCATGAGCTTGAAGCCTGCGAGCTTGGCCGCGACCGTCGCTTGTCCGTGAAACGACCCCGACAGCACCATAATTTTGATATCCGGTGCGCGGGCGGCGATCTGCGAGGCCAGCGTCACCCCATCGACGCCGGGGCCGATGTTGAAGTCGGTGATGATGTAGCCAAAGCTCGCCATGCGCTCTGAAGGGATAGCGGCTACCATGTCGGCGTTGGGTGCGTGCGCAACTTCGGCGCCCCAATCGCGCAAAATCATACCGAGCGCCTCCGCAGACGCAGTGTCGTCTTCGATCAGTAGGATTTTGGGTTTTAGGCGCTTCATGGGACCTCACACAAAATCACGTGATGATCACAAAGTGCTAGAGGGCGTTGCGGCCTAGGCCGGAAGCACTAGGCGACGGCATAGGCAGATTTTCGCTGATTGGTTGACCATGCGTCTAGGTCCTCGGGCAAGACTTAGGTGCAATATTCGCGCGTGGATATTCTTGTCATCGTTAATGGGTCTCGAGTTTTACCTGCTCTCGAAAAGGACCCAGAATGGATCGTCTCGCGCTTAACCTTGTTGCCGATTCCGGCGAAGATTGGATCGGCGGCGGCGGTTCGCGCGGCGAGCACGATTTCTGCTCGCGCGCCGGCGCGCTGGCGCTGAAATCCAAAATCGAAGCCTATTGGCGCGAGCGCGGTCAGCACGTGATGGTCGCTCTGCACAATGTCGGCTTTCACCCTGCCATCCGCGCGGCCCGCTTTGATGTGCGCAGCGACATGGTCAACGGCATGCCGCGCAGCACGCAGAACGCAAAGAAAGCGCCGGCGCAAGAGGACGTGTTCGTCGATGATTTCGACGATGATCTCGCCTTCGAATAAGAGTTTTTAAGTTCGGGCCTTGGGCGGCTCTCGGTGAAGGGCGCGGTCGCAACACAGCGCCCTTTTCTTGTCCGGCTAGCTCAGCTGCTTGCGGCGTAAGCTTTCTCGCCGGGGCGGGGTTCGCGGCGTTGGATCGGCTTGAACATGCCTGAACCGGTGAGGAGCGTGCGGTCGCCGCTCCAGATGCGCCCCCGCACGATGTAGAGATCGTCTTCACGCGAAAGCACTTCGCCCGCGCCTTCCACCCAGTCGCCCAGGCGGGCGCTGGAGAGAAAGTCGATCGTGAGGCGCACCGTCACCCAATAGGATGACGTCTCCACCGACACGATGTGCCCCCAGGCCATGTCGGCGAAACTCATCAGCATGCCGCCGTGCGCGTTCTGCATGCCGTTCGTGTGGTGGTCCTCGACGCGGAAGCCCATCGTGTAGGCTTCGCCCGCGGCGCGCCGGTAGAGCGGGCCGATCTGACGGCCAAAGCCACGCCGCCAATCAAGCGCCGCATAGCCTTCCGGAATATCGAACGCCGCTGGCGCGGCGACATCGTCTGACATGGGAGAGGGCAGTAAGGCAGTGGGGCCATAAGGCAATAGCGCTGCGCGAACGCGCTCGCTATCGCCTCAGCAGGCGTCTTCGGTGTTGAGCACGGCGGGGAGCGTCATCAACAAAATCCAGAACTCGCCGAGCCATGACCATTCTTCGAGGTATTCACGGTCGTAGCGGATGCGCCGTTCATAGCCGGTGCTCGAACGTCCGCTCACTTGCCAGAGCCCGGTAATGCCGGGGCGCACAAGCAGATAATAACGGCGGTCACGGCCGTAGCGGTTGAGTTCAGCGCGCGTGATCGGGCGCGGGCCGATGACACTCATATCGCCGCGCAGCACGTTCCAGAGTTGCGGCAATTCATCCAGGCTCGTCTTGCGCAGAAAGGCGCCGACCTTGGTGATGCGCGGATCGTGGCGCAGCTTCTGGCCTTCCTGCCATTCTGCAGCGGCATGAGGATCGGTGAGCAGGATCTGCGCCAGCCGCTCTTCGCTATCCGTCGCCATGGTGCGGAATTTTAGGCACTCGAAACGCTCGCCTTGGCGCCCGACGCGCGTGTGGCGATAGAACACCGGCCCGCGGTCGGTCAGCTTAATGGCGAACGCGATACTGATGAAGGCCGGGAGCAGGAAGAGGAGGGCCAGTCCCGCAATTGCGAGATCGAAGGCGCGCTTCATGCGCCCATTGGCGGCTCTAACCTTGCGGATAAGACGACGATCGGTGATCCGATGCGCGACGCGCGATTCGGCTGCTCTAAAGCGTTCGCCCGCATTCTGCCGGCCACGAAACGGGAGACTTACAGTCGCCCCCGTTTCGATCATTTGATTGGCCATTAGCCCACGATCCCTGCCATTTCCCTCGCTAATGGCCCGGTAAGGTTTGGCATGCGTTTATTGTGCATTGCAATCCCAGTCGCTTCTTAGGTTAGGCGCTGTCTAACAAACTTGTTCGGAACCATCGCGAGGCTAGAGTCGTTAAGGGTGGTTGTGCGCCTATTTGGCGAGTCGTTGTGGAGCAGAAATTGGGTGCACTTCGCCGCCCCCAGTCTGACATGGAGCAGCGCGCCGCGCCGGCTAGCCCCTCCGCGTCGAAGATGGACGGGCCAGCCCGGCCGCCGAGATGGCTCGTTGTCTCCGGCCTCATCGTCTACTGCTCTGTTTTTTGGGTTTTAATCTGGGCTGCGGGCTCGTTTGGCGTGGACCTCGTGCGCGCCGCCACGGCTGTCGCGCCGTAGAAGTTGTGGACGCAGCGCAACACTTTCGGTCCCGGCTTTTTAACCCGCTCCTTTTAGCTTCCCTCGTTCTGACTGCCGGCGCGGCCTATATGGGCGCGCGCGGCCACCTGCCAGCCTGGGGAGAAACCCTCGATGACGTCTTTGCAAAACACCGCGGGCGAGCCTGCGCAAACATTCCCGCCGCAAGCGCAAGCTGTTGCCTTTACGATGAATTCCGCTGAACGCTCGGTCCAAAGTCGCCGAACCCGCTTGGCCAGCCAAGCGGCGTTGGCTCGTGCAGGGGGATTTGTTTTGCGCTTCCATCGCGTTTTTTCCGTATTCACCGCTTCGCTGATCGCGTTTGCGCCGCTCCACGCCGTCGCGCAGACGCCGGAGGAAAAGGTTTCGGTCCGCGAGCGTCCGCGCCCTGAGTTCGATCCGCTCGGCACCCGCCTCGGCGCATTCAACTTGAACGCTGAACTCGATCTTGGCGTCGCCAGCACCGATAACCTCTTCGCCGACGTCCCGGGCGCCGAGGTCGACGATATGATCTACACGGTGAGCCCGTGGGCGCGTCTGTCGTCGGGCTGGTCGCGCCATGCGCTTTCGGTCGAAGGCGGCGCGACATTCAAGAGCCACCAAGATTTCTCGAGCGAAGATGCCGACACGCACTTCGTGCGCGGCGTCGGCCGGCTTGATATCGGCAGCTCCACCAGCATCACCGGCACGGCCGGCTTTGCGCATGAAGTTGAGCCCCGGACGGATCCGGACGCGTCGCTGCTCGGCGACCCAGTCGAATACGACCGCACCGAAATGTCTGTCGGCGTTGCTCACACCTTCAACCGCTTCCGCGTCGTCGCTGAAGCGGCGCACGCCGAGACCGATTTTGACGGTTTGGTCCCGAGCCTGCGCGACAACGAAGAGGACGTGTTGCGCGGCCGCATCGAAGCGGAGCTCACGCCGCGTATCGGCGCGGTCCTCCAGGCCACGGCAGATGAGCGCTCCTACGACAACGACCCGACCCTCAATTCGGAAGGTCAAACCTTGCTGGCCGGCGTCACGATCAACTTCACCGATCTCATGCTGGGTGAGTTCACCGTCGGTCAGTTCGAGCGCGACTACCAAGGTTTTGGCTCGACCGACGGCCTTGCGATTGCAGCCGAGGTCGAATGGTACATCACGCGCTTGACGACCATCACGCTCAACGTCGACCGCAACGCCGAGGATGTCGTCGGGGCCGCGACCGGACTGCCTTACGTTGAGGAACGCTACGGCGCGCGCGTTGATCACGAATTGCTGCGCAATGTCATCCTCACAGCGGCGGTCCAGGCCGGCCAACGTGAATACGATGTGGTCGATCGCAATGACGACTTCTTCTACGGCGAGATCGGCGCGGACTATCTGATGAACCGCCGTGTCGCGCTGCAAGCGCGTTACCGCCGCGACGAGGTGGAATCGTCGGGTGCGGCTGCTTATCGCGACTATGAGGTCAATACGCTGTCGGTCGGGCTCAGCCTGCGCCTCTAGGCTCCGGCCGGGGAGAGGCGCTAAGCTGGGCGACCCTCAATGAGCCTGGAAACGTCAATGCCCGCGGCTGCAAAGCCCAAAGCTAAACCTCCCGCCAGGGGGGCATCAAAAAAAGGCGCCGCGCGGAAACGTGCGGCGCCTGCCGCTTCGCTGGCTGGCGCTCTCGCGGAAGCTGCGTGGGCGGAAGCCGATCTCGCTTTGGCGGAGGCGCTCGCCTACCTTGACGAAGCGCAAGGCGCTGGCGACCAGGCAGCGTACGCGGATGTGCTGGAGCTGGTGGCGCAATCGCTCTCAAGGGCGGCGCGCAAGCGTGGGCTGGCCCGGCTCGGTAAGCTTGGCGCGCGCGAGGCGTACGACGCCAATCTGCATGATCTCAATGGCGCGGGGTCCCGGCCGCCCAAAACTGTCCGGGTCGAGGCGCGCGGCGTCGCCCGCGGCGGCGACGTGTTGGTGAAAACCCGGGTAGGGCGCCTCGGCGCACCCAAGCGGCCATGACCGACTGGACGCTCTGTATCGATTTCGGCACCGCCTATTCCAAGGCCGCGGCGGCGCCGGCAGACGCCTGGTCGCGGTTTGAGCCCAGCATGGTGCGCCCGCTTATGCTCAGCGGCCATCACCACCACGGCAATCCGTTTTTGCTCGATAGCGCGGTATTCGTCGACGAGGGCCGCGTGCTGTTTGGGCGCGCGGCCATCGCCCGCGCTGACGCGCTGGGCGATAAAAAGCGCATGGCGCTGAAATCGTTCAAGACGCTGCTGAGCGTCAGCGATCTCGACCGGGCGCTCAACACCAACGCGCCGCTTTCGATCGATCCCCACCGCATCTTCCAGATGCGCGACCTGATCGTGCTTTACCTCGCTTTTCTGCTTGAGGCCGTCGAGCAGGCCTGCGCGGCCGACACTCTGGTGGCCGGGGCGACGCGGATGAGCCGCCGCTATGCCGCCCCCGCCTGGCGCAGCGGCGACAGCGCCGGGATGCACCAGGTGATCGTGCAACTGTTCGGCGAAGCGGAAGCGTTTCGCGCCTTGGTGGGCAAAAAGCTGATGTCGCCGGACGGGCTGCCGCTTAGCACCATTAGTTCGGCGTTGCCGAAAGCCTTGGCGAATGCGCGCGCGATGGACATCGGCCTCATCTTCGAGGCGACGGCGGCGGCCGCCTACACGTCAGTCGGACTGGAAGACGCCGGTTCGCACTTGATCGTCGTCGATATGGGCGCAGGCACTACCGACATCGCCGCCCTGGCCCGGGTCGGCGCGCGGACGATCGAACTGCCGGAAGCGCGCGTAACGATGAAACAGGCCGGCGATTTCATCGACCGCATCATCGCCAATCTCGTGATCGAGAACGCCTCGTGGGCGCGCAGCAAGGACGATCAGAGCGAACTCTGGAACGTGCTGATGCGCCAGATGCGCGACATCAAAGAGAGCGTGTTCGCGGATGGGCGCGCAACGCTTCGCCATCGCGGCAAGAACATTACCCTTTCGATGCGCGACATCGAACGCGATGCTGACTTCAAGGCGTTCTACAAAAATTTAAGCGAGGCGTTCGCGCATGGGCTCATGGTCGTGCGCGGGGATGCTGTCTTGCGCGGGCAAACCGAGGTGCAGGCGATCGCCGTCGGCGGCGGCGCGGCGGCGCCGTTCATCCAGGGTTTGCTGAAGAAGAAGACGACGCGCGCCACCCCGCGCGTGGTGGCGCGGCCGGCGACGCCTGACTGGGCGCATGCGCGCGAGTTTCAGGGCAATTTAGCGCCAGTCTTTCCGCAACTCGCGATTTCTATCGGCGGCGCGCTTGCGCCGGACGACATGCTGGCGGCGCGCGGCGGAGTCAGTCCGGTCGCAGCCGTCCGAACCGATATTGAGGCGGCACCCGATTGACCCAGACGCCGGTGGCGAGATGGGGCCGCCGCTGCAGCGACCGCATGACGCTGCGCACCGCGCCCAGCTTGGTGCGGTCCCAGCCGGCCACAAGTATGGCGCGCTCCGCCATGCCGGCGAGGACGACGCCGTCGGCGGAAGCCAGCGCCGGGGGGCAATCGAGCACCACCAGATCGTAAGCGTCGCCCAAGGCGTCGATCAGCGCAGGAAAGCCGCGCGATCCGGCCAGCGTTTTCCACGGATTGCGCATGCGCGCCGCCGGCAGGAAGTGCAGCCCGGTCTCTTCTTCCTCTGCGATGAGGTTGCGCCAGCTCTCCGGCTCGTTGCTGGCTTCGAGGACGCCTGCGTCGGCCTCGTGCTCCAGCGCCCGCGTCAGTCCGCGGCGGCGCAGATCGCAGTCGACGATGATCACGCTGCGGCCTTGCTGGGCGGCGCTCACCGCTGCGCACAGCGCCGACATCGTCGCGCCTTCCTCGGGCAAGGCGGCGATGAACGAAACCACGCGCTGATCGGCGAGCGCGCCCTGAAGATCGCGGAACGCGGTCGCGAATGGCGCGGCCGGCTGAAACGCAAGGCAGCCGACCGGGGTCCTCTTGTCGGGCGGCAATTGGCGCAGCGCATGAGGCGTCAGCTCTGGCGCCGCGCCAAACACCATGTAGCCGCGGTGTTTCCCAAAGCTGGTTATGGAGGTGATGGTGTTGCGCCCGATCTCGCGCACCAAAGCGGCGATCAGCGCCAAGGCGACCGCCAGCGGCGCCCAGAATTGTGCTGCAACCAGCGGGCGAACTCCGCCAGAATAATCAAAGCCAATGCCGCCCGCTGCGACGGCAAGTGTAATGAGGATGACAATCAGCCATTGGCGGCGCACGCCGCGAGCCACCCGCGCCAGCGCCAGCGACTGAGCCGGCCGCCGGCCGCTGCTCTGGGCGCCTGCCGCTCCAGGCGACCGGGCATCGTCCCGCGTCAGGTCACTTGTAAGTGGTGACGTCACAAGCTTGGCTCTCCCCGCCAGCGTAAAAAAGCTGTGCGTCTCTGCGCTGACGCTTGCTCACACGCAATCCCCGGCCCACAGCCGATGCCGAACGCATGAGTCGCCGATTTGTTTCCATGCCGGGGCATTTATCCACAAGCGGGACATGCAGTTGAGTGCGATTTCCCGCGCAGAGCGCGGTCTGTGGCGTACGAACGCCAGACCATAAATTATTGCACGTTCGGCGCTCGAAAACGTTGCACTTTTCCGTGGGATTTCTAATCTCAGGCTCCTCAAGGCTCAGGATCGTCAATGCTCATCCAGATGCCTCGCGGGTCGCCCGACCAGCAGGTTTCGCAGAACGCGGAAACAAGCAACGCCTTCGAAGCAGCGCTTCGGCGCGACTTAGCGAGCGCGCCTCTCGTTTCCTACGACGCAATGCTCGGCGGCTGGCCTAAGCGCGTCGTCGATCTCACGCTCACGCTGCTCGCGTCGCCTATATGGCTCGTGCTGATGCTCTCCACCGCGCTCGTATCGAAGCTGCGGCATCCGGCGCCGGTCTTCCTGGCGCAGGAACGCGTCGGTTATGGCGGCCGTATCTTCAAAAGCTTCAAGCTGCGCATTGCGCTGCCGTCAGCAAAGATCGAACGTCTGCACCTTGCCGGGGCGCCTGAAGAACCGCCTGCGAATGATTTGACCGCCATCGCCGGCAATGCGGAGGGGCCGCAGGCGAAGTGGCGCCGCGCGCTTGAGCGTCTGCCGCAATTGTTCAACGTGATCGCCGGCGACATGGCGCTGGTCGGTCCGACGCCGCTGTCGGGCGACCAACTCGAGCCGTTGAAGACCGCCAAGCGCTATTATCTGAGCGCCCGTCCGGGCGTCGTCAGCGTCAGCCCCATCGCGGATGCGGATGAAGAAGAGGCGAGTCAGTACAAAGTCTACGCGCTCTCTTGGTCGCTGATGACCGATGCGTTGCTGCTTTGGGACGCGCTGCGTTCGCTGCGCGACCGCGGCGAACTCTGGAGGCCGAGCTTCAAAATCGCCCGCGCACGCGCAAAAGCGGCGAGCGAGCGTCCCGTCGTCGTCCGTCGCCGCAGCGGAACGTGAAACGCTTCCAAACGGCGTGATTCTCGCGCAAATCCTGCAATGGAACCCGTCTCGGGTTCCCAGGACGCGCGCGCTTGGCTGAACTAATCTTCTTCGGGCACGACGCCCACGACCCGGCCGTGCAACGCCGGATCAAGGCGTTCGAGCAGACCGGCGTTTCCGTCCGTGCGTTCACCATGCGCCGCGGGCCTGCGTTCAACGCCCCTTGGATCAACATCGATCTCGGGGAAACTCGCGACGCCGACTTCACCCAGCGCATCGGCGCTCTGATTCAGGCCCAGCCGGTGCTGCGCGCTCGGCGCGATGCGCTGAAGCGGGCCGAACTCTACTACGCCCGCAATCTGGACATGCTGGCGCTCGCGCACTGGGCCCGGCGCATGAGCGGCTCAACGGCCAAGCTGATTTACGAATGCCTCGACGTTCACCGCTTCATGACGCGCACCGATGCGCTTGGCGCGACAATGCGCGGCGTCGAACGACATTTGTTGGCCGATGTCGAACTGGTCGTCGTGAGCTCGCCCGCCTTCGTGCAAGAATATTTTGACGCCCGCCATCCTGGACGTGTGCGTTCGGTGCTGGTCGAGAACAGATTGCCGCCGGGCTTCCACTATGGGCCGCGCCCGATCGAACCGCCGCCGCGCACTGGCCCGATCCGCATCGGCTGGTTCGGCAATCTGCGCTGCCGGCGCAGCTTTGGCCTGCTGCTCGACTTGGCCGAGCGGTTTCCCGATAGGATCGAGCTGTCCTTCCGCGGCGCCCCGGCGCGCACCGAGATCGATGATTTCGAAGCGCGGATCGCGGACCTGGCCAATGTCTCGTTCGGGGGGCGCTATTCCTGGCCGGAGGGGCTGGCGCGCATCTACGCGGCCGTCGATCTCGTCTGGGCCGGCGATTTCCACGATCCTGGCGCCAACTCGAAGTGGCTGTTGCCTAACCGGCTCTACGAAGGCGGCTATTATTGCGCGCCGCCGATCGCGCCAGCGGATAGCGAAACCGGCCGCTGGATTGAAGCGCAGGGCGCAGGCTTCACCCTTGCCGAGCCGCTCGAAGAAACATTGCCCGCTTTCATCGCCAGCCTAGATCGGGCGCGCATATCAGACGTGCGCGCCCAACTTGCCGCCGCGCCGGAAAGCACATTCGTCCAGCCTAAGGATGAATTGAAAGATTTGCTCGCTGCGGCGCTGGCGGGGCGCGCGCCGTGAGCAAGCCGGTGCTGCTTATGCTGCTGACGCGCCATCCCTACGCGGAAAACAGCGGCCGCGCTTCGATGCTGCGCCAGCGTATCGAACAAGCAAGGCTGCGCTTCGAGCCGCGCATCGTCGTCTTCGGCGCGCCTGCGCACGATGCGAGCGACAACGGGCTCGAGTTTTTGCCGCTGGCGGCGCCGGCCTCGATCGCGCTCAACGCTGTGCGGCTTTCGCGACTGCCGCTGCAGTCCTGGCTCTACCACAGCGCCGCCGCGCGCGCGCGCGTCGCGCAGGTGGCTGCCGAGGCCAACGCCGCCGCCATCTACGTCGATATGCTCCGCCTCGCGCCGCTTGCGGCGGACGCCAATCCAAATCTGGCGCGCATCATCGATTATGACGATCTCCTGTCGGTCCGTTATGAGCAAGCGGCCGCGAAAGACTATGAGGTGATGGGCTTCCTGACCCGCCGCGTCGGGCCGCTGGCTGGCGTCGCGCGCGCGTTTGCGCGCCCGCTGCTGCAGGCGGAATCGCGGCGCTGCGC
>JACMMP010000022.1 GCA_014378995.1 Hyphomonadaceae bacterium
CGCCGCGGAAATGTTCGCTGACGTCTTGCAGTTCGAGCGGGTTGCGCAGGTCCGGCTTATCCGAACCATATTTCGCGATCGATTCCGCGTACGGAATGCGCGGGAATGTCCCCGCCTTAGTCACGCGCTTGCCGTTCGCGAACTCCTCGAACACGCCGGCGAGCACCGGCTCAATGGCGTTGAACACGTCTTCCTGCGTGACAAAGCTCATCTCGAAATCGAGCTGATAGAACTCGCCCGGCGAACGGTCAGCGCGCGCGTCTTCGTCGCGGAAGCACGGCGCGATTTGGAAGTACTTGTCGAAGCCCGCCACCATCAGCAGCTGCTTGAATTGCTGCGGCGCCTGCGGCAGCGCGTAGAACTTGCCGGGATGGAGACGCGACGGCACCAGGAAGTCGCGCGCTCCTTCCGGTGAGGACGCCGTCAAGATCGGCGTCTGAAATTCCACGAAGCCCTGGTCGATCATGCGGCGGCGCAAGCTCGCGATCACCTGGCTGCGCAGCAGAATCGATTTGTGCAGCTTCTCGCGGCGCAGATCCAAGAAGCGATACTTGAGACGCAGCTCCTCAGGATAATCCGGCTCGCCGAACACCGGCAGCGGCAGCTCTTCGGCCGCCCCCAGCACTTCAAGCGCACTCGCCTGCACTTCAACGCCGCCGGTTGGCAGATTGGCGTTCTTGGTTTCCGCCGTCCGCTCAACCACCCTGCCGTCGAGCTGGATCACGCTTTCGGCGCGCACGCGCTCGGCCGAAGCAAACGCGGGCGAGGACGGCGCGATGACGATCTGGGTCAAACCGTAATTGTCGCGGAGGTCGATAAACAGCAGACCGCCATGATCGCGCTTCCTGTGCACCCAGCCGGACAGGCGCACATCCTTGCCGGCATCGTCCGGCCGGAGAGCGCCGCAGGTGTGGGAACGGTAAGCGTGCATGTTCAACTCCTGGCCCCGAGTCGAGAACGAGCCAATTTCGCGCGAGAGGCGCATAGGGGCCGCGCCCTTGTCAAGGCGGGCGAACGCGGCGCGGAACCGCCGGTGCGGGGCCGTAAAGAAAAGGCCCCCCGCGCTTTCGCACGGAGGGCCAGGCTATGGAGTTCAGTGTCGATTTAGCGAACGGTCGGCGCCTCGCTCTCGGCGCGGACGCTTGCGTCTTCTTCGCGCATCGCCGCCATTACCCGTTGCGTGCGGGGGTCTGACAGCGCGGCGTTGATGCGCACCAGCGCCTCGATGCTTGCCGACGACGCGCCGAACAGGCCTTCAAGCGCTTTGAACGGGCTCTCTTCCGCCGGATAGAAGCGCAGCTGCACGCGGTCGTCTTCTGCAATGCCGGCTAACGCGCGGGCGCGCGTCACCGCCACTTGGAAGCCGCCGATATGATCGACCAGACCGCGCTCAAGCGCTTGCTGGCCCGTCCACACCCGGCCGCCGGCGATCGTACGCACCTGAGCCGGCGTCAATTCGCGCCCTTCGGCGACAAGGCCGATAAAGTTCGAATAGGCGCGGTCGATGAAGCCAGCGAACGCCGCTTGCTCAGCTTGGTTGAACGGACGCTCGCTGGTGAACATCTCCACCAACGGCGAACCGACGGTCAGCGTCTCGGTGTTCGTCGACAGATAATGATCCATCGCCGGGCCGATGATCAGCTTGCCGCCGAGCACACCGATCGAGCCGGTAATGGTCGACGAATTGGCTACGATCTCGTCAGCGTAAGCGGAGACGTAGTAACCGCCTGACGCGGCCACATCGCCCATCGACACGACGATCTTCTTGCCGCGCTCTTGCGCGGTGCGCAGCGCCGCCAGAATCTGGTCGGACGCCACCACAGAGCCGCCGGGGCTGGAGACGCGGAAAACAATGGCCGCCACGTCTTCGTCTTCTGAAGCGTCGAGCAAGGCTTGCGCGATGCGGTCGCTATTCATCGCCGAATCTTCGCCGAAGAAGCCGTCTTCCGGCACGCCGGAGATGATGGCGCCTTCACCTTGAACGACCGCGATAACGCGGCCGCGCGTGTTCGCCGGCGGACGATAATCCGCAAAATCGACGATCTCGGCGTCTTCAGCGCGGGCAAGCGCCGCACGTTCAGCTTCTTCAGGGCGGCCCAGTTGATCGACCAGCCCAAGTTCACGCGCACGTGTGCCGGTGAACGGGGTCGAGTCGATTGCAGTGCGTGCGGCCGCCGGCGTGATTTCGCGGTCGGCGGCGATGTTGGCCAGCATAGAATCGTAGAGACCATTCATCAGCGACAGCATCGACACGCGATGCTGCGGCGTAAACGTGCGCTGCGTCATCGTGTGCGCGGCGGTTTTGTAATCCTCGCGCGTCTCGAACTGCGCCTGCATGTGATAGCGCTGCAGCGTGCCGGCGAAGAACGTCGTTTCCGACGAGAGGCCCATCGGCATGAACTCGCTGGCGTCCTGCAGCCAAACTTCGTCGCTGTCGGCGATCGCCATGTAGCCGGGCATGCTCATACGGACGCCGTCGTTCTGGAGATGGGCGACCACGAACTTGCCCGAAGCGCGGAACGCCGCCAGCGCTGCGCGTAATTCCTCGGCTTGCGCGGCGGCCATGCCGTCCGTGTTGGCGCGGACGTAAATGCCCTCAACCGCGTCGTCGGTGCGGGCGGCATCGATGCGGGTGATGAGATCGAGCAATGCCGGGCCGCCGCCCAGAGCGGCAAAGGGGTTTGAGGGCCGCTGGTCAGTCATCGGCTCGCGCAGGTCGAGCGACAAGACGATGTGCCCGGGCTGCGCCGGAGGCGCGGAGGCCGCACCGATCATGCCCACAAGCATGAAAAAGCCGAGGATGCAGAACAGCAAGCTGCCCACAATCACCCCGGCCACCGTGATCAGAAATTGCTTCACGAGACTACTCCGCCCCCAGACCATCCGCCGGGTTTATCGATAAATGATATGAACTCGCGGCAAACGCAAGGCGGATTTTATCGAATAATGATAAAACCTCGCTTGCAACGCCAGTACGGCAACAGCGCGGATCAGGACAAAGGGCTGCTGCCAAACGGTATTTCCGTTGCGACGGCGGCAGGGCATACTCTGGCTGGGAGAACCTGATGCCCCAACCGCGCCGACCCGCTCTAGCCAGCGATGACTGGATGCTTGAACAGCAAGTCCGGGCGGAGTTGGAGGCCGAGGCCTGGAGGCGGCTGCGGTGCGAGGTCGCCGCGCCTGCGATCGAAGCGCCGGCCAATGATGCTGCCTCGATAGACTACCACCGCAGCGGCAACGGCTTGCTCAAGGCGCTGGTTCGCTTCGCCCTCGGCAGCTTCGGCGCCTACCTCGCCTGGATCGCAGCGCTCGATTCCCAGCTCGGCGAGTTCGAGGTCTGGCTCGCCATAAGTGCGGGCTTCATTCTCACCTTGGCGCTCAGCCTGGTCGGGCCCGCGCGCGGTTTCGTGCACCTGCTGGCGGAGACGGCACGCTGGGGCATTATTGTCGGCGCCGCGTTCGGCGGGCTTTGGCTGCTGTTGCAAGGCTACGCCTGACCGGGCAGACGGACCTCCATGACCTCTTTCCTCGCGCGGACGCTCGAGCGGCCTGAGCGCGCGCTTTGGATGTTGATCGCGGCTCAATTTGCGTTCTGGTCGCTTGCGCCGTTGCTTTCCCATTCTGCGCCGCCGCTAGATGTCGTCGACGAATACGCGACCGGCCGCGAAGGCGTCGTCGCCATCTTCAAGCATCCCAACCTACCGGGGCTCGTACTCGAAGGCGTACGCCAGGTGACCGGGTTTGCCGGTTGGCCGGCTTATTTTGTGTCGCAGATTTTCATCGTCGTGACGTTTGCGGCCGTCTACGCGCTCGGGCGCGACCTGATGGATTCGCGGCGCGCGCTGATCGGTACGGCGCTGCTAACGGGCGTGTATTTCTTTTCGTGGCCCAGCCCCGAGTTCAACCACAACGTCGCGCAGATGCCGTTCTGGGCGCTGACCGCGCTCGCTTTGTGGCGCGCAACGACGCGGGGCGGGATTGGCTGGTGGGTGCTCCTCGGAATTGTCGCGGGCTTAAGCCTCTGGGCGAAATATTCGAGCGCAATCCTGTTGCTGATGGCCGCCGCGTGGATGCTCTACGACGCCGAAGCGCGGCGGAAGCTTCTAACGCCCGGTCCGTGGGTCACAGCCCTCGTTTGCGCAGCGGTGTTTGCGCCGCAACTTTTGTGGTTGCTTGAGAACGACTTTCAGCCGTTTGCATATGCGGCGCGGCGCGCAACCAGCGCCGATTTCCTCGATACAATCGGCTTTCTGCCGATCCAACTTGCGCATCACATCCCGATGTTCTTGCTGATGCTGTGCGCCGGCCTCTTCGGCAAACGCACGGCGGAAGCGCCGGCGCCGCCCGATCGGCGGGCGCTGCACTATTTGCTGCTGATGGGGCTCGGCCCGCCAGTGGTGCTGACGCTGATTGGTCTTGTCAGCGTCAGCGGCCTGCGCACCGCTTGGGGCGCGCCGATGTTCAACCTCTCGGGACTTTTGGCGGTCGCGTTGCTGACACCGCGAATCGTTGCGCGGCGGGCGCGGGCCGCTTTGATGGGCGCGGGCGCCGTAATCCTGATCACGTCCGGGCTTTATTTCGGCCATATGCGCTATGGGTATCAACTGACCGGCGAGCCGCTCAGAGGCAACTGGCCGCAGGCCGAGATCAGCGCGACGCTGCAGGAGCAATGGCGCATAGCGACTGGGGATGCGCCGCTCCGCATCGTCGCCGGCGATATCTGGACGACGGGCCTGATCGGATTGCACGACCGCGCGCCGCCGACCGTTCTGATCAATGGCGATTACCAGATCTCGCCCTGGCTCACGCCGGCGGATGTCGCGCGCGATGGCGCGCTGGTGGTTTGGAGCGGCGGCGAACCTGCCGCGCTGCAGGGGCTTTTAGGCGACACACCGCGCAACGAGATGGATTTTTTGCCCGATCGAGCAACTGCAAGCACGCAACCAGTGACCGTGCGTTATGCGATCATTCCGCCGGCCGGCGGACAGCCGCAACCGTAAAGCCAAGCGCCGCCCCCGATGTCTCGGTGCGCTCGATCTCCGAAACGTATTCCAGCGCGCGTCCGCGCACGCGCGGCGGGGTGTCGACGCGGCCGAGGCTCGAGACGATCAGCGTGATCATGGTGAAGAGTCCGGTCTGCACAAACAAAGTGAGCGCAAAGCCGGTCACCAACGTCACCCAACCTGGCGTGGTCGCGCCAAGCAGCTTTGCCTCCAGCGCCGCTATGACCACCAGCACGACTGTCGCCGCCATCGCAACCAGCGCCAAGGCCATCCGCGTCAGCACCAGATCGGAAAACACCATCACAGCCCGCATGCCGTGCAGCACGAGGCTCGGGAAATTCATCCGCGACTGCCCGGCATAGCGCGTGCCGCGATCGGTCGGCACATCCGCCCGCCGCAGCCGCGCTTTTACGACGGCGGCGGCGACATGCGTAGAGGTTTCGTACATGCCGGACATCCGCTCGAGCGCGCGCGGCGTCAGCGCCATGAAATTGCCGAACCGCAGCACCTGGCCGGTCGCCAATTTGAAGAGGCGCTTATAGACCGCGTAGAACGCCTGGAAGGTCAGCGTCTCGGAGCGTTTCGCGCGCTGCGCGACGGCGACATCGACGCCCTCCCGCCGCACCGCCTGAAGCAAGCCCGGAATGCTCTGCGGCGTGTCCTCGCCATCGGAATCCATCACGATGCAGGCGGTGATGTCGGCCAGCGCATAAGCGTGCGCGAGCCCCACGGCGATGGCCATCTGGTGGCCGACATTGCGCGCCAGGCGCAAAATCTCGCCCGAGACGCCAGCCGCATGCAAAGCGCTGAGCTGCGGCGGCGCGCTGAGCGAGCCGTCGTCGACAGCAATAATGTGGAACTTGACGCCTGACGCGCGTTCGGCTTCGGCCAAGCGCTTGCAGAGCTCGGCGAAGCTCTCCTGGTCTTCGAACACGGGCGTGACAATGGCCACCGTCATGGCGCGACCCTAGTCGGCGCCGCCAGCGGCGACAACGCCGCTCGCCTCACGCGTAAGGTGCTTGCGGCTGAAGCGGGCTGTCCGTCTTCGCCGAGGTTCGGCGGACGACCATCCCACCTCGCTGCGCGAGCGTAGGATGGTCGGAGTAGCAAGATTCGAACTTACGACCCCCACGTCCCGAACGTGGTGCTCTACCAGGCTGAGCTATACTCCGAGGAGGCGGGCTTATAGACCGGGCCAAACGGCGATGCAACGGACCCCGCTTGGGCGCCGAAAGCGGCCAGTTCGTCCGCGTCCAACAAGGCGCTGTTGCATCGGCAGGCGGGCAGCGTTAGGTACGCGCTCGCCGGTTTTGGGGTGTCGCCAAGCGGTAAGGCAGCGGTTTTTGGTACCGCCATTCCTAGGTTCGAATCCTAGCACCCCAGCCAGCCTACGCCGTGCGGAGCGGAGCGTAGGCTGCCCTTCGAAGCCCGAAGGGCGAAGTAGGGCGCCCTCCCCTCGCGCAGCTTCGGCTGGCTTACGCCACGCCAATATTCAACCGACTGACAGCGAATAACCTCCACGTGGAGGCGGCTCATGTTTTACGTTTACCTGCTGTGTAGCGAGGCATTTCCGAAGCAACGCTACACCGGCTTCACCTCGGACTTGCAGACGCGCTTCAAGTCGCACAATGAAGGCGCCACGACTCACACGGCCAAGTATCGACCGTGGCGCTTGGTCGCGTACTTCGCATTTGAGGACGAGCGCAAAGCACGCGAGTTTGAGTTTTATCTTAAGTCCGGTTCAGGAAAGGCGTTTGCCAACAAGCGCCTCTGGCCCGCCTAACGCGTTTCAGAACGGAGCGACGATGCCGCGCAAGAGCTACACACCCGGTGACTTCGACTTGCGGGTCGGCCGCTCCAAGACGGGGCTCGGCCTCTACGCCGAAAGCGAAATCCCCAAGGGCGCGTGCGTCATCGAATATGTCGGTGTCGAGATCAACAAAGAGCAGGAAGAGACGTCGAACTCGAAATACCTGTTTGAAATCCATGCCCGCAAAACCATCGACGGCGCGCCGCGCTGGAACACTGCGCGCTACATCAATCATTCCTGCCGTCCCAATTGCGAGCCGAACATCTACAAGGGCCGCGTGTTCGTTCACGCCACCAAGCGCATCAAGCCGGGCGATGAACTGAACTATAATTACGGCAAGAACTATTTCGACGAATACCTGAAGGAGATCTGCGCTTGCCCCAAGTGCCAAGAAAAGCGCGCGGCGGCCAAGAGCGGCGCGAAAGCTACCGCGACAAAGGTGGCGAAGAATAAAGCCAAGACTGCGAAGAAGAAAAAGACCGCGAAGGGCGCGGCCAAGAGCGCCGGCGCCAGCAGGAAATAATTTTCAGCTAGCGCGACTTCACCTCGGCGCTCGACGGCGTGCCTAAGATCACCGTCTGCGCCAAGCCGAGGAACAGCCCGTGCTCCACCACGCCGGCGATCTGCTTCAGCGCCTCGCCGAGTTCGTCCGCGTTGGGAATGCGCTTGGCGTCCGCGTCGAGAATGTAATTGCCGCCGTCGGTGATGACAGGTTCGTTGGCCTTGCCGCTGACGCGCAGCACGACTTCATCGCCAGCGCAGCCCGTGGCGCGCAGCGCTTCGTGGATGCGCGCTTGCGTCAACGCAAAGCCAAAGCGCGTCACTTCAACCGGCAGCGCAAATGCGCCAAGCGTCTCCACCCATTTCGAACTATCGGCGATCACCACCATGCGCGTCGACGCCGCCGCCACGATCTTTTCGCGCAGTAACGCGCCGCCGCCGCCCTTGATCAGGCGAAACTGCGGATCGATTTCGTCGGCGCCGTCGACATCAACATCGATCGATGTGACTTGGCTGATCTCCAGCAGCGGCACGCCCACCTGCTCGGCCAAATTGCGCGTCGCTTCCGACGTCGGCACGCCTTTGACGCGAAGCCCGCCGCGCACGCGCTCGCCCAGCTGACGCACGAAGCTCGCCGAGGTCGAGCCGGTGCCGAGGCCGACGATCATGCCGTCGTCAATAAAATCGAGCGCGGCGCGGGCGGCGTTGAACTTAGCCGGGTCTTCGCTCATGCGGGCTTATCCTTCCGCTTCTTGGCGCGGTTCTTGTCGGCCCAGCCTTCGATGTTGGCTTGCCGCGAACGCGCTACGCCGAGCGCGCCATCGGGCACATCCTTGGTGATGACGCTGCCCGTGCCGGTGTAGGCGCCCTTGCCCACGGTGACCGGCGCAACCAGCGCGGTGTCGGAGCCGATAAACGCGTCTTCGCCGATTGTTGTGCGATACTTGTCGAAGCCGTCGTAATTACAGGTGATCGTCCCGGCGCCGAGATTGGCGCGCGCGCCAACATCGGCGTCGCCCACATAGGTAAGATGGCTCGCTTGCGCCTTCTCGCCAAAATTCGCGTTCTTGATCTCGACGAAATTGCCGATCTTCACGCCGCGGCCAAGCTTCGTGCCGGGCCTCAGCCGCGCAGACGGGCCGACATTGGCGCCCTCGCCGATTTCGGCCCCTTCGATATGGCAAAACGCCTTGATGCGCGCGCCCTTGGCGATTCTGACGCCCTTGCCGAAGAACACGCTCGGCTCGATCACGACGTCCGGCGCAATCTGCGTGTCATGAGAGAAGAAAACGCTCGCCGGATCGATCAAGGTGACTCCGGCTTCCATAGCGGCGACTCGCATGCGCTGCTGGAACGCGGCTTCGGCTGCGGCGAGTTCAACCTTCGTGTTGACGCCCAGCGTATCGGATTCCATGCCTACGACTATGCTGGTCTTAAAGCCGGCGCTGCGCCCGAGCGCGACGACATCGGTCAGGTAGAATTCTCCCTTGGCGTTGTCGCTTCGAACCCGCGACAGGAGTTCGAAGAGCGTGCGCGCGTCAGCGCACAGAACGCCAGAATTGCAGACGGTGATCGCGCGCTGCTCGGGCGTTGCATCCTTGTGTTCGACAATGCGCTCAACGGTGCCGTCGTCAGCCAGCATCAAGCGCCCGTAGCCGGTCGGATCGCGCGCCTCGAAACCAAGCACGACGAGGCCGCCTTTTTCCGCGCGCAGCGCAAACATCTGCTCGATGCGTTCCGGCGGCACGAATGGCGCGTCGCCGTAAAGGATGGCGACGTCGCCGTCAAAACCGCTCATCGCCTGTTCGGCGGCGCGGACGGCGTGCGCCGTGCCGAGCGGCCGGTCCTGAATGACCGCTGCGTTCGCGCCCAGCACTTTTGCGACATGCGCGCCGACCGCCGGCGAATGCGCGCCGGTAACGATAATGGTGCGCTCAGCGCCCGTATTGGCCGCCGCCGCAATCGCCCAATCGAGCATGGCGCGGCCGCCCACTTCGTGCAGCACTTTGGGCAGGTCGGACTTCATCCGCGTGCCCTGGCCGGCGGCCAGGATGATCGCTGCTCGCGCACGGCTCATATGCTTTAGGCCCGCCTTGTCCGAATCCGAGCGCCGTTCTAGCTCAAATGCCGCCTGAGGGGCATCCCATGACAACTGGCGAACTCGCCGACGCCACCATCGTTTTCGACCTTGACGGCACGTTGGTGGACACCGCGCCCGATTTGGTGCGCGCACTCAATGAAACGTTGGCGCTGGAGGGCCTGCCGCGGGTCAGGCTCGACACTGTGCGCTCGATGGTGGGTCAAGGCGCGCGCAGATTAATCGAACGCGCCGCCGCGCGTTCGGGCGTCAGCTTCCGTGACGAACGCCTGGACCAGCTGACCGACGCCTTCGTAGACTTTTACCGGGCCGACATTGCGCGCGACTCGCGTCCGTTTCCCGGCGTGGAGGCTGCGCTTGAGAGCCTCGCGGCCATGGGCGCAAAGCTCTCTGTGTGCACCAATAAGCGGACGGAACTCTCTGAGCTATTGCTTGACGCTCTCGGCCTCAGCCGCTGGTTTGCAGCCATTGTCGGCGCCGACGCCGTCGCCGATCGCAAACCGCATCCTGATCATTACCGCGCCGCAGTGACCCGTGCGGGCGGCACGGTGCGGCGATCTGTGTTGATCTGGGACACGAGCGCAGATGTGATGGCCGCGCGCAGTGCGGGCGCGCCCGTAATTGTCGTCAGCTTCGGCTATTGTGACGACCGCGCCGATAAACTCGGCGCCGACATCGTTATTGGCAGCTTTTCCGAAGTCGCGCCGGCCTGCCGCCGCCTCTTGGCGACAGGCCGTCACGAGAAGACCTAAGCGATCTCAAGCGGCCCGCGCGTGGCCGGGGTCGACCGCTCGCGTTCATTGGTGCTTGCACGCTTGGTCGGGAAACCATTGACCATGTCGCTACGGACATCAGTGCGCGCCGAGCGCATAGCCGCAACAAAGCCCGCTTCAATCAGCTTCACGTCCACCTGGAAGCCGCGGTCCCGCCAGTACTCTTCGATCCGCTGCTTAATGCGGCGTGCGCCGTCGTTATTGCAGAAATCGTGATCCATACGCTCCACCACCTACTTCTTTCGGCGCCGGGTGGGCTCATCGCCCGGAACCGTTAGCGCGGATTTCGCTCCGCGCTGTAACGTCAGCCCCCTGATCGCTTCGCAGCGAAGGTGATCATTATCGTTAAGCGAGGCGTGGATGTGGCAACGAAGCGACATCATCAAAAGACGAAATCACGAACAGCTGATCGCGAAATCGGTGAATCGGCCGATTTCGGGAGAAATTTGCCGAAAAGCGGTCCGCCCAAGGCAATCGCGCGGCGTTTTGATCTGTCTGCAGCATAAATGTAGCGCGCGCTACATAAGTGCCTATTTCGACATAGGCCAAGAGGCGGCGGTACTCTGATATTCGGGGCATCGAATGGCAGTGGTGGGCGCGACAGGGATTGAACCTGTGACCCCTCCCGTGTGAAGGGAGTGCTCTCCCGCTGAGCTACGCGCCCGGACCGCTCGGGTCTCAGAGGGCGCGGACCATGATGCGCGGCCTTGCCTGCGTCAAGCGATCCCGGCGCGACACTTGACGTTCCCTTCAGGGCCTGCGCAATTGCGAGCGGTTCGCAACTATTTGCGTGGGAGGCGTCACTGTCCTTATCACTTAGCCGCAGGGCCTTTGGCCTCGGCGCATCTGCCGCCGCCCTCGCCGCCTGCGCGCCGCGCGGCGGTTCCGACAACGTGGTCAACGTCTATTCGGCGCGCCATTACGACAGCGACCGCGCGCTCTACGCGGCTTTCGAGCAAGCGACTGGGATTGCGGTGCGGGTGTTGCCTGCCAATGCTGAACAATTGCTCGAGCGCCTGCGCGCTGAAGGCGAAGCCACCGAGGCTGACCTCGTCGTCGCGGCCGACGCCGGCAACCTCTGGCGCATCAAGGAGGCCGGCCTACTGCAAAACGTGACGACGCCCGCGCTCGAAGCTGGCGTGCCGGCGCGTCTGCGTGACGGGGATGGCGCGTATTGGGGCTTCACCAAGCGCGCGCGCGTGATCGTCTACCGCAAAGACGCGGTGCAGCCGGCGCAAGTAGCCAACTATGACGATCTCGCCAATCCGCGCTTTCGCGGCCAGATCGTGATGCGCTCGTCCACCAACACGTATCAACTCTCAACTCTCGCCTCGCGCATTGAACGCCTCGGCGCTGAGAATGCGCGCGCATGGGCTGCCGGCGTGCGCGCTAATTTTGTCCGCGATCCCCAAGGCAGCGACACCGATCAGATCAAGGCGGTCGCCGCCGGCGAAGCGCAAGCGACGCTGGTCAACCATTATTACCATTTCCGCCTGATGCGCTCCGAAGACCCCGCCGATCGCGAAGTGGCGGCGAAGACCGGCATCGTCTTTCCCGATCAGGCGGGCGCCGGCACACACATCAATATTTCCGGCGCCGGCGTCACGGCGCATGCAAAGCGGCGCGATCGCGCCGTGCAATTGCTGGAATACTTGGTCAGCGACGAAGCGCAGACGCTGCTCGCGCCGATGAATGTCGAATTCCCGATCCGTCCAGCGATTGCACCAGCGCCGGATCTCGCGGCGCTAGGCGCGTTCAAGGAAGAAGACATCGCCCTAGGTGTGCTGGGACGCCACCAAGCGGAAGCGGCGCGCATCTTCGAAGAAGTGGGTTGGCGCTAGAAAGGCGACGCAGCGCGGCCAATGAGCAGGTCTGGAATGTTTGATCCCGCTCGCGTCGCGCGCTTCGACGGCGTTGCCATCTTTGCCGCGCTCGCAACTTTGATCTGCGCGGCGCCGGCGATCGCGGTGTTCGCGCTCGCACTTACGCGCAGCGATGGCGGCGCCGATTTCGCCGGCGGGCTGCTGCGCGACGGGGCGATCGGCACACTTTCGCTGATGCTTGCCGGCGGCCTCGGCGCCATCGTCTTCGGCGCAACTTCCGCCTGGCTGGTTGGCCTTTGCCGCTTTCCGGGCCGCAGTGTGTTTGAATGGCTGCTCGTCGCGCCGCTTGCGGCGCCGAGCTATATCCTCGCTTACGCCTATGCGAGCCTCACCTGGTCAGGCGGTCCTATCCCCATCCCGATTGCGGGATTTTGGGGCGCCGCTTTTGTTTACGCAATTGGCCTTTATCCCTATGTTTATCTCGCCGGGCGCGCCGCGTTCGTAAGCCAGTCCTCCGGCGCACTCGAGGCTGCGCGTACTTTGGGCGCAAGACCTGCGCAGGTATTCTGGCGCGTCGCGCTGCCGTTGGCGCGGCCCGCGATCGCCGCCGGCGGCGCGCTGGCCATGATGGAGATCGCCGCCGATTACGGCGCCGCCCACCACTTTGGTTTGACGACGCTTTCAACCGCGGTCTTCCGCGCTTGGTACGCGCACGGCTCGCCTGGCATGGCGCTGCAAATTTCCGCCGTGCTGCTTGCGGGCGCGATCCTTTTTCTAATGGTCGAGCGGCGCGCGCGCGGCCGCGCCTCCTTCGCCAACGCCTCGCGCGGACGGGAGACGCCGCGCTATCGGCTCAGCCCGCTAAGTTCAGCGGCGGCATTTCTGTTTTGCGCGGCTTTGGCGACGTTCGGCGCGCTTTTGCCGCTTGCCTGGCTGCTGCGCTTAGCGCTGCTGCACGCGAATGTCGAAGACATCGTCCAGCCGTTCGTGAACTCGATGATGTTGTCGAGCGGCGGCGCGCTCGTCACGCTGGTGCTCGCCGCATCGATCGCGGCGGCTGCGCGGCGCACCGGCGCCTTTGGCAAAGCCTCGCTCTATGCCGCGGCGATGGGATACGCGGCGCCTGGGGCGGTGCTCGCCATGGGCGCGCTCGCACTTTTTGGCGCAGCGCGCGAAGCAGGATGGGTCGGCGGGCTGGGCGCGGGGCTGGCGCTTACGGCGCTGATCTGGAGCTACGCCGCGCGCTTTGCTTCCGCAGGCGTGCAGCCTATCGACGCCGGACTCGCGCGCTTGTCTAAGGGGCTAGATTCGTCAGCGCGAACTTTAGGCGCCGGCCCATGGCGGCGTTTTTTGCATGTCGATCTTCCCATCGCCGCGCCCAGCCTTGCGGCGGCGGCGCTGATCCTGTTCGTGGAGATATTGAAAGAGCTGCCCGCGACGCTGATCCTGCGTCCATTCGATTTCGATACGCTCGCCGTCAAAGCCTACGCGTACGCGAGCGATGAGCGCCTGCTGGAAGCGGCTGCGCCTGCGCTGTTGATCTTCGTCGCCGGCCTCTTGCCGATATTGGTGCTCTCGCGCGGTATCGGCGTGCGGCGAGTGGCGACGTGAGCGTTGTCACCCTCTCGCATGTGAAGCGCGCGTATGATCGCACGTGGGCGGTCAACGATATCTCGTTGACAGCGCCGGAAGCGCAGGTGCTTGCGCTGCTTGGACCTTCGGGATCTGGCAAGTCGACGATTCTGCGGCTGATCGCGGGACTTGAGGCGGTCGATGTGGGCGAGATTCGGATCGGCGATGAGCTCGTCTCAACGCCAGACCGCACGCTGGCGACGGAAGCGCGGCGCGTGGGCATGGTGTTCCAAGATTTTGCACTGTTTCCTCATTTGAACGCTGGCGCCAACGTGGCGTTCGGCCTCGACAAACTTGGCCGCGCTGAGCGCGACGCGACGGCGCTTAAATGGCTCGACCGTGTCGGCTTGCGTCATCGCGTCAGCGCTTACCCGCATGAACTCTCCGGCGGAGAACAACAGCGCGTTGCACTTGCGCGCGCGCTGGCGCCGGCGCCGCGCGCCGTGCTGCTCGACGAGCCGTTCTCCGGGCTCGACCCCGTTCTCCGCGCCGAGTTGCGCGATGCGACATTGGCGACGCTCATGGAAGCGCGCACCACGACCGTGTTCGTGACGCACGACGCCGAGGACGCGCTGCAAGTGGCCGATCGCCTGGCCATCTTGAAGGCCGGCAAGCTGCTGCAGGAAGGAACGCCGCGCCAAGCCTATGATCGCCCCGCCTCGGTGGACGCGGCTGCCGCGCTCGGCCCCGTCAATGGGTTCTCAGGACACGCCGCGCATGGCGCGGTGGCGACCCCGTTCGGCGCAATCGCGGCCCCGCATCTGGCGGATGGCGCAAAGGCCGATGTCGCCGTGCGCGCTGAGGCTCTACTGCTGACCCCTGGCGCAGGCGCGCGCGTGCTGAGCGTCCGGCCGCATGGAGCGCACGATGTCGTGCGCATCGAAGCGCAGGGATTCGTATGGCGGGCGCTGGCGCCGGCGCGCTCGGCGTTCGGTGAAACCGTAAGCGTGGAAATTCAGCCCGCGGGCGCGTTTGCGTTCTCGTCCTGAGCCGGCTCGCCTTCGAGGGGCTTGCGAACTATCAGACGGCGACGCTCCAGCCTGCGTTGCGTCAGCAGCTTCAGCCGCATCCGCCATGCCTCGGCTTCCCACGCCAGCTCACGTGCGGCGGCAACTTCCAAATTGCCCGCAGCGCCGAGCTTGTCGCCGAGCTGCTTGAAGCTCTGACGCGCCGTCTCGAGGAATTCCTCGGTCACGTCCTCGTCGGACTCCAGCGCCATTCCCGCGTCGGCGAAGAATTGAATGAGATCGCCGTGGGCGCGAATGTGCGGCTCGGCAAACGAGGAGGCGAATGCCGTCGCCATCTCCGCCGCGCGCAGACCGACATAGGATTCAATCACCGCGCTCGCGCCCGGCTTCAGGCATTTCATGATCTGCTGCGCCAGATGCGGCGGGTAGCTGCAATAGGCGAAGTCATCGGTGCTCAGGAGGCCGTCATATTGATTGAGGCCAAACACATGGGCTTCGAGATCGATGCGCGACGCCGTTACGCGCTCACCCAGCTTCGCCGCGGCAATGCCGTACTGGAGCGCTTCAAACGTCTCCTCGCGCCACTCGAACACTTCGATTTTGCCGGAATGGGCTGCGGCTACGGCGAGGAGCGGGCCGACATGCCCCGGCCCAAGCAGGGCCAACCGGCCGTCCGGCGCAAGGCCGATGCGGGCGGGCTCGAGTTTATCGGCCGTAAAGTCGCCGGGCCGGATGCGCCCTTCGCCCCACAAAATCGAAAGCGCGATGAGGCGTGGCGGCGGCTCGTACTGGGCCGCGTCAAACAATTCGCCGTCGACATCGGCGGCGTCATTAGCCGCCAAGTTAGCCTCGACCTCAAGGACCGTCGCTTCGGCGTCGAAGGCGTCGCCGTCCCACCAGGCGCGCAAACGCGCGCGCGTAAGCGCGATTTGTCGTTTGTCGAACAATACCTTTAGAGCGACCGCCATGGCGCGGTCAGCCTAGGACAATCCCGTTAACGATTTGCTTGAACCACCGGCAGCAGCGGCGGCGCGTGTGACGGCAGCGGCGCGGCGGAATCCTCGATGAAGGCGAGAATGTCGGCATAGACAATTTCGCGCTGGCGGTCCCGGAGCAGCCAGTGCCAGCCGTTTTCGTAGTGCGCCGTGCGCACGTGCGCAGGCAGGCGACGCGCTGCCGCGATGGCCGATTGGCGCGGGATAATCTGGTCGTTGGCCCCGTAAAGGAAGAGCACGTCGCCGCCCAGATGCGCGGAGCGATCGTGCGCCGTCTCCATCAGGCTAACCAAGCCGTAGGCGGCGTCGATACGGGTCGTCCAGATCATGTGCGGGGCGCGGCCCGCCTGCAGCAGCGCCTCGGTATTGTCTGACGCGCTGATGCGGCGCGTCACGTTGCGAGGCGGCGACACAGCGCGCCAGGGAAAGGTGTGCGCGCCGAGCCAGAGCGTCAGCGCATAATGATCCGGCAGCGTCGACCAGCCCCACACAGCGGGGGCGACAAGAATGAGCCGGTCGACTTCCGGCGCAGCTTCTGCGCCGAAGGTGGCGATTGACGCGGCGGCCCCCATGGAATCGCCGACGACCGCGATCGTCGCGTTTGGATGCGCTTGGCGCGCAACGGCGATGGCGGTGCGCAAATCCTCTGTCATCAGCCGTTCGCCGGGCCAGACGCCGCGGTTGGGCGAGCGGCCAAAGCCGCGCGCGTCGTAAGCGTAGAGCGCAACGCCGCGCTCGGCGAACCACGGCCCGGCAAGATAAAACGTGTTGGCGTAATCGTTCATGCCGTGCAGGCCGATGATCACCGCGCGGGGCGCCTGTCCGTTGGCCGGCCGCCACGCCGTGAGGCCAAGCTCGGCGCCGTCGAAAGACACGAAGCGCTCACCCACGACATTAAAGCGCGGCCCCTGGAAAGCGGCAGCCGTGTTGGCCGCCTGCTGCACCGTGGGCACACAGGCGGCAATCAGCGTCAGAGCAAGGCCGATGACACCCTGCGCCGCAATTCTGGCAGCACGTCCTCGTCGAACCAGGGATTGCGTTTGAGCCATGCGCTGTTCCGCCAAGATGGGTGCGGCAGAGCCAAGACATCCGGCGGATAGTCGCGCCAAGCGCGCACCGTTTCCCCCAGACTCGGCTTCGCCGCTCTGCCCAGATGGTAGCGTTGCGCGTAGGCGCCGACCAGAAGCGTAAGGCGAACATTTTGCAGCAGCGGCAGCAGCCGCGGCCGCCAAATCGCGGCGCACTCGCGGCGCGGGGGCAGATCGGCGCCCTTCACCGTTCCAGGATAGCAAAACCCCATCGCCGCGACGGCGATTGTGCGTCTGTCATAAAACTGATCGCGATCCATTTGCAGCCACGCGCGCAAGCGGTCGCCGCTGGGATCGTCCCAAGGGACGCCGCTCTCGTGCACGCGCCGGCCGGGGGCCTGGCCGGCGATGAGGATGCGCGCGCGTGGATGCACCCACACGACGGGGCGCGGCTCGTGCGGCAGAACGCCC
>JACMMP010000183.1 GCA_014378995.1 Hyphomonadaceae bacterium
CGCGGCCAGCTGATCGATCTCTCCGAAATCCTAGGCGGCTCGCACTATATAAGCGTGCTCTGCGAAGGCCGCGGCGATCAGCGCTGGCGTGATTACATGCGCGGCGTGATCAGCCGCGAACCCGAGCACAACGCGTTATTGGTGGACGGCTTTAACCGCGGCTATCGCAACGGGGAAACGCGTTTCCCCGTTTGCGACGACGCCGCCCGTCAAATGGGAGCGGAGCTACGCGCCAACGGCCTTCGCGTCGCACAAGCGCTCAGCGCCCGGCATGCGGACTGATGATGACAGACGATCCCGACAAAAAAGGCCGCGCGCTCGCGCTTATTCTCGATGCGTGGGAGCAAGCGCTCGCAGACGGCGCGGAGCCAGAAGTGATCGCGTCCGTGGCCATTTATGCGGCGCTCGCCGACATGGTGGATCGCTACGGCGCCGATGCCGTGGCCGACTTCTGCGCTACCCTGCCCGAGCGCACACGCAAGGGCGAGTTCACGCTGAAGACGGACTAGCTCAGCGCGTTTCCCAAATCTCTTCCAGCCATTCTGGCGCCGGCATGCCCGGCTCTGCCGCGCCATTGCGCGCCAAGAAGAGATGCCGCGCAATCTCGGCTTGGCGTTCAATGTTGTAGTGCTTCAGCCGTGCGCCAGGTCGCGAAGTATAGAAATAGGCGCCTTTGCCGAGCGCGTTGAGCTTTGCGCCGGCCAGAAAAACCCCGCGCGCCGCCTGCCAAACGTGCATCAGTTCATGGACGAACCAGCCCTGCTCGCTAAGCGGCGCGTGCGCGAAATCCTCCACCGCACGCCAGCGCGAGAAAACGATCGTGCGGGCGCGCGGCACCATCGCGCCAAAGCCCAGTTCGGGCGGGGCTTGAAGCACCCGCACGGCGCGCCAATCGATCTCGCCGCCAAAGACGCTTTTTCCAAGCGCGACCTCGCCCTCCGTGAGGGGGCGGCGAGCCCATGTCGGCATTGGCTGTTGAAGCGGCTGCACCGAACAAATATGGCCTCTGCTGCTAAGCTGGAAAGTCGTTTCAGCTTCGTGAAGCGACCGGGGGAGCAATGGCCGCGCCATTCGAAGTCTTGATCGGGCGCCTGGAGACGCTGGCTGTGGACGCCATCGTGACCTCGGCCAATCGCGATCTCATGCCCGGCGGTGGGCTCGATGCTGCAATCCGTCAGGCCGCAGGCCCCAGCCTTACCGCGCATACGAACGGCATGTCCGCGCTCGATCCGGGCGAAGCGGCGCTGACGCCCGGCTTCAACCTCCCCGCGCGCCACATCATTCACACCGCCCCGCCGCTCTGGGCGGAGGATGGCGCAGAAGGCGAGAAAGTCGCCGCGCTTGCCGGCTGCTATATGTCCGCGCTTAAGCTGGCGCGGCTGCACGCTTTCGCGTCGCTTGCTTTTCCGTGTCTGGGCACAGGCCATCATCGCTGGCCACGCGGCTTTGCCTGCGCCATCGCTGTCGCGGCGTGCGAACAGGCGCTGCAAGCGGCGCCCTTGGTCAAAAGGCTGATCTTCTGCTGCCTCACCGAGGACGATGCCCGCCTATACCGCGCCGCGTTTGCTTAGGCCGGCTGCATCGTCTCAAGAAAGCGCATCGGCGCGCCGGCGCTGGGCGTGACGATCTCGCCGTCGCTCATCACGACTTGGCCGCGAATGATCGTCGCCATCGGCCAGCCCTTGGCCTCGAAGCCGTCGAACGGCGTCCAGCCACAGCGCGTCGCTTGATCCTCGGCGCGGATGCTGCGGCGCGCTTTCATGTCGACCAAAGTCAGGTCGGCGTCATAGCCGAGCGCGATGCGGCCTTTGCCTTCGATGCCGAACACACGGAGCGGCCCGGCGCTCGAAAGATCGACGAAACGCTGCAACGACAAGCGCCCCTCGTTCACATGCGTCAGCATCACCGGCACCAGCGTTTGCACGCCGGGCATTCCTGACGGCGATTTCGGATAGGCTTGCGCTTTTTCTTCGCGCGTGTGCGGCGCGTGATCGGTGGCGATGATGTCCACCACGCTTTGCGAAATCCCCAGCGACCAAAGCGTCGCCAGATCCTGCGCGTAGCGGATCGGCGGATTCATCTGCGCGAAGCCCTGCAGACGCTCGTAGATTTGAGGCCCCGCGAAGGTCAGAAATTGCGGCAGCGTCTCCACTGTCGCGACATCCTTCGCTGTCGCCAGAAACTCCATCTCGATCGCCGACGAAACGTGCAACACATGCACGCGCTTGCCGTGCCGGCGCGCCGCCGCCACCAAACGCTGCACCGCCAGCAACGCGGTCTGATCGTCGCGCACTTCCGGGTGACTACTCCAATCGCCTTCGCGCGCCAGCGATTTTCGCTCGTTCAGCCGCGCTTCGTCCTCGGCGTGAAAAGCGCCGCGGCGGTTGATGTTCTTCACCACGCGATCTAGGCCGTCATCATCGCCCACCAGGAGCGTGCCGGTGGATGAACCCATGAACGTTTTCACGCCGCAGCAGCCGGGCAGCCGCTCCAGTTCGCCCAGCTGATCTGCATTCTCCTGCGTCGCGCCCACATAGAATGCGTGATCCACGTGCGCGCGGCCCTTTGCGCGGCGCAATTTCTCGTTCAGCGCCTCGGCGCTCGTTGTCGGCGGCGCCGTGTTCGGCATTTCAAACACCGCTGTCACCCCGCCCAAAGCCGCAGCGCGCGTGCCGGTTTCGAGGTCTTCCTTGTGTTCGTTCCCCGGCTCGCGGAAATGCACCTGCGTGTCGATCACGCCCGGCAAAACGTGCAGGCCCTTGGCTTCGATCTCCACGTCCCCGCTCAGCCGCGAGAGATCGCCGATCACCGCGATCTTGCCGGCCGCGACGCCGATATCGGCGACACCCTCGCCCGCGTGACTGACTATGGTTCCGCCGCGCACGATGAGGTCAAACGCAGTCATCTCAAGCCTCCAGCATGCAACAGGTCGAGCGCCGCAGCTTCCACCGCGTCAATGCTGACATCGTCCATCGCGGCGCTGGCGTCCAGGGCGCCCAGCGCGGCAATCTCGGCAAAACTGCGCCCGCGCAGGGCGCGAACGCGTGGCCCGTAGGGCGCGCGCACCCTCTCGTCCGTCGGCCCGAACAGAGTGAGCGTGGGCGCGCCCATCACAGCGGCGATGTGCGTCAGCGCATTGTCATTGCCGACGCACAGCGTCGCCCGCTCCATCAACGCCGCGGCCGCAAGCAGATCGACGCCCTCGCCCAAATCGAGCGCCCTCACCCCGTCAGCGTCCAGACTGGAAACGATGGCGCGCGTCACGCCCGCATCGCGCGATGCGGCGCCGAGCGCC
>JACMMP010000184.1 GCA_014378995.1 Hyphomonadaceae bacterium
CCGCGGCGCGCGCGCGCGGCTCCACCTCAGCCGCTGGCAACGCCGCGTTGGCGAGGCCCCAGGCAGCAGCGTCGCGGCCAAGCAGCGGCTCGCCGAGCCCAAACAACGCGAACGCACGCGAGTAACCCAAGCGATCGACGATGGTGAGGCTCGAGGCGTTCTCGGGCACGACGCCGAGATCGATGAACGGAACGGTGAGGCGCGCGGTCTCGGCCACATAGACCAGATCGCACTGAAACAGCATCGTCGTACCGACGCCAACGGCGTGGCCCTGCACGGCGGCCACGACCGGCTTTTCAGCTTCGATTACCACTTCAAGGAAGCGCCCGACATGGCGCGGGCCTTCGGCAGCGTCGGTGGATTGCGCCGCGAAGTCCTTGATGTCGTTGCCGGCGGAGAAGAAATCGCCGTTGGCGGTGAACAGCACGGCGCGCACGTCGTCGTCGGACTCCGCGGCGGCGATGGCGTCGGCGATCACGCCGTACATGGCGTTGGTGATCGCGTTTTTCTTATCGGGACGATTGAAGCGGATTTCCAGAACGGCGCCGTCGCGGCTGACGATGATGTGGTCTTGGCTCATGGGCGTTCCTCTTCTAGCTCCGCTGTACACTGGCGCAGGAAGGACGGCGAGAGACGCCTCGAGCGCTTTGCGCTACGTCATGACGATGCGGGAGATCGAGGGCGTCGCTGGGTGGACGAGGCTGCTGGGCGGCTTCGTGATCCTGTTGGGGTTATTGCAGGGGCCGGCGGCGGCGCTTGGCAGTTTGCGCGGCGAATGGGGGTTGGCTGTCGCAGCGGTCACGGTGGGCGGCGCCCTGTTGGTGCAGCGGGCATTGTTCGCGTCCCACTCGACAAAAGCGATTACTTCGCTGGGCTTGGCCGCCCCGCGCCCGCGCGGTGTTTGGGCGGCGCTCGCCGTTTGCTGCCTCGTCCTTTGCGCCTATCCGCTCTTCCTGCTCCCAACTGGTGCGGCGTTTTCAACCTACCCGAATGCGCTATGGCTCGCATTGGGCATATTCCTGCAGGGCGGCGTCGCCGAGGAGATTGTATTTCGCGGCTATCTCTACGGTCACATTCGGCGTCGCCATTCGTTTTGGCGAGCGGCGCTGATCTCAACCGTCCCCTTCGCCACCGCGCACCTCTACATGTTTACGACCATGGCGTGGCCAATCGCGCTGGCGGCGCTTGTCATCTCGGTGCTGTTGTCGTTTCCATTCGCCTGGCTCTACGAACTTGGCGGCCGCACCATTTGGGCGCCCGCGATCGCGCACGCTGTTGTGCAAGGCGCCGTGAAGCTGCTGGTGATCGACGCTCCGTCCTTTCCGCTTATCTGGATGGCGGCGAGCGTCGCGGCGCTGTGGCTCGTGTTCTTGATTAGACCTTCAGCCGATAGCCGGTTTTGAATATCCACCAGACCGCGCCCAGACAAATTAGGAGAAACGCCGCAACGGCGGAAAGGCTGACAGCGATGTTCACGTCGGCCGCTTGCTCGCCAAAGAAGGCCCAGCGGAAGCCGCTGATGAGGTAGACGACCGGGTTGAACAAGGTGACCGTGCGCCAGGGCTCCGGCAGCATGTCGATGGAATAGAACGTGCCGCCGAGGAACGTGAGCGGCGTTAGGATCAGCATCGGCACGATCTGCAGCTTCTCGAAGCCGTCCGCGAGCACGCCGAGGATGAAGCCGAACAGACAGAACGAGATGCTGGTCAACACGAGAAAGAGCACGACCGCGGGCCAGTTTTGCACCTCGTAGGGCACGAAGAGCCGCGCCGTCGCCAGAATGACCAGGCCGATAATCACCGACTTCGTCGCCGCAGCGCCGACATAGCCCATCACGGCTTCCATCGCCGACACCGGCGCCGAGAGCAATTCGTAAATCGTGCCGGCCCAGCGCGGCATATAGATGCCGAACGAGGCGTTGGACACGCTCTCGGTCAGGATCGAGAGCATGATGAGACCCGGCACGATGAACTCGCCGTAGCTGACGCCGCCGATCGAGACCATGCGCGACCCGATCGCCGACCCGAACACAATAAAATACAGCGAAGTGGAGAGCACCGGCGAGAACAGGCTCTGCCCCAACGTGCGCACCCAGCGCGCCATTTCGAAACGGTAGATGGCTTGGACGCCGTAGGTGTTCATTTCGCGTGCACCAGGGAAACGAAAATGTCTTCGAGCGAGGATTGCTCGGTGTGGAGATCTTTGAAGTCGACGCCGAGTTCGGTGAGCCGCTTCAGGAAGGCGGGGATGCCGGTGTCGTTGGCTTGTGCGTCGAAGCTGTAGATGAGCTGGCGGCCTTCGTTGGCGAGTTCGACATTATAGCCGTTGAGGCCGCCCGGTACGGCGCTGAGCGGCGCCGGCAGGTCGAGCATCAGCTGCTTTTTGCCGAGCTTGCGCATCAGCACGTCCTTCTCCTCCACCAGGATCAGCTCGCCCTTCGAGATCACGCCTACCCGGTCGGCCATTTCCTCGGCTTCTTCGATGTAGTGCGTGGTGAGGATGATGGTGACGCCGTTCTTGCGGAGATTGCGCACCATCTCCCACATGTCGCGCCTGAGTTCGACATCGACGCCGGCGCTGGGCTCGTCGAGGAAGAGAATTTTCGGCTCATGGCTGAGCGCCTTGGCGATCATCACCCGGCGCTTCATGCCGCCGGACAATTCCATGATCTTCGCGTTGCGTTTGTCCCACAGCGAAAGGTCGCGCAGCACCTTCTCGACATAGGCCGGATTGGATGGAAAGCCGAACAGGCCGCGACTGAAAGTCACCGTATCGATCACGCGCTCGAACGCGTCCGTGTGCAATTCTTGCGGGACCAAGCCGATTTTTTTGCGCGCCTCCTTGAAGTCGCGGATGATGTCGTGGCCGTCGGCGACGATCGTACCCGACGACAGGTTCACGATCCCGCAGGTCATGTTGATTAAAGTCGTCTTGCCGGCGCCGTTGGGGCCGAGCAAGGCAAAAATTTCGCCTTTCATGATGTCGAGCGACGTGGGCTTCAGCGCTTCGACGCCGCCCTTATAGGTCTTGCTCACGTCCTTGATGGAAATGATCGGCTGCATGCGTTTGAAATTTCCCCGAGAGAGCGCCGCACATAGGGCCGTGAACCGGATATGGCTAGGGGCGTTCGTTATTCCGCAGACGTAATGCGGAAATAGTCCGCGCCGCGTCCTATCTTGAAGACGATGCAGCCGGCTCAAATCCTACAGCCCCGCCCCGAGGGCATCTATTGCCCCAAGGCCGATCTCTACATCGATCCAACGCGCCCCGTTCCCCGCGCGCTGATCACGCATGGCCATTCCGATCACGCCCGCGCTGGCCACGGCGCGGTGCTGGCGACGCCGGAGACGTTGGCGATCATGCGCTCGCGCTACGGCGCGGAGTTTGCCAATTCGACGCAGGCGCTGAGATACGGCGAGCGGCTCGATATCAACGGCGTGACGTTTTCGCTGCATTCCGCCGGACACGTCCTCGGCTCAGCGCAAGCCTTGGCCGAGTGCGGCGGCACGCGCGTAGTGGCGAGCGGCGATTATAAGCGCCAGAGCGATCCTACGTGCGCGCCGTTTGAAGTCGTGCCGTGCGACGTTTTCATTTCGGAAGCGACGTTTGCGCTGCCAGTGTTCACGCACCCGACGGCGGAGCACGAGATTCGCAAACTGCTGGGGTCGGTGGCGATGTTTCCCGAGCGCGCGCATGTCGTCGGCGCCTATGCGCTAGGCAAGGCGCAGCGCGTGATGGCTGAGCTGCGGCGCTGCGGCTGGGATAAGCCGATTTACGTGCACGGCGCGCTGGTGGCGCTGACGGAACTTTACAAGGCGCATGGCGTCGAACTGGGCGACATCCGCCCCGTCGAGACGGCGCCGAAGAGTTTCTACGCTGGCGCGATCATTCTCGGCACGCCTAGTGCGTTGCAGACGCCGTGGGTGCGGCGGTTTCCCGACCCGGTGACGTGCTTCGCCTCCGGCTGGATGCGCATTCGCGCGCGAGCACGTCAGCGCGGCGTGGAATTGCCCATCGTGCTGTCGGATCACGCCGATTGGCCTGACTTGCAGCGTACAATTCTGGACACCGGCGCCGGCGAAATTTGGATCACGCACGGCGAGGCCGATGCGCTGGCGCATTGGTGCGAGAGCCAAGGGTTGAGGGCGAAGGCGCTGCATCTCGTCGGTTACGGCGACGAGGAGAACGAGCCGAGCGCCGCTGCATGAACCGCTTCGCCGCCCTGCTCGACCGCTTGGCTTACGAGCCGCGCCGGCTCGGCAAGCTGGCGCTGCTGGAGAATTATTTCCGCGAGACGCCCGATCCGGATCGCGGCTGGGCGCTAGCGGCTATGACCGGTGCGCTGACGTTCAAGAACGCAAAGGCTGGGCTGATCCGCAATCTAGCGGCGGAGCGCACCGATCCGGTGCTGTTCGGGCTCTCCTACGATTTCGTTGGCGATCTGGCGGAGACGGTCGCGTTGATGTGGCCGGTGAACGAAACGCGCGCCAATGCTGAGCTGACGATCACGGATGTGGTCGAAGCTTTGCAGACCATGCCGAAAGCCGAGCTGCCAGCGCGCGTGGCGGAATGGCTTGACCGGCTCGATGAGAACGGTCGCTGGGCAGCGCTTAAACTAATCACAGGCGCGCTGCGCATTGGCGTCTCGGCGCGGCTGGCGCGCACGGCGCTGGCGCGGCTGGGCGGCAAAGAGCCCGATGAGATCGAGAACGTTTGGCACGCTGACGCGCCGCCCTACCCGCATCTGTTCGCTTGGCTCGAAGGCCGCGGCGAGGCGCCGAGTGTGTCGACCACCGTGCGCTTCTATCCGCCGATGCTCTCGCACCCGATCGAGCCGGAAGAGTTCGCGCCGCTCGATCCCGCCGATTTCGTCGCAGAGTGGAAGTGGGACGGCATTCGCGTGCAGGCCGCCGCCGGCAAAGGCGCGGACGGCAAGCGGGTGGCGCGGCTTTACTCGCGGACGGGCGAGGATACGTCTGGCGCGTTTCCCGATCTCGTGGCGGCGTTCGATTTCGACGCGGTGCTGGATGGCGAGCTACTCATCAAGCGCGGCGCCGGCGTGCAGGATTTCAACACTTTGCAGCAGCGGCTGAACCGAAAGAGCGTGACCTCGAAGTTGATGGCGGAGTTTCCCGCGTTTATCCGTGTCTACGATTTGCTGGCGCTCGGCGATGAGGACTTGCGTTCGCTGCCGCTCAGCGAGCGACGCGCCAAGCTTGAAGCATTCGTCGCCGCGCATCCGCTGGCGCCAATCGACCTTTCACCGATGATTCCATTCGCGACATGGGTTGACCTCACCTACGCGCGCGCCAATCCTGCCGATGCTGGCGCCGGGGTCGATGCGGAGGCGGTGGAAGGCGTAATGATCAAGCGTCGCGATGCGCCGTATCTGGCCGGACGCCCGAAAGGCTATTGGTTCAAATGGAAGCGCGATCCGATGGTGATCGATGCGGTGCTGATGTACGCCCAGCGTGGCTCAGGCAAACGCAGCTCATTTTATAGCGACTACACGTTCGGCGTCTGGACCGAGGCGGGCGAACTGACGCCTGTCGGCAAAGCCTATTTTGGTTTCACCGACGAAGAGCTCATCGAACTCGACCGCTTCGTCCGCAACAACACCGAGAACCGCTTCGGCCCGGTGCGCGAAGTTACGCATACGAAGACGAAGGGGCTGGTGCTGGAGGTTGCCTTCGAAGGCTTGCAGCGCTCGACGCGGCACAAGAGCGGCGTCGCCATGCGCTTTCCGCGCATCTCGCGCATCCGCTGGGACAAGCGGCCGAGCGATGCGGATACGTTAGAGGCGCTGGAGAAGCTGCTGCGCCGTGCGCCGGCTCAGCTCTGATATGGAGCGCCGGCGTCCTCGCCGGCATGCACCGGCGCTGGCCGGCGAGGACGCCGGCGCTCCATATTATGACTTGCGCTTGAACAGCCGGCGCACGAGCGCAAAGAGCAGCCACAACAGCGCCAGCAGCGCCACCACCGCAAGCGCTAGCACCCACCAATAATGCTCGAACTGTTTGGCGATGGCGTTGCGTGCGACTTGGCGTTGGACGTCGTAGCCGGGCGGCATCGCCAGCACGCCGTTGGCGGCGGCGTAGTCGTCGTAAGCCGCGCGCATCGACGCGTATAGTTCAGGCTCATTAGCAGAGAGATCGCGCGTTTCGCCGGGATCGGCTTCGATATTGTAGAGCCGCCATTGACCGTCGCCGTAGCGCGGCAGATTTCGCACCAGCTTGTAATCGCCGCGATAGAAAGCGGAATTGCCGGAGACTTCGACACCGAAACCTTCATCTGGCCCGCGCACGAAGTCCGCGGCGCCGCTCAGCACGCCGTGCAGGCTGCGCCCGCTCATCGGCACCGCCTCGTTCGGCGCAACAGCTAGCCCCGCGCGCTCCAGCAGGGTCGGCGCGATGTCGGTGACGAAGGCGCGCGCATTCACGCGCGCAGGGGCAACACCCGGCCCCGCCACGATCAGCGGCACATGGAGGCCGCCTTCAGTGGTGTAGAACTTGAACAGCGCGCCTGGCGCAGCGGTGGCGCTCGCAAACTCAGGGCCGATGAAAACGTAGGAGCGCCGTTCTCCTAAGTTGTCCAGTTCGCGCGTGTAGCCGTTGACGGCCATCCATTGCGTAAAGCCGCGCTCGGGCAGCGGGTTGCTGGGTTCGGGACCGTTATCCGAGGTGACGACGAAGATGGTGTTCTCGGCCAGCCCACGGCTCTGCAGATATGCTATCAGCCGGCCGATGTGGTGATCCATCGATTCCAACATGCCGGCGTGTACCTGCATGCTGCGCGCATAGAGCGCCTGCTCGTCGGCGGAAATATCGCTCCACGCGCGCAGATTTGGCGGCAGTGGCGCTTGCGGCGCGTCGGCGGGCACGAAGCCCAACTCCTGCGCACGGCGCCAGCGTTGGTCGCGCAGCGCTTCCCAGCCGGAATCGTAGACGCCTTCGTAGAGCTCGGTAAATTCGGGCGGCGCCTGCAGCGGGATGTGGACGGCTTGGAAGGCGACGTAAGCCAAGAACGGCTCATCCCGCGCGCGGTCGGTTTCGAGATATTCGATCATGCGATCGACGATCAGCTCGCTCGAATAGAATTCGCGCGGCATTTCTGCGCGCGCGCCATCTTCGAACCAGGGCGCATCGCGGTAGTACGGCATGTAGGAGCGCGGCTCCCAATTGTCGGCGCCGGAGGCATCCAGCACCAGCGACCGGTCGAAACCGTGATCGATAGGCAAATCGCCGTCGCCATGGCCCAAGTGCCATTTGCCAGTGGCGTAGGTGCGATAGCCGCCGGCGCGAAGGCGCGACGCGACCGTGGTGACGCCGGGTTCGAGCCGCATCGTGTAGCCGGGCTGGCCGCGGTGCTCAGGCGGCAGCACCTCTGGAATGGTGGAAACGCCTGTGCGGTGCGCATCGACGCCGGTCAGCAGCATGGCGCGAGACGGCGCACACAGGGGCGAGGAATAATAGCGCGAAAATTGCGCACCGCGTGTCGCCAGCGCGTCAATGTTCGGCGTCCGCGCTTCGCCGCCATAAGCGCCAAGATCGGTGAAGCCGGCGTCGTCGATGACGATCACGACGATGTTAGGACGCGGCCCAGTTTGCGCCGGCGCATCCGCACTCAGAGCAAGGAGAAGGCAGCTGGCCGCCGCCGCTAGAACTTTGACGAGTTTCAACATCTCACTCCCCTGCCTCTAGGGGTAGGCGCCGCACTAGGCGCTGTCAAAGCCGGGTTCCTGTAAAGGAACCTGGCGTGCATCCATGCATTTACGCTTCGCTGCATCACCGGAGATCACGATGAAAAAGACCGCCCGCGCCGCCGCAGCGGCGTTTCTTGCGCTCGCACTGGCCGCCTGTGGCGGAGACGGTGAGGGTCAGGTTGGCGAATTCTCCAACGACCTGCTCGGCAACGAAATCATGATCGAGGCGCTGCCTGATCCCGGGCTCCCCGGCGTTGTCTGCCACATAGCGTATTTCGATCGGAGTTTTTTGGACCGTATGCGCCAAGGCAACTGGTTCGAAAACCCGTCCAATTCCGCTGTGTCCTGCCAGCGCATCGGCGCGATCAATCTGGCCGGCTTGGATACGTCGCGCTCGGGCGAAGAGATTTTCAACCAACGCCAGAGCCTCTTCTTCAAGAATGTCGCCATCCGGCGCATCGTCGATCTGGAGAACCGCTCGATCCTTTACGTCTCGCACTCGCGCGAACTCGTTGAAGGCTCGGCCAAGCTCGACATCTCCACCATAGCGTTATCGGCTGAGGAAGCAGCCGGCGCGCGGAACTGATCGATCCATCCCGCACGTTGACACGTACAGCTTATAACTAACGCTCCGGACCCAATCATGCGCCCCATTCGCACCGCCCTCGCCGCCTTCGCCGTCTTATGCGCCGCTGTGACGCCCGCGGCCGCGAGCCCGACCGAAGTCGCCCGCGCCATTCCCGGGGCGCAGCAAGTCGGAGAAGCGCGCTACCAGCTGCTGACCGTGACCTTGTTCGAGGCGGAGCTCTGGACAGGCACTGGCGATTTCTCGTGGAATACCCCGTTCGCGTTAGCGCTGACTTACGAACGTTCCGCCCGCGCCAGCACGTTGATCAACCGCTCGATCTCCGAGATGAGCCAGCGCGGCGCCGGTACGGCAAGATCGCTCGCGCCGTTGCGGGCGCAATTGGCGGCGTGTTTTCCAAACATCGCCCGCGGCGACCGGGTGACCGGCGTCAGCACTGGACCGAACACTGCGCGCTTCTATTATAACGGCGCGCAGCGATGCGAAATCGAGTGGCCGGGCTTTCGCCGCAGCTTCTTCGGCATTTGGCTTGACGGACGCGACGGCCAAGCGGCGGCGTTCAGCGCCCGCCTGCGCGGCGAAGGCTAACCGCGACGCGTCCGCGTTTGGCGCGATAAGAAGCCCTAAATCACCACGCTGAGTGTTCGACCGCGCAGCGTTAGTGAGCCCTCTTCATATAGGCGGGGAGCCAGCTTTCGTGAGCTTTGCGCAGCTCAACCAGCGACACGCGTTCGCGTTGACCGCTGGCGCCGAGATAGCTGATCTCGCGGCCGCCCGCTTCGCCGACGACGAGGAAGCTTACGCCGGCGGCGCGGGCGCGTTGGTCGAGCGCGTCGGCTTTGTTGGCGGGAAGCGCGATAAGGTAGCGGGCTTGGTCCTCGGCATAGAGAAACGTCGCGTCGGTGAGATTGCCCTGGTAGCCCAGCGAAACGCCGACATCGGAGCCGAGCGCCATTTCGGCGGCTGCGATGGCGAAGCCGCCGTCGCTCAGATCGTGTGCGGCGCGGACGGTGCCATCGGTGATGAGCGCGCGGACGAAATCGCCGTTTTTCTTTTCGAGCGCGAGATCGACCTTGGGCGCAGCGCCGCCCAGTTTGAAGAGATCGCGCGCATAGACGGATTGGCCGAGATGCCCGGCGGTGTCGCCCATGAGGATGAGCACGTCGCCCTGTTGCAGCGCATCGGCGGTGGCGCGGCGCTCCATGTTGTCGATGATGCCGACACCGCCGATGGCGGGCGTGGGCAGAATCGCTTGGCCGTTGGTCTCGTTATAAAGCGAGACATTGCCGCTGATGACCGGGAACGCGAGTTCGCGGCAGGCTTCTGCCAAACCCTCGATGGCGTAGACGATCTGGCCCATCACTTCGGGGCGCTGCGGATTGCCGAAATTGAGGTTGTCGGTGACGGCGAGCGGGCGGGCGCCGGTGACGGTGAGGTTGCGCCAAGCTTCGGCGACGGCTTGCTTGCCGCCTTCGTAGGCGTCGGCTTCAACGTAGCGCGGCGTCACATCGCACGTCATCGCCAGCGCGCGTTGCGAGCCATAAAGGCGCACGATAGCGGCGTCGCTGCCGCTATCGGCCAGCGTGTCGCCCATGACGTGGCGATCGTATTGCTCCCAGATCCAGCGCTTGGAAGCTTGGTCCAGCTGCCGGAGCAAAGTGGTGAGCGATTTTGCGAAGCCGGGGTATTCGTCGTTGAGACGTTTCTGCTCAGCTTCGCTCAGCGGGATCGCTTTCAGCGGCTGCACGTACGGGCGCTCGTACTTTGGCGCTTCATCCGCCAACGGACCAAGCGGGATGTCGCAGACGATCTGGCCGTGCCAGCGGAGCGTCAGATTTCCGGTGTCGGTGGTCTTTCCGATGACGGCGGCGTCGAGGCCCCACTTTTCGAAGATCGCTTTGGCTTCGGCTTCGCGGCCGGGCTTTAGCGTCATCAGCATGCGTTCTTGGCTTTCCGAGAGCATGAATTCGTAGGGCGTCATCCCCTCTTCGCGCGCCGGCACTTGATCGAGATCAAGCTCGATGCCGGCTTCGCCCTTTGAGGCCATTTCGACGGACGACGATGTGAGGCCGGCGGCGCCCATATCCTGGATGCCGATGATCGCGTCGGTCGCCATCAGTTCGAGGCAGGCTTCGATAAGCAGCTTTTCGAGGAATGGATCGCCGACTTGCACGGTCGGGCGCAGGCCATCTTCGCCTTCGATGAACTCGGCGCTCGCCATCGTCGCGCCGTGGATGCCGTCGCGGCCAGTTTTGGCGCCGACATACACGACCGGATTGTTCGCGCCTTTGGCGGCGCTGGTGAAAATCTTGTTTTTGTCGGCGATGCCGAGGCAGAACACGTTGACGAGGATGTTGCCGTTGTAGCGCGCGTCGAAATTGGTCTCGCCGCCGACTGTCGGGACGCCGACGCAATTGCCGTAGAAGCTAATGCCGCTGACGACGCCGTCGACAAGCTTGCGCGTCTTCGGGTGATCCGGTTCGCCGAAGCGGAGCGCGTTCATGATGGCGACGGGGCGCGCGCCCATCGTGAAGACGTCGCGCAGGATGCCGCCGACGCCTGTCGCGGCGCCCTGGAACGGTTCGATGAAGCTCGGGTGGTTGTGGCTCTCCATCTTGAAGATGGCGGCGAGCCCCTCGCCGATATCGATGGCGCCGGCGTTCTCGCCTGGGCCATAGATCACGTGCGGCGCCTTGGTGGGAAACTTCGCCAAATGCACGCGGCTCGATTTGTAGGAGCAGTGCTCGCTCCACATCACCGAGAACACACCCAGTTCTGTGACGTTCGGCGTGCGGCCGAGCTTCTCCAGGACGAGATCGTATTCGTCGCGGGAAAGGCCGAATTCTTCGGCGAGCGCGAGTGTGCCTGGCGCGGTCGGGTCTAGGGACATGGGTGCGGATTAGCCTGTGTCGTTTGGAGGGGCAATCAGCCGCCTTGCATACGCCCTTCCCGTTCGGGCAGGTCGACAAGCTCGCCCGGCGCCCTTACCTCGGAGGCGAACACGGGAGACGCGCATGCGCGAGGTGCCGCTAGCGGAAGCCCCTACTCTGGTTGGCCAGGAGCTGGGCGTTTCGGATTGGCTTGAGATGACGCAGGACCGGGTGAACCGGTTCGCCGACGCCACCGGCGACCACCAGTGGATCCATGTCGACATCGAGCGCGCAACGAAAGAGCTGGGCGGGCCGATCGCGCACGGGTACCTCGTGCTCTCACTGATCCCGTTTTTGGCGCGCAATGTGATTGCCTACACGGGCGTGGGACGCGGCATCAATTACGGGTCCAACAAGGTACGCTTCACCAACACTGTGCCGGTGGGCTCGCGCATCCGCATGCGGATCAAGATGCTGGCGTGCGAGCCGCGCGGCGGCGGCTACCAACTCACCAACCAGTTCACCATCGAAGTCGAAAACGAGGAACGCCCGGCCTGCGTGGCCGAAGTCGTCTCGCTCATCTATCCGGCCTGAGCCGTGCTGACGCTCGTCGAAGCCATCTCGCTCGCGGGCGATCGCGCGAAGCAGAATGACGATGCGTATGGGTTCGCGGGCGATCGCGCTTGGGTGATCGACGGCGCCACGGATTTGCACGATAAGCCGATCGCGGACGCAGCGTCGGATGCGACTTGGATCGCGCATTCGGCCAACGTGTTTCTCCTTCAGACCTCGCACGACATGCGCCAAGCCGTGCGGATGGCGAGCGTGACGGCGGCG
>JACMMP010000185.1 GCA_014378995.1 Hyphomonadaceae bacterium
GCGCACCGGCTCGAAAATCCGGCGCAAGATGCCCGGCGTCAGCGCCGAGACGGGGTTGACGCCGACACGTGGCTGCGCGGCCGGGCCGTTGATGGAATAGGTCATGCCGAACACGCCCTCGCCGCGGCGCGAGACCAGCAGATCGCCAATCACCGGCACTTCGCCGAGCATGGAGAGATTGAGCAGCGGCGACGGCGCGACGACGCCGTCAATATCGAGATCGTCGGCGCTGATATTGTAAGCGCCAGAGCCCGTCAGTCCCATGGACGGGCCGGCCATGCGCGCGTCGGTGAAGGTGAGCCGGTTGTTGGCGTAGGCCATTTGCGCATCGAGCGCGGTGAAGCTGATGCCGTCGCCGTTCAGCATCTCGACGAGACCCGTGAGCGACCCCGCAGACGACAGCAGCCGCGCCATCGCCGGCAGACGCACGACGTGGAAATCGCGCAGCCGCACATCGAAACGCGCCTGGCTGGGCGGGCCGGTGCGCCAGTCGCCGTCGGCGGCGGCGGAGCCGCCAATGATGTTGTCGGCGCCGGTCAAGGCGGCGACGGCAAAGCCTGCATCCTCCGAGCGCAGGCGGATGCGGCCCTGCGGTTCGCCGGGACGGGGCCCGAGGCCAAGTGAGAATGCGCCTCCATTCGGGGCGCGCCCTTCCGCTGTCAGCATCGCCAATGCTCCGCGCGAGGTGGTGAGCGCGACGCGCGCATCGCTCAAAGTTGCGCCGCCGTGCAGCTTTAGGCGGTCGACAATCACGCTGGCGCGCAGAGGCGCCGCGGGGGAGACCGAGGCTGCGGTGCGGACGTCCGCTTCGGGCGGCGCGTCTTCGCCGCCCATGAACGGCGCTGCATCGAACAGGGCGCCGCGCACGGAAACATCAAGGCCGTTGTCGGCGGCGCGCGTTGCAACGACGCGGGCATCGGAGCGGCCCTCGATCGCAAAGCGTGTGAGGTCGAGTTCAACCAAACGATTATCGCGGGCGAGTCGCGCCCGGCCTTGGGTGTTGAGGCCCGCGCCGCGCGCGTCGATATTTGTGAAGGCGAGGCCGCCGTCACGCTGGCGCTCGACGGTGAAGCGCGCCGACGCGGCCTGCCCGGCGCGCTTGGTCCAGAAACTGCGCGGCGCCTCGACGGCGGCGTTGGTAAGGTCAAGTTCGATCCGGGCGTTATCGACATCGAAGCCGCGCCCTTGGCCGCTCACCGTTACTCCAATGCGTCCCTGCGCATAGCGCGCCACCGGATAGCCGAGACGCTCCAGATCGTCGGCGTCGAAATCACCGGAAATCTGGTATTCGGAAGACGCCCGTCCGGCCCGGCCGATATGCTCGGTCCAGCGCACTTCTTCGATGGCGGAGGTTCCGGCGCGGATAGGCCCGCTGACGGTGATGGCGCGGTGGTCGCCGCGCACCTGGAGCTGGCCATGGCTGATCGCCATGCGCCGGCCGGTCATTGCCCCGGAGAAATCGCGGATCGCGCCGTCGATATTGAAGCGCCATGTTTCAAACGGCGCTTCGCGCAGCATTGGGCGTTGAATGCGGATGTTCAGCGCGCCGCGACCGCCGGCGCTTGCGGCCGCGATCGGCAGACGCTCGCCGAGGCTGATCGGCTCCTGGCCGAGCACTTCAAGCAGGTGGCGCGCGTCACCGTCGATGCGCGCCGAAATCGTGGCCATGGCGCCCTTCGGCTTCAGCTGCGGCAGCTCCACGCGGCCGTTGGTGACGATCATGTTGTGGAAGCGCGCTTCCGGGATCGTCATGTCAAATCGGTTGCCGCGCAGCACGGCGGAGCCGCGCGCGTGCGTCACCGGCGACATGGTCGGCACAAACCGCATCGAGGCGTCAGCGACGTTGAAGCGAATATCCATGGCCTCATCGCGCAGCACGCCAGCGGCGATATCGGACGGGCGCACATCGATATGTACGATTGCATCGCTCACCCGCCCGCCGGTCAGCGATCGCGCCAGATAATCGCGCGCGCCTTCGCCCAGGCCGATTGGCCACATTGCGAGCACGGCGCGCGCCTCCACGGCGCCATCGAGGTGCCCGTTCAATTCAATGCCCGGACGCAAGCGGCGATCGGCGCCCGCTTCAGCCCAATAGATCCGCCCGCTGGCGTCGAGTACGCCTTGGCCGGTCTCGGCGTGGATGCGCGTGAAGCGCACCGTGCGCTCCGCCGAGGCGATCGCTCCGGCAATTTCAACGTTCGTGAACGCCGCCGGTTGCGAGAGCGTGCCGGGCACATCGAGGGTCAGAGACGGCAGCGAAACATTGAACGTCGCCGGATCGTTCGGGGCCGCGCGAATGATGGCTGAGACGTTGCGTACGCGAATCTCGCCGCCGATCTGGGTCGTGTCCCCAGCCAGGGCGAGTTGATCGATGATGAGTTCATCGCTCGCAATATCGTAGCGCCCGTGGAAACGCCCGCCATCCAAGCTAAAGCGCTGACCGACGCCCGCATCGGCCGTGCCTTGCCCGAGCACCGCGTCGCCTTCAAAGCGGTTTATGCCGGCTTCCCGGTCGAGCCCGATCGATACGGTCGCGGTCAATGGTGCATCGAGCCCCGCGAACGGGCCTAGCGCCGCCGGCGAGAACAGAGCGCGCGGACGCACATCGCGTGCGCCGAATTCAACCACCGCGCTGCGAAATTGCGTGTCGGTGGTGATGCGCAAGCTTGCCGGCGCCAAACCTTCGGCGCCCTCAAGGCGCGCTTCGGCAAAGAGCTCCAGCGCGCTGCGCTGGCGGGAGAGTTCAAGATTGGCGCCTTGCGCCGTCCAGCGGCCGCCACCTGCTTCGTCGATCACGGCGAGCCGCGCGCCGCGCACGCTCAGCGCGCGCAAGCCCCCGCCTGGGCCAACGGGCCGAAACGCGGCTTCCATCCCATCCAGCCAGCGCGCCACTCTCCGCTCTAGCGGCTCGTTCGTGGGTGAAGCAGGAATGATGAGGTCGGGCGGGGCGCCTTCGGGGCCGAAAGCGATGTGCATGGCGCCGTCGAGCTTTCGGGTGAAGGTCAACTCGCCGCCGACGAACTCGGCGCGGACAAGCTGAATGCGCCCGATCACAAGCGGCAGCACGGCCAATTCGATGCGCGCTTCGTCGGCGCGCGAGAGCACGCCGCCCCGGCCGTCTTCGACGGTGACGTTGACGGCGCGAAGTTCGAGCGCATTGCGCTGCGACCAGGCAAGTTCGACCCGCTCAAGCCCAACGGGCCTCCCGCCGCGCGCGGCGCTGAGTTCGGACTGCATCTGCTCCCGGAGGAAGCTCAGCTCAATCGGGCCTTGCGAGAGGCGCCACCACGCCACGCCCACCCCGATCGCGAGCGCCGCGACCAGGCCGAGTAAAATCTCGACAGCAATGAGCGTCGAGCGGCGTATCATCCGCACGTCTCCGCCACCCCGGCGCTATGTCTAGCGCGGAGAATCGCCCTGAGGCAAAGCATCTGCCCAGCCGCGGCGCACTTCGCGGCCGCACATTGTTCGAACACCCGGAGGCCGGCGATGGCGAAAGAGCTCAAACTTGGCGACCCCGCACCCCAATTCGATCTGCCGACGGCCGGGGGCGGGCGCGTCAGCTTGGGGAGCCTCAAGGGCAAGCGCGTCATCCTTTATTTTTATCCTAAGGACGACACGCCGGGTTGTACCAAAGAAGCACTAAACTTCACTGAAAAGGCGAAGGAATTCACCGCAGCTAGGGTCACGGTGATCGGGGTGTCCCGAGACACCGTGGCCAAGCACGAGAAATTCGCCGCCAAGCACGGCCTGAATGTGACACTGGCTGCGGATACGGAAGGCCTAGCCTGCGAAGCCTATGGCGTCTGGGTCGAGAAAACGCTCTACGGCCGTAGCTATATGGGCGTTGAGCGCGCCACATTCCTTATTGACGTGAAAGGCAGAATCGAACGCGTCTGGCGCAACGTCCGCGTTCCTGGACATGTGCAAGAAGTACTCGAAGAGGTTAAGACGCCTTGAGCGATTGGCCTCATCTTTACTTTGATTAATGCAGTTCTGGCGTGGCTTTCGCAGAAAGCCGTTGAGAGAAGCTGAAATTCTCGTAAACGGAGCAGCCGACCTGTTGCAATTCGAGAGCGTTTCAGGTTGGATCACTTTTGGCGGGGCTAACGTAATTTTTTTGTTTCGGTTAATGGGCGGTGGCGGACCATGAGCCAGTTCGGATCCCGGGCGCGGGCGTTTTTTGATCGCGCGTTCCCGGAAAGGCAAATTTATCATCGTAGCGGCGGGACCGTTCGCTACGTGTCTCTTTCCCCAGGAAAGCAGGCGCTTTTGGCGCTGACGGCGGTCGGTTTCGCCGGGTGGTGCGTCTACGCGTCGGCCAACACCCTGCTTGAAGGGCCGCAAGCGACCGCCTCCAACGCCGAAGTCGAGCGTGAGCGCGCCAAGTACGATCGCTGGCTGAACGAAAGCCGCGCCCAAGCCTCCGCAAGCCAAGCCCTGCTGGAAGAGCGCACCCGCCAGTTCGACCGCGCCACCCAGGACTTTGAAAGCCGCCATGAAGTGCTGCGCTCGCTGCTGGAATATGCCGGCGGCAACGGCATGCAGCTGGCGGCAACCCGCCCAATCGAGCGCGATGGCGCCCGCATCATCATGGCCGCCTCGATCGATGAAGCCGAGCCGCGCCAGTCCCGCGCCGTCACCAGCGAGCCTTATCAAGTCCAGACCGTGGGCTTCCGCGCCCGTGGGGAGCGGCTCGAGGCTGAGCAGGAGCAGACGCTCTCTGAGCTTGAAGATTCCGTCGTTGAGCAAAGCGAAACCGTTCGCGGCGTGCTGCGCCTGACCGGCGTTTCGATGTCGTCCCTCACCGGCTCAGACGAAGCCGCGGGTGGACCGCTCGTGCCGCAGGATTTCGTCGCTTATCTGCGCGAGAGCGGTCTCAACCCGGCTTTCGCAGAGCGCGTGGCGCAAGTCGCCGCCCGCGTCACTGAATCGCGCCGCCTGGGTGATGTCGCTAACGCGACACCGCTGGCCCCGCCGGTGGCCGTCGATTACCGCGAGACCTCAGGCTATGGCGGCCGCGTCGATCCGTTCACGGGTCGCCCGGCTTTCCACTCGGGCCTTGACCTTGCCGCGTTCGAGCGCGCGCCGGTCGTCGCGACCTCACCTGGCACTGTGGTCTTCGCTGGCTCTCGCTCCGGCTATGGCTATACGGTTGAGATCGACCACGGCCATGGATTTAAGACTCGGTACGGACATTTGCGCGATATTCAGGTGCGCACCGGTGAACGCGTAGCCATCGGCCAACGCGTGGGCTCGATGGGCTCGACCGGACGCAGCACGGCGACGCACTTGCACTACGAAGTCTGGTTCCGCGGTCGCGCGGTCGATCCGGTTAGTTTTTTGAGGGCAGGACGGCATGTTCACGAACAAGGGTAGACCGGGTGATGCGAACTTGCCGGCTCTCCCCGATCCGATTCAGCCGCGCCGCACCGCTCCGGGCCGCGCCGGCATCGCTTCGATCATCGCGAACGGCGTAAAGATCACCGGCACCATCGACGCTGACGGCGCCGAGCTTCAGGTTGATGGCGAGATCGAAGGCAATGTCCGCGGCGGTTCGCTGACCGTCGGCGACACGGGCATGGTCAAAGGCGACGTCGTTTCCGAGAGCGTGATTGTGCACGGCCGGGTCGAAGGTTCGGTGCGCGCGCGCAAGGTCATGCTGGCCCGCAACGCGCACGTGCTGGGCGACATCGTTCATCAATCTCTTTCTGTTGAAATGGGCGCCGTGTTTGAAGGCCAGTGCCGCTACCTGCAGGATCCGCTGTCGCAGGCGGGCCAAGGCGCGCCGGCCACGCCGCAAATCGTTCCTCCGCAGGAGCGGCCAGCGGCTTCGGCGTTCGGCAATCAGGGCTCCGTTTTCGGCGAGCCGAGCAATGACGACCGCATGGTGTCGGGCGTCATCGTAACGGGCGCCTCGAGCTGATTTGATTTTGGGTTGGAATACAAACTAAAGGCCCGGCTCGCGCCGGGCCTTTTCTTTTAGCGCCCGCGTTCCGGCTGCTTGCGCACACTCACCCTTTCAATCCAGTCAGCAAACGCGCCGCCGAATTTGGTCAGCAGCTCGCGCGTCGCATCCTGGGTGATTTCGCCGGACGCGCTGAGGAAGTTCTGCACAGAGCCCAGGTACATTTCAGGTTGCTGGAGCATCGGCATGTCGAGATACGCCGCGACCTGGCGCAGATGGTGGTTGGCACCGAAGCCGCCGATCTGCCCGACGGAGACACTTAGCACCGCAGCCGGTTTGCCGATCAGCACGCCCTTGCCGTAGGGGCGTGAGGCGATGTCGATGGCGTTCTTCAACACGCCGGGAACGGAGCGATTGTACTCGGGCGTAGCGAACAACACCGCGTCGGCCGGTGCGATATCGTCGCGAAGCCGTTTCCAGTCCGCCGGCGGAGTATCGGTGTCGAGATCCTGGTTGTAGAGCGAGACCGCGATATCGACGAAACGGAATTTGAGGTACGCTGGGGCAACCGACGCCGCCGCCTCCGCGGCTTTCCGATTCCAGCTTTCTTGCCGCAAGCTGCCGACGAGGACAGCGACGTCACGTTGAGAGGGCATTGGCGAACTCCTTCGCCAGCCAACGCGCGCCCGCTCGCGTGGTTCAGTGTTCCCCTCAGCGCCAGGCGCCGAGGATGAGCCCAATCAAAGTAAATTGCAGCGTGTGATAGCCGCCATTGATGAGAAACAGCGTGAGGTTTTTTCGCTCGAACAAATAGTTGATCCCGAACGACGCCGTGACCCAGCAGAGGCCGGCCGTGAGGCCGTAGAGCGCGCCCGTGGAGGCGTCCACGTCCGGCCCGAGAAACACCGCGAACGACGCGGATGCGATGAGGGCGAGCACGAACGAGCCGCCGAAGATGAGCCCCATGTTGCTGTTCTTGAGTTGCGCGTCGGTGAGACCTGCCGCGCGCGCCCAGGGCTTGGCGAAGAGCGCCGAATACCAAAGGCCGCCAAGCAGAAACGAGCTTGCCGCCGCAGCAACCACCGCGAGCCAATTGATTTCCATTATCTTCGACCTCCCCTGCGCGACGCTCACGCCTTTGCTTTGGCTGTCGCCTGCAACAGATCGAAATGCGCCCTGAGCTGCGCGATGGTGCGATCGAAGTACGCGACGTCGCGGTGCGTGCGCGCTTGCATCACGCCGCCCTCCATCGCTGTCAGGACAAATTGCGCCAGCGCGACCTTGTCCACGCCGCGCGGCAAACGTTTGCCCGCAGCCTCGATGCAGAGTTCGATCGCCGCCGTCCACTTCGTGAAATTATGCGCGAGCAGTTCACGCACCTGCAGATCGGGCTCATGCAGTTCGAGCGCCAGCGAGCCGATCGGGCAGCCATAGGCGCAATCGCTCTCCACGATCATGGCGCGATAGGCGTTCAGCAGCGCGAAAATCTTCTCGATCGGATCGTCGATCTCGCCCCACGCCGGCGCCAGCAACATTTCTTCGATGCCATCGCGATAAGCTTCAAGAACGCCGATCAGCACGTCCTGCTTGGACGGAAAGACGTGATAGAGGCTGCCAGAATTGAGCTGCGTGCGGCTCAGCAAATCGGCGATCGAGGTCGAGTTGTAGCCTTTGAGCCAGAACAGCTCCATCGCCGCATGAATGATCTTCTCGCGCGCTGAACTCGGGGCCATAGGCCGTTGTTTGAACGATCAATCAACATCGATCAAGCGAAATCACGCGCTTTTAGAGGCGCGGCGCGCACACCGAGGCGAACTCCGCCCGCGTGAGGCTTAGCGAGCCGAGCGGGAGGCTTTCGCCGGGTTCGATCAGCACGGCGAGGCGACGTTTGAAGAGGCCGCCTTCGACGTAGAAGAGAGCCGTGCGCGGGCCGCGGTCGGTCTCGATGCGGACGGCAAAGGCTTTGCGGTCGGGGCCTTCTGGCCAGGTTTTGCGCATCGGACCGGTCGCGCCGCGGCCGACTGATACGAGCTTTAGCCCAGCCATCGTGCAAAGCGTTTGGGCGGCTTGAAAGAGCGGATCCCCTTGCTCGCGCAGGGTGCGGATCTGCTCGGCCTCGGCGCGGCGGCGCTGGTAGAGCGGGTTACTTGAGGCCAGGCGATTGATGTGCTGCGCCAACTCGGCGTCCGGCACGAATCTCAGCTTCCTGAAACTGCGCAGCCACGCTTTGTGACGCGGCGCCAGCGGCTCCTTGCGCTCCCATTCGGCAAAGCGCGCATCGAGAGCGCGCAACGCGGCGGCCGCATCGCGATACCCTGCATCGGCCGCTATGCGCTTGGCTTCGCGCGGCGAGGCTTTGTGCACACGCTGCATCAACATGAAGAGCTGTCGTTGCGGATCGGCCAACATGCTTTTCAGCGCTGCAGCACATGCGCGCAGCGCCAGCGCGTCGTCGCCCCGCTGCGCCCAGTAAAGGTCGTGTCCGCCTTGCTGCACGAGGTCGAGATAATCCTGCGCGTAGAAGCTCAGTGTCACTTCGGACGCGAACTCGCCGTGCAGCAGAAGGGCTTTGTTCAACAGCGCGTCGCAAAAGGCGATGCAGGCCTGCGCGAAGTGTTCGGGATCGGCGGCGTCGGCTGCGCTTTGCGGCAGGACGATCTCGTCACTGAGCGGACCCTGATAGGTCGCGAGCGCGGTTGCGCCGTTGCAGTGGGCGCGCTGGTGCTCCGCGAGCCAACCGCCCGGCGCGATCCTTGTGTCTTCAGCCGTTTCGCTCATGGCCCCCACCATCAAGCTTTAATCTATATCCGAAATCTGCTTGTCGCCTGCCCCATGCACCCGAGCCGCGAGCGAGGCCGCCATAAATTGATCGAGGTCGCCGTCGAGCACGCCTTGCGTATCGGAGGTCTCGACCCCCGTGCGGAGATCTTTGACCATCTGATACGGCTGCAGCACGTAAGAGCGGATCTGCCTGCCCCAGCCGATTTCGGTCTTGCTGTCCTCGAGTTGCTGGGCCGCCGCTTCACGCTTTTGCAGCTCCGCCTCATAGAGACGCGCGCGCAGCATGTCCCAGGCCGAGGCGCGGTTCTTGTGCTGTGAACGCTCGGCCTGACAAGCCACGACGATGCCGGTCGGGATGTGCGTCAGGCGCACGGCGCTGTCGGTTTTGTTGATGTGCTGACCGCCGGCGCCGGAGGCGCGGTAAGTGTCGGTGCGCACGTCCTTGTCGAGGATCTCGATGTTGATCGACTCATCGACTTTTGGATAAACCCACACGCTCGCAAACGAGGTGTGGCGGCGCGCGTTTGAATCGTAGGGGCTGATGCGAACCAGGCGATGCACGCCTGCTTCGGTCTTCAGCCAGCCATACGCATTCTCGCCCTGCGTCAGCACAGTTGCGGATTTGATGCCGGCGGTGTCGCCGCCCTGCTCTTCCAACAGCTCGGTTTTGAAGCCGCGCGCGTTGGCCCAGCGCATGTACATGCGCAAAAGCATCTCGGTCCAATCCTGGCTTTCGGTGCCGCCGGCGCCGGAATTGAACTCAATGTAAGCGTCGTTGCTGTCGGCTTCGCCGGAGAGCAGCGCTTCGAGCTCAGCCTTGGCGGCGCGCGCTTGCGCCTGTTTTAGAGTCTGCACGGCTTCGCTGACCAGGCTCTCATCGCCTTCCGCTTCCGCCATTTCAGCAAGCTCGATAGAATCGCGCAGGTCGCGCTCGAGCGAGAGGATGCTGTTCATCCCGGCTTCGAGCTTGTTGCGCTCGCGCATGAGCTTCTGCGCTTTTTCCGAGTCGTTCCAAAAATCAGGGCGCTCCGAGAGCGCGGTCAGCTCATCGAGGCGGATCTGGGCTTGATCCCAGTCAAAGACGCCTCCGCAGGAGAACAACGGCGGATTCGATTTGTTCGGCGAAAGAAGCGATGTCGGCGCGCATTTTGGTCCCCAGGATTCTCAATCGGAAATCGGATGCGGATTAGATAGGCGATGCTTGCCGCCGGCGCCAACCGTCGACGCTAGTATAAGCCGCCCAAATCTTCCGCTTGCTGTTCCTGTTGCTGGGGCTGTTGCGGCGTCGGCACGTCTTCTCCCAAGGCGGAGAGAACGCGCGGATCGATCGGAGCGGTGCCGCCAAACACGAACGGCGAGGACGAGGCGCCTGCTGTCGGCTCGCTATCGGGCCGGAAGGCTTCGAGCAGCGTTTGCGTCGTGTTGACCGTCGGCAAGCCGCCGGTGATCGCATCGATGCGCACAAGGCGCACGCCCGAAGGGATGCGGAACGGCGTCGGCTGCGTGTCCTCTAGCGCAACGCGCATGAAGTCACGGAAGATCGGCGCTGCAATGCGACCGCCGGTTTCGCCCTCGCCCATGTCGCGCGGGGTGTCAAAGCCTGCCCAGACGCCGACGACGAGGTCCGGCGAAAAGCCGATGAACCAAGCGTCCTTATAGTCGTTGGTGGTGCCGGTCTTGCCGCCGAGCGGGAAGCCCAGCGCGTTCACGCTGGTGGCGGTGCCGCGCAGCACGACGCCCTCGGCCATCGAGACGATCTGATAGGCGGTGACCGGATCGATGACTTGCTGGCGGGTGTCAGGCAGCGTCGGCGCGCGCATGCCGCCGCGCCATTCGGCGGTGCAGTTGGGGCATTCGCGCTGGTCACGTCTGAACACCGAGCGGCCGGTGCGGTCCTGAATACGGTCGATGACGATCGGCTGAATCCAGCGCCCGCCATTGACGAACATGCCGTAGGCCGTCGTCATGCGCAGCAGAGTGGTTTCGCCGGCGCCGAGCGCGAGCGAGAACACGGGCTGCGTGCGCTCGTCATAGATGCCCAGACGGCGGCCGTAATCGAGCACGCGCTCGGGACCCATCTCGTAAGCGATGCGCGCGGTCATCGCGTTACGCGACAATTCGAGCCCTCGGCGCATGGTGGTCGGGCCGTAGAACTCGCGCGAATAATTTTCCGGGGACCAATTGGTGCCGTCGCCGGCTTCGATGTCGAGCGGCCCGTCGTCGATCAACGTGGCGGGCGTCAAGCCAAAATCGAGCGCGGACGCGTAGACGATTGGCTTGAACGACGAACCTGGCTGGCGCATCGCCTGCGTCGCGCGGTTGAGGCCGGTGCTTTGCTCCAGCGAGTAGCCGCCGACCATCGCCAGGACGCGGCCAGTGTGGGGATCCATGGCGACAAGCGCGCCTTGGATTTCGGGAATCTGCTTTAGCCGGTAGCCGCCATTGGAGCCGCGGGCGGCGTAAACGATGGCGCCGCTGCGCAGGCCAAGCTCGCGGTTGCGCCGCGCCGCTTGCGCCGCCCATTGGGCGTCATCGCCATTGAGACGGCCGGTCGAGCCGTTTTCGTCTGTCAGCGTGGTGACGCCGCCTGAGACGCGCGTGACCATCGCGCGCACCCAATTTGAGAGCGCAGGCGGGGCGTTGGCTTCACGCAGTTGCGCCTGCACGTCGCCGGCGGCATCGCCAGCGCTCAGCGGCCCGCGCCAGGCATGGCGACGGTCATATTCTTCAAGGCCTTGGCGCAGAGCGCGCGCAGCGGTGAGTTGCAAGCCCGTGTCGAGCGTGGAGCGGATCGACAGGCCGCCGCGCAGAAGGGCGTCTGAGCCGTACTGACTTTCCACTTGGCGGCGGATTTCTTCGACGAAGTGCGAAGCGGCGACGAATTGATCGCCGGAGAGGCGGTTGGTGGTGACCAGATCGGCGGCGCGGGCTTCTGCGGCTTGCGCTTCAGTGATGTAGCCGCGCTCCAGCATCCGGCCGATGGCGTAATTGCGCCGATCGATGGCGCGCTCGCGATGGCGCGGCAGCTGATAATTGGCCGGCCCCTTCGGCAGAATGGACAGATAAGCAGCTTCCGAGACGGTGAGTTCGGCGAGCGGCTTGTCGAAATAGTTGAGCGCCGCCGCGGCCACGCCGAACGCGCGATTGCCGAGATAAATTTCGTTCAAGTAGAGTTCGAGAATGCGTTGCTTGCCGTCTTCGCCTTGCGAGGCGAACGCGCGTTCGATGCGCTGGGCGACCAAGCCCTCGCGCAGCTTGGTCCAGACCGCGCAGATCACGCCGTCGCACGAAGACGCGCGGCCGGTCAGCATGTTGCCGGCGACCTGCTGCGTAATGGTGGAGGCGCCCTGGATGCGGTTGCCCTGGATGACGTCGAGCGGGATGCGCAGAACGGCGCGCGCAAGGCCCTGATAATCGAGACCGGAGTGTTCGAAGAAGCGCGCGTCCTCCACCGCGACGAAGGCGTTCTTCACGTGATCGGGGATCTGATCGATCGGCACGAAAACGCGTTGCTCTTCGGCAAACTCCGCGACGAGCGCGCCGTCGCCGGCGTGGACGCGGCTCGAGACTGGCGGCTGATAATCCTGAAGATCGCTGAGGCTAGGCAGGCCTTGCAGCGCGGCGATGATGAAGCCCACGACGGCAAGCATGCCCACGCCGGCAAGCATCGCTACGCCAATTAGAATTTTGCGCCAGAGCGGGCCATCGCCCAGCGAAAAGCGGAAGCCGCCGCCACCACCGCCGCCACGATCGTAATCGTGGTCGTCGTCGTCCCAGCTGTCATGGGTTTGGTAGGAATTGTTTCGCCGCATTGCGCCCCGCTTCTGCGCGCTTCACTCAGGCCATCCCGACCTCGCTTCCCAATGGGGCGCGAGTAAGGCTCAAGCCGCCGATAAGCTAGTAGAGATCACTTAAGATTCGCACGCTTTTTAGGCGCGCGCGGCCATCAATTGGGGCGCCGCGAAATAAGTGTCCACAGCCTGCGCCATCGCCTCCGCCATCGCCTGCCTGGCGCGCGGGTCACAAAGGCGCCGTTCGTCGGTGACATTGCTGAGAAAGCCAGTCTCGATCAGCACGGCGGGAACGTCCGGGGCCAGCAGCACATAGAAACCGGCGTTGCGGTGAGTGTTGCGCAGCAGCGGCGCAACTGCGCCAAGGCGCGGGATGACCTGCTGAGCGAACTGGGCCGAACGGTTGGTGGTCTCCCGTTGATAGAGATCGAGCAGGATATCCTGGACGCCGCCGGTGCGCGAGGCGCCCCCCAGATCGATATCCCAGTTCTGCGCCATGTTCTGGGCGCGCGTCTCGCCGCGCTCAGAGATAGTATAGACCGAAGCGCCTTGAGCCTCTGAATTTGCGTGCGAATCCGCGTGGATCGAGATGAAAAGGTCCGCATTCTGGGCGCGCGCAAAACGCAGGCGATCTTCCAGCTCGACGTACCGGTCAGCATCCCGCGTGAGCGCAACCCGATATTGGCCGCGGCTTTCGAGGGCCTGACGCAGCTGTAGAGCGGCGTCCAGCACCACATCCTTTTCACGGACCCCGGTGGTCCCGATCGCGCCTGGGTCACGGCCGCCATGGCCGGCGTCCACCACGATGGTGCGGCGCTGAGACCGGCTCGGCGCCGGAGCCGCAGCCAAAGGCGCGGTTGGCGCGAGGTCGAAGCTGAGTTCGGGGGCGCGGCGTCCGCCCAGTTCCTGCCGCAGGAGCCGCGCCGGCGCTTCGAGGTCGAAGACCAGGCGCGCGGCGTTCTCTGGGCGCGCTGCATAGCGAAAACGCCTCACGACGCCAGCGCCCGGCCCTTCTCCGGCGGCGCCTTGCGGCAGCGCGAGGGTGCAATTGGACAGATCGACGACAAACCGATCCGGATCAGATAGGAAAAAAGTCCTGGCCTGCGCGGCGCGCTCTAACGCGACGGTGACGCGCACGGCCTGCCCGCTCTCGTGCACCAAGACGCCGCGAACCGCCGCCGGCGCATCTCCCCAGGCGCGGCCGGTCAGCGCGACACTGCCCAAGGCGGTCGCGCCGGCGAACATCAGGGAGCGGCGGTTAAGGTCCATGAAGAGCCGGAAAGTAGCGGAGGCGGCTTGCTATCGGGTTGAAAAGGAGGGTGAACGGCGCGGTAACCGCAGTCCAATTGCAGTGCGACGCACGCCCCTGGTCGCGGATGGGGTTGTGGTTTCGCGCACTTGAGGCTCACCTAGCGAGATGCGGGGCCATGTTTTCTTTTCAGGGGTCTGCTTCATCCTCGCCTGCGCGATGGGCAGCCAGGCGGTGGCGCAGGATTATGCCCGCGAGCGTGCGGCGGCTGGCGAACTGCGCGAACTGTGCACCGAGGATGGCGGGCGCCATTGGGGCGTTTCGCTCTGCGGGCCGCTCCTTGTCGTCGATCCGGCGACGCGTGCGGTGTGGGCCAGCGATCAGGACCGCGAGGGACAGCTCGCACGCACCGGCGAAGGCTGGACCGGGACGCTTCCTGCTGGGGTCACGATGGCCAACACCTCGGTCGAATGGGCCGGCGTGCTCTGGATCATGGTGCTGGGCCCGCTGCCGGCTGATCCCGCTGAGCGGCGCGTGCTGGTTGGCCATGAGGCCTGGCACCGGGTGCAGGCGCAGCTCGGGCTGCCTATGCAAGCCTCTGATAACGCGCATCTTGCGATCGAGCGCGGGCGCTATTTTATGCGCCTGGAAATGCGCGCGCTTGCCGCTGCGTTGCGCTCCCAAGGCGGCGCCCGCGAGCGCGCCGCCGAAGACGCCCTGGCTTTCCGCCGCGCGCGTTATGGAGAGTTCCCGGAGGCTTTCGCGCAGGAAGCGGCGCTGGACCGCAACGAGGGCCTAGCCTCGTACACCGGCGTTCGCTTGGGTGCGGACGACAGTGAAATCTTCGCCGCGCGAACGCTCGATCGCCATGATTCCCACGACGCTTTGGCCCGCGCTTACGCGTACGCGACGGGCCCGGCCTATGGCTTGTTGCTGGATCAATTTCGGCGCTCGTGGCGCCGGGATCTCGGCGCTTATGCGCCGGCGGACCTGCTCGCTTCAGCGTTATCGGCGCCGGCGCAGAGCCCGCGAGAGCTTCAGCGCAGCGCCGACCGCTATGGCGGCCCGGCGGTGGCGGCGGAGGAGCAAGCCCGTACTGAATCTCAAAGAGCCCAGCTTGCGGACCTGCGCCGGCGCTATGCGGAGGGGCCGAGGCTGGAGCTACCGCTGGCGCGGATGCAGATGGATTTCGACCCCAACCAAGTGACGCCGGTCGAGGGTCTGGGCAGTTTCTATGGCCGCATCACGCTCCGGGACCGTTGGGGCGAACTGGTGGCCGCCGAGGGCGCGCTCATCAATCCGAGCTTCACCCGCATGACGGTCGCCGCGCCCGGACCGGACGGCTTATCCGGCCCTGGCTGGCGGCTGACGCTAAACCCGGCGTGGCGCCTGACGGCAAACGGGGCCGGCGTCTTGCGGGTCGAGCCTGCCCCGCCGCCGGCGCCGGAAGTACCCGCGCCCGACTGAGCGCGGGGCGCTTCCCTTTGAAAACCAAATCATGCATGGTGTCCGACATCGTCGTGTGTGCCGTAAGGGGAGTTCCCCAAGAGCGCCCGGCGCGCTCCCGCCACGCGGATCGGCGAACCAGGCCCCCAGCGGCGCGCACGACTTGCGCCCGCCTCGGCGCTGAAGGCCTTCCGTCACCGGAGCGTAAGCGCCGTCCTTCCGGGCGGCGACAATTGGAGCAACCTATGATCCGGATTGCGATCGATTTCCGCGCCGCTGGGCTCAACGCCCCGGCCCGCGATCGCGCAGGATCGTCCCTAATGACATTGCGTCGCTCTGCCGCTTCCGCCCCGGCCCTCGCCGGACGCTCGGGAGCGCGCGACGCGCACGGAGCCCTGTTCGATGGCCAAGACAATGCTGATCGACGCCGCTCACCCGGAAGAAACCCGGGTCGCGGTGGTCGACGGAAAAACAGTTGAAGATTTCGATTTCGAGGTAGCCAGCAGACGACAACTCAGAGGCAATATCTATCTCGCCAAGGTGACGCGCGTTGAGCCGTCGCTGCAGGCGGCCTTTATTGAGTATGGCGGAAATCGCCACGGCTTCCTCGCGTTCTCGGAAATCCACCCCGATTATTACGCGATCCCGCACGCCGATCAGGAAGCGATCAAAGCTGAACTGGCCGCCGCTGAAGCCGAAAGCGAAGGCGAGGAAGAAGATGAGGAAGCGCGCGACGAGCGCCGCCGCCGCATCCTGACGCGCCGCTACAAAATTCAAGAAGTCATCCGCCGCCGGCAGATTATGCTGGTGCAAGTGGTGAAAGAAGAGCGCGGCAACAAAGGCGCGGCGCTCACCACCTACCTCTCGCTCGCCGGCCGCTATTGCGTATTGATGCCGAACACCGGCCGCGGCGGCGGCATTTCGCGCAAGATCACGCAAGTGACCGATCGCAAGCGCCTGAAGAAGATCGCGCAAGACCTCGAAGTGCCGCAAGGCCAAGGCCTGATCATCCGCACCGCGGGCGCCAAGCGAACTAAGACGGAGATCAAACGCGACTACGAATATCTCTCCCGCGCCTGGGAGACGATCCGCGACGAAACGCTGAAAAGCGTCGCGCCGGCTTTGATCTACGAGGAAAGCTCGCTGGTGAAGCGCGCTATCCGCGACCTCTACGACAAAGACGTGGATGAAATTCACGTCGAGGGCGAAGGCGCCTACAAGGAAGCCAAGGACTTCATCCGCATGCTGATGCCGAGCCACGCCAAGCGCGTGCAGCTCTGGAAGGATGCGACGCAGATATTCACGAAAACCGGCGTCGAGAGGCAGCTGGAGTCGATCTACTCGCCCGTCGTGCATTTGAAGAGCGGCGGCTACATCGTGATCAACCAGACTGAAGCTCTGGTTGCGATCGACGTGAACTCCGGCCGCGCCACGCGTGAGCGCAATATCGAGCAAACGGCGTTCAAGACCAATTGCGAAGCCGCGGACGAAGCTGCGCGCCAGATGCGCCTGCGCGATCTCGCCGGCCTCATCGTGATCGACTTCATCGACATGGAGGAGCCGAAAAACGACCGCGCCGTCGAAAAGCGGATGAAGGAAAGCCTTCGGTTTGACCGTGCGCGCGTGCAGATGGGCAAGATTAGCGGCTTTGGCCTGCTGGAATTGTCGCGCCAGCGCCGCCGCACCGGCGTGCTTGAAGGCACCAGCCACGTCTGCGACCATTGCCAGGGCACAGGCCGCGTGCGTTCGGTTGAATCCGCCGCACTCGCATTGCTGCGCGCGCTGGATGAAGCCGCCATCAAGCAGAAACACCACACGATCGAGGCGCGCACCGCAACGGAAGTGGCGCTCTATTTGCTCAACGAAAAGCGCGAGGCGCTGGCCGTGATCGAAGACAACCGCCAAGTGCGCGTGCGCGTGGCGGCTGCGAACGACTTCACCGCGGGCGATTTCGAAATAAACATCGGCGCCGACACCTTCGAAGAAGAACCGGAGGCGGAGGCCGAAACGGCAAACCGCCGCGCCAAGCGCGCGGCCGAACCGGTCGAGGCCGAGATCGACGACGACGCCGTCGAAGATGAGGTCGACGAAGAGGTCGAAGAGATCGAAGAGGAAACTGAAGCGCAGGAAACGCCGGCGCGCGCTGCGGCGGATGGCGATGCCGAGCGTCGCGGCCGCC
>JACMMP010000186.1 GCA_014378995.1 Hyphomonadaceae bacterium
CGGCGCGCGGGCTCGCGGCGCGGCGGCGCGAACTGGTGACGGTGATGTGCGACCTCGGGGCGACGCGCTCGCAAGCCGCCGGCCGGATCGCTGACGAGGCGGCGGTGATGGGGCTCTATGCCGGCCTGATCGGCGGCGCGCTGGCGGGCGTGGCCGGCATAGTGGTGATGCTGCTGGTCATTCCCGGCGCCAGCGCCGAGGCTCTGCCGGCCATGATTCTTCCAATCGACCTTGCGCCTATCGTCGCCGCTCCGCTTGGCGCTGCTGTCGCCGCCGGCGCCGGCGCGCGCGCTGCAGCCGGTTATTTTCACGCCAAGGCCGCGAGGCTGGGCTGATGCGCATAGTGCTGACATGGGTCGGCATCGGCCTCATTTTGCTGCTCATCGCCGACTTCTGGAATTTCGCCGAGCGCGTGCGCCAAGAGCCCGCGCCGCCGCCGCAGGCTGAAGCGATCGTGGCGCTCACCGGGGGATCGCTCGAGCGGCTCTCGACCGGCGTGCGCCTGCTTAAAGAAGAGAAGGGCGAGCGGCTGTTGATCTCCGGCGTCAACCGCATCGTCACCGACGAAGAATTGTACGACGTGCTGGACGTCGATCGCGAACTTGGCGCGTGCTGCATCGATCTTGGCCGCTCGGCTGAAGACACGCTCGGCAACGCTTCCGAGACCGCCGCTTGGGCGCGCGAGCATCGCTACAAGAGCATCATCCTCGTCACCGACGATTATCACATGCCGCGCTCGCAGGCGGAGCTTCAACTGGCGTTGCCGGAAGTGGAGATACATCCCTACCCCGTGCGCACGCGATGGACTGAGCCGTCGCTGTGGCGAAGCGATGTCGGCGCCGCAGCGCGACTGGGCGGCGAATACGTGAAGTATCTCGTCATCCGCGGGCGCGAGGCGGTGATTGACCTTGGCCGCGGCGGCGGCGCTGCTAAAGACGGCGCATGATCCTGCTGCGGTCGATCGTTTTCGTCATCTGGTTCTACGCCACGATGGCGGTGTGGGGGCTTGCCTACATGCCGCTGGTGGCGATGGGGCGCGAGAAATACATCTGGCATGCGATGCGCGGCTGGGGAAAGGCGACGCTCTGGGGCCTGCGGTGGATTTGCGGCGTGCGCATTTCGATCGAAGGCCTGGAGCACTTACCGCAAGGGGCCGCGCTCATCGCTTCGAAGCACCAAGCAACGCTCGACACCGTGCTGCCGGCGCAATTCGTGACCGAGCCGGTCTTCGTGGTGAAGCAGGAGCTGATCGGCATGCCGATCTTCGGCTTCTACATGAAGTACGGCATGATCCCGATCGATCGCGACGCGCACGCCAAAGCGCTGAAGGACATGCTGCGCGCCGCGCGCATCGTTATCGCCAAAGGCCGGCAGATCGTGATTTATCCCGAAGGCACGCGCCAAGACCTCGGCGCGGCGCCCGATTACAAACCCGGCATCGCCGCGCTTTACAAAGATTTGGGTTTGCCGGTGACGCCGATCGCGCTCAACACCGGCTTGGTCTGGCCGCCGAGCGGCATCATGCGCCGGCCGGGCCATGTGACGATCAAGGTGTTGCCGCCAATACCCCCCGGCCTGCCGCGCGCGGACTTCATGCGCACGCTCGAAGACATGATCGAGAGCGAAAGCCAAGCCTTGTTGCCGCCCGATAAACGTCACAGCGTCGCGCCATGAAACGTAAATGGCTTTGGCTCGCCGGTCCGTGGGCGGCGTTCATCGTGCTGGCGGTGGGCTGGATCGCGTACTGGAACATCGTCGCGGGCGCCGCGGAGCAGCGCATCCGCGCGGCGATTGACGAGCAGCAATCGCGCGGCGCCAATGTCAGCGTCGGCCGCATCGTGCGGCGCGGTTTTCCGGTGATGCTGCGGTTCGAGCTGCACGACGCAACCTACGGCCCCGCCCGCGGCGGCTGGGAAGCGGCGACTGCGCGCGCCGATCTGCACCTCAACATTCTCAATCCGCAGCACGCGACATTTAAAGCTGAAGCGCCGATAGCGCTCACACGCGCCGGCGGCGACGTTACCAAAATCAGCGCGGACACGCTGATCGGCACGCTGCGTATGGATGGGCGCAGGCTCGCGTCGGCCGGGATCGAAGCGGACAATCTGGAGCTCGACGATCCGACAGAAGACGGCGTGCTGCGCGTTCGCAAGCTCGTGCTGAGCGTGCGCCCCGATGCGCGCGCCGCCGGCCAATACCAGGTGGCGTTCGACGCGCAGGCGCTGACGCTGCCGCGCGCCGTGCGCAGCTTTGAAGCGTTCGGGCAGGACGTGCCGCTGCTGCGCGCCGCGATCGTCATTGAAGAAGCGGCGGCGCTGATGGCGCCTTCGCCCGGCGATCCGCTGGCGCCCTGGCGCGCAGCGAACGGGCGGCTGCGCTTTGAAGCGCTCGAACTGAACTGGGGGCCGCTCGAAGCGACCGGGCAAGGCCATGGCGGCCTCGACGCTGAGCGGCGGCTGCAAGGGTCACTGACGCTGCCGATCGATCGCCCCGGCCCGGTGTTCAGCGCCATCGCCAACGGCCCCAATGTCGATGAAGACACGCGCCGCGGGCTTGGCCTCTTGGCCACCGCATTCGCCTTCACCGGCGACGACATCACGCTGGACGTCGATGCCAACAACGGCGTGCTGCGGCTGGAAGGCGTGGGCGTGAGGACGCTGCCGCCGGTGTATTAGGTGTCAGGTATCAGGTGTCGCTGACACCTGATACCTGACACCTAATTCTCCCGCCCCCAATTCGGCTCCGCTGTATCTTGCCCTGCTTCAATAACTTCGCGGCGCATGCGGCGGGCGCGGTCGAACAAATCGTAGAGCGTATCGCCCTCGCCCCAGCGGATCGCGCGTTGCAGCGCCGCTAAATCTTCCGAGAAACGGCCGAGCACCTCAAGCACGGCTTCGCGGTTGTTGAGGAAGACGTCGCGCCACATCGTCGGATCGGACGCGGCGATGCGGGTGAAATCGCGAAAGCCGGACGCGGAGAACTTCACCACTTCGCTTTCCGTCACGCTCTCCAGATCTTCCGCCATCGCCACGATATTGAAGGCGATCAGGTGCGGCAGATGGCTGGTGACGGCGAGCACGACGTCGTGCCGCGCCGGATCCATGCGCTCAACGTCGGCGCCAAGCGCGCGCCAGAACGCTTCGAGCTTATCCACGGCTTGCGCATATTCCGGGCGCGGATCGGGCAGCGGCGTCAGGATGTGCCAGCGGCCTTTGAACAGGGTCGCAAACCCCGCGTCGGGGCCTGAATGTTCGGTGCCGGCGACGGGGTGGCCGGGGATAAGCAGCGCGTGCGCCGGCACGCGCGCCCGCAGCGCTTCGATCACCGCGCCTTTCACCGAGCCGACATCGGTGACGATTGCGCCCGCTTTCAGCACCGGCGCGGCCGCCTCGAACGCCGCAGCCATGGCGCCCACGGGCACGGCGAGCACGACCATGTCCGCGTCCGCGACAGCGCCGCCAGCGTCGTCGCAGA
>JACMMP010000187.1 GCA_014378995.1 Hyphomonadaceae bacterium
CCCTGTCGCCAGGCGCCGGGCAATTGCGGCGAAGCGCTCAGCCGGCCATCTTTTGGCGTCGCTCACGCCGCCCGGCGCAAGCACCAACAATGCCGCGTCGGGCGTCATCGCCGCTGCGGCGCCGCGCGCCGCTTCATCCAGCCAGAGCAGTGGCGACAGCGCCCGCGTCGCGCCCAACGCTTCGGACCAATCTTCAACGCGGTGGCGAAGCATAGGCCCCGATGTGAGCGCGACACGCCGCCCAGCTGGCAGCGCACCGCCAAGCACGCCGCCGCGCGCGTCGATCACCACATCAAAGCGCGTGCGCGCCAAATTCATCCATTCCCGCCAGCGCGCCGCGATGCCGGCGTTTGCGGCCACTCTCCGCACGCGAGCGAGGCCAGGCGCGGCGCGAAACAGGGGCGCTGCTTCCGGCGTGCACACGATCGTCAGCTCATCGCCGTCATTCAGCACATGCGCCAGCGCGCCGGTCGCCAGGACGGTCTCGCCGAGATCGGCGGGCGCGAGGAAGAGCACGGAAGCCATCTTGCGGGTGGGTTAGGCTTGGGTTCGGGTAAATGCCAAGTCAACACGCCGCCTCAGGGTTGCGGCGCGCCGCGCACGAGGCCAAGTGGACGCCATGCCGACAACCATCGCTCGCACCCTGATTCGCGCCACCGGCCCTGACGCACGCGGTTTCCTGCAGAACATCCTGACGCAGGATCTGGATAAATTGGACGCCGCCGGCATTCTCTACTCAGCCCTACTCAGCCCACAGGGCAAGCTGATCGCCGACATGATGCTATGGCCGGAGGCGAATGGCGGCGTGCTGATCGACGCCGATCCCGCGCGCGGCGCTGACCTCATGCGGCGGCTCTCCATGTACAAGCTGCGCGCCGACGCGGCGTTGGAAGATGTGAGCGCGCAGCATGGCGTCCTGATTGGCGATGAAGCATTCGGCGGCGCGCGGGCCGACCCGCGACGGGCGGCACTCGGCTGGCGGGCGATTGCGCCGGCACAGGATGCGCCCGACGGGGCCGCAGAGTTCGACGCAAAGCGCATCGCCCTCGGCGCGCCCGATCTTGCGCGCGACGCCGCGCCCGATGAAGTGTTCGCGGGAGAAGCGCTGCTCGACGAGCTCAACGGCGTCGACTTCAAGAAAGGCTGCTTCATTGGCCAGGAGAATGTCAGCCGCATGAAGCGCCGCGCGACCACGCGAAAAAAGTTCTGCCCGATCGTGTTCGACGGCGAAGCGCCCGCTTACGGCGCCATCGTTCGCGCGGGCGCCGCCGAACTGGGCACGGTCCGCACCGGCGTTGCCGGGCGCGCCATCGCCCTGCTGCGCCTTGACCGAGCTCTGACCACGAGCGAGCCGTTGACGGTGGAAGGGCGTGCGGTAGCACTCGCGCCGCCGCCGTGGCTGATCCTTCCGGCAAGCGACGAAAGCCCGGCCTGACGAGAACGAACTCTCTGGCGAGGCGCATTGACGGTTCCCAGCCTGGAGGCTAACGCCAATGCTGCACTGCAAAACAGCGCTTCGGGGGACTAGAGCTTGACTGCCGTCATCTCCGCGACCGGCCTTTGGACGCCGCCCAACTCCATCACAAACACCGAGCTGGTCGCCTCGTTCAACGCCTATGTCGAGCGTTACAACGCCGAGTACGCGACCGAGATCGCCGCCGGAGCGCGCCAGGCGCTGCAGCCTTCAAGCGTCGCTTTCATCGAGAAAGCCTCCGGCATCAAGCACCGTTATGCGCTGGATAAGGAAGGTTCGCTCGATGTGAACCGCATGGTGCCGCGCATTCCCCAGCGGCCGCACGAGCAAATTTCATTGATGGCCGAAGTCTCGGTGAAGGCGGCCAAACAAGCGCTCGAACGCGCCGGCCGCGACCCCGCTGACGTTGGCGCCGTGATCTGCTCGTGCTCCTCGCTGCAGCGGCCGTATCCGGCGCTGGCGATTGAAGTGCAGAACGAACTAGGCGCCAGCGGCTTTGGCTATGACATGAATGTCGCCTGCTCCTCGGCCACGTTCGCGATCCAGAACGCCACAGACATCATCCGCGCCGGCCATGCGCGATCGGTGCTGGTTGTGAACCCCGAGCTTTGCACCGGGCATCTCAATTTTCGCGACCGCGACACGCATTTCATCTTCGGCGACGCGGCCGTGGCCATACTCGTTGAGCACGTCGATATGGCGCCGCCGGGCGCATGGACGATCCTCGGCACCCGGCTGAAAACCGTGTTCTCCAACAACATTCGCAACGATTTTGGCTTCCTCAACCGCGGCGACGAAGCCCACCGCGACGATCCCGACAAGCTGATCACTCAACAGGGCCGCAAGGTGTTCAAGGAAGTGATCCCGCTCGTCGCGGAAATGATCATCGAGCAGATGGCTACGATGGACTTAAAGCCCAGCGACATGCGCCGCCTTTGGCTGCACCAAGCCAATTCAAATATGAACCGCCTGATCGCCGAACGCGTGCTGGGCCACGAAGCGAGCCAAGATGAAGCGCCAACGGTGCTGGACGTTTACGGCAACACCGCCGGCGCCGGCTCGATCATCGCTTTTCACCACCACAACGCCGATCTCAAAGCTGGCGATAAGGGGCTGATCTGCTCGTTCGGGGCAGGCTATTCCGCAGGCTCGATCTTCGTGCAGAAGGCGGGTTAGCCCGCCGTCGTCTGCGCGTACGGCGTCGATTTGAAGATGCGCGTCTCCTCGTCCGTCATGTCAGCCGGCACATCCGCAAACAGTGGCGTGGAGAGGTAGCGCTCGCCCGTGTCGGGCAGCATGGCGAGGATGTTCGCGCCGCGTTCGGCTTGGCGGGCGATCTCGATCGCGCCGGAGAACGTTGCGCCCGAGGTGATGCCGACGAAAATCCCCTCTTTCGCCGCCAGCTGCTGGCTGCAGCGCATGGCGTCGGCGTTGGCGATCTGCAGCACTTTGTGAACGCGCCTCATATCGACGTCGCCGGTGAGCTTTGGAATAAAATCAGGCGTCCAGCCTTGCATGGGGTGCGGCTTGAAGGCGGAATGACCCGCGGCGGGCGTGCCGTCGGCGTTGCGTTCCTGCGCGGCGCCGCTTGAGAGCAATGGCGCATCGGCTGGTTCGCAGACGACGATCTTGGTGTTGGGCATCTCTGCGTGCAGCACGCGCGAGACGCCGTTCAGCGTGCCGCCGGTGCCGTAGCCAGTGATCCAATAATCGAGCCGATCGCCCTTGAAATCATCGACGATCTCGCGCGCCGTGGTGCGCATGTGCATTTCAGGATTGGCTTCGTTTTCGAATTGGCGGGTCCAGTACCAGCCGTGCTGGCGCGCAAGCTCGATCGCCTTTTGCACCATGCCTGTGCCGCGCAGCGCCGCCGGCGTGGTGACGACCTTTGCGCCGAGAAAACGCATCAGCTTACGCCGCTCGACGCTGAAGCTCTCCGCCATCGTCACGACGAGCGGATAGCCCTTCGCTGCGCACACCATCGCAAGGCCGATGCCGGTGTTGCCGCTGGTGGCCTCGATGACGGTTTGACCCGGCTTCAGTTCCCCGGAGCGCTCCGCTGCTTCGATCACGCCGAGCGCCAAGCGATCCTTCACCGAGCCAAGCGGATTGAAAGCTTCGATCTTCACCCAAACGTTCACGCCTTCGGGGGCCAGGTGATTGATGCGCACGACAGGCGTGCGGCCGATAGTTTCCAAAATGTTGTCGTAGCGAGCCATGAAGTGTCCTCCAGAGGAGCGTAATCTCGTACAGGCGCGTTTGATTTCACTGTGCCGCAGGTAACGCAAGTCACAACGCGCGCTCTGACGGCAAGCAAAGATTCAACTCCGCGCGGCGCATGATGCTTGACGCAGAACTCTATATATGTAGAGTTACGGCATGCGAACGCGGGCGCCCTCGGCTGCAACCGTCAAGCTGCTCGCGGCTTTGCTGCAGCAGCCGCAAGCCTATCGATACGGCTACGAGCTGATGAAGACGACAGGATTGGAGTCCGGCACGCTTTATCCCATCCTCGCGCGGCTGCTTGAGCGAAATTTTCTGCAAGCTGAGTGGCGGCCAGCGCGCGAAGAAGGCCGGCCGCCGCGCCATGCCTATCGGCTCACCAACACAGGCGCCGCATACGCCGCCGAACACGCGGCGCCGAAATCACGCGCTCGCCCAACCAAACAAAAGACGAGGCCCGCATGAACCGCGTTCTCGACCCTGTGGCCCGCCTGTGCGTGCGGTGGGCGGTTGCGATCATGCCGCCTGCGCAAAGCGTCTGGGCTAACGCCATGGCGGCTGAGTTCGAAGCCGTGCATGCGGGCGGCGACCGCCTGCGCTTTGCTTTAGGCTGCTTGTCATTTGCGGTCTCGGGTTGGGCGCGAAGCCGTCAAGGCTTGGTCTGGATCGGACGCGGCGCAATCGCCGCCGGTCTGTGGGCGATGAGTGCAATCGGCGCCTACGTGGCGACCGGACTTGACCACGCGCCGGGCCTCATTCTGTTTGCGGCGTGCGGCGTCTATTCGATCGGCGGCGCGATCGCGCTCTGTTCGCTGCGCGCGCTCCAGAGCTATGCGATCTTGGTCGGTTCATGCGTCGGCCTACACCTGCTCGCGACCACAGGCTGGTTCACGCGCAGCTATCAGGCGGCGCTTGCATTGGAAGCCGGAGCGCTGATGGCGGTGCTTCTTGTCGCTGCAACCTTGCTGATGCAAGCGGCGCGCGATGCATGAGCGGCTGCATACGGGGCTGGCGCTGCTCGCGTTGCTTTTAGGGTTGGTTCATTGCGGACTGGCGTTGAGCGCGCCCGCTCTAACGCTCGAGCTTCTTTGGTTCATAGGCGCAGGCGCCGCGATCGTGTGCGTGGCGCTGAGCAATCTTCTGCGCGGGACGCCGCTATCGCGGCTCACGTCGCTCAATGTGGCGCTTCAGAACGCAGTGGTCACCAGCTTCTTCGGCGCGGCATGGCTGGTTTTTCCGGCCCCTCAAGTGGCCGTTGGGGGCCTTCTCTTTGGGGCGATGTTGCTCTTGAGTTTGATCCCTGCAGGCCGACGAAGCGCAAGCAGCGCTTGAACGGTACTCGCGACCACAGGCTGGTTCACGCGTAGCTATCAGGCGGCGTTTGCACTGGACGCCGGAGCGCTGATGGCGGCGCTTCTGGTCGCTGCAACCTTGCTGATGCAAGCGGCGCGCGATGCGTGAGCGGCTGCAAACGGGGCTGGCGCCGGGTCAATCTCTGGCTGTGTCGAGTGCTCGGCGAAGCCGCGTGAGCGCGGGCAGCATGCGTTTGAAGTCACCCCCGGGAAAAAGGGCGAGGAATTCCTGCATCACGGGCTGAAGCCGCGCGATGCTGGCGTCGCGTGCGGCGCGGCCAGAACGCGTGATGCGAGCAATCTTGCCGCGGCCATCCTCCGGGTCGGGTTCGAGCGTAATGTAGCCGGCGCTTTCGAGCCGCTGCAGCGTGTTTGTCATCGCGCTCTTTGCGACCTGAAAATTGCGAGCCAGCTGCGTCGGTCTCTCAGCGTCACGCTTAAGCCGCATGAAATGGTTGAGCACGCTAAAACCTGCGAGTGAGAGGCCCTCCGGCAGCACGCGTTCGAACGCCGCACCGGAGAGCTGAGAGATGATGCCGATTTCATTGAAGGCCTCGAACGCGGCGTTTGTATCTTCGGCGGGCGGTTTCATGTGCGGATGTGATCGCTCAGCCCCCGCCGCGGCGCCGGGCCGATCTGGGGGCCGTAACCCACGCGCACAAACATCTGCACCCGCGCCTCGCTCGGCGCGCTCATGAGCTCCTCGGCCCGCGCATGCATCGCCGCCATTTCGGGGTATTCCTGCAGCGCCTGGCTCCAAGGATGCATTGCAAGCCCCGCGCGCGTTGCAGCGAGATTGAGCCGGGCGTAGGCGCGTCCGGCTTCAACCTGGGTCGTTCTGCTATTGTTTGTTGAATTGATCCACATAAAGGCGGGCGCCTCGAGCGCGAGCGGACGGAATGCTTCATAGCCCTGCTTCACCAACGGATGCTCGATGTCGGCAAGGACGCTGTGATTGAGGAGGCCCACCGCGTGAGCAAATTCGATCATCGGTCCATCCATCACCAGTCCGTCGCGATGCTCGGCGATTTGACGCGCGCCGATGCGCATGAGGTCGACGCTCTCTTGATAAGCCGCAGGGGTCTTTATCTCCGCCTCGAACGCATCCCATGCCAGCCGGCGGAGGTCGTCGCGAAGCGTGTCACCTTGAACTGAATAGACAGCTAGGGTGTTCGCAGGATTTGGACGCAGCGCCGCCTCGCCTACTTCCGTCAGCATCGCGCCATCGACCGCGCGCGCTTCATACGGATCACGATTGGTGCGCCGCCTAGTGATGTGTTCGAACAGCGGATCGGCCTCGACCTCTTCGCCGATAAGCTTGATGTGCGCTACAGGTCGATCGTCGAGCCGCGCATCCGGCTCGCCTTCAGGCCACAGCGTGATCTCGGCGCGGCGGCCAAGCGACCGTGCCGCTAAATTAAACACCTCAAGGAAAGCGCCACAGCCTAGCACGATCTGCCGATTGAGCGGGTCAGTGGCGGGTAACAACCGCTCCAAATCGGCTCGGAACACCAATTCGTCATCGCCAACGAGGTCGATCAGCCAGGGTTGGCGATTGTGCGGATTGGGCGCGAGTATCGCGTGCGCTAGGCAGAAGCGGCGCGCATCGGTTTCCCCTGCGCCGGGCGCCCGCCATGCCGAAACTGGGTCCGGCAGACCCGATGGCGTGCAGGCGGCGGCGAACGGCGTGGATACAAGCAGAGCGAGCACGTGGCGGCGGGTGGTCATAAGAGCCTCACAATAGTTCGATATCGAAGCATCTAGTGCGATATCGAACTATTGTCAAGCCGACCGCCGCGCGGCGGCGCTGGCGCCGACGCCGCTTACAGCATCACCAGCCGCAGGTTTGGCCTTCGTTTTGCTCTTCCATCCAGCTCATCAGCGGCTGGAAGTAGCGCACCATCGAGCCGCCATCCATTTGGCGCGTGCCGGTGAAAGCTTCGAGCGCATCCGGCCACGGCTGCGAGGCGCCCATTTCCAGCATGCGGTTGAAACGTTCGCCGACTTCGCGGTTGTTATAAACCGTGCAGCGATGCAGCGGGCCTTCCCAGCCGGCCTGCTGGCAGGCCGCTTCGTAGAACTGGAATTGCAGCACGTAGGAGAGAAAGTAGCGCAGGTATGGCACGTTGTTGGCGATGTGATACTTCGCGCCCGGATCGAACATGGTTTCATCGCGCGCGCTTGGCGGAGCGATGCCCTGATAACGCTCGCGCAACTGCCACCAAGCGGCGTTGTAATTCTCCGGCGTGACGCGCCCGTCGAACACCTGCCAGCGCCACTGATCCACCGTCAACGCGAACGGCAAGAAGGAGATTTTGCCCAGCGCTTGTTCGAGCAGGAGGATCGTATCGGCGCTCGCGGGCGGCACTTGGTTTTGCCGCAACAAGCCGATCTCGACCAGATATTGCGGCGTGATGTTCAAAGCGATGAAATCGCCGATGGCTTCGTGGAAGCCGTCATGGGCGCCGTTCTGATAGAGATAAGGCTGATCCATGTAAGCGCGCTGGTAGAAATTGTGCCCGAGCTCGTGGTGGATGGTCTGGAAATGCTCGGCGTTCACCTGGATGCACTGCTTGACCCGGATGTCTTCGCGCGAATCCAAATTCCAGGCCGATGCGTGGCAGACAACGTCACGATCGCGCGGCCGCGTCAGCAGCGAGCGCTCCCAGAACGTGTCCGGCAATTCGGCCATGCCGAGCGAGGTGTAGAAGCGCTCGGCCGTTTCGGTCATCGTTACCGGCGTGTAGTCCGCGCGTGTCAAGAGCTGCGTCGTGTCATAGGTGGCGCGGCCGCCGCGCGGGCGCACTAGAGGCATCAGGGTCGACCAATCCTGCGCCCACATATTGCCCAGAATATCGGCGCGGATCGGCCCGGTGCGCTGCTGCACCGCATCGCCATAATGGGCGTTGAGCCGCGTGCGCGTATAGCAATGAAGCTGTTCGTAGAATGGCTGCAGCTGACCCCAAAGCCGCTCGACTTCCGCTTCCATCTCATTGGCCGGCATGTCGTAGTTCGACAGCCACATCTGGCCGACATCCTCGAAGCCGAGGTCGCGCGCGCCTTGATTGGCGATTTCGACCATACGCGCATAATCTCCGCGCATCGGCGTGGCGACGGCGTGCCATTCGGTCCACATTTCTTGCAGGCGCGCCGGATTGCGCTCCGTGCCCATCAGAGTTTCAAGATCGTCGAGCGTGACTTCACGTCCCTGATAATCGATCCGGCCCGTTGAATAGGTCGAGGCCAGCCGCGTCGTGATCTCTGAGAGCTGATCGGCGGCGCCCTCGGTTTGCGGCGCCGGCAGCACCAGGCTGAGGCGCAGCAGATCGATCTTGCGGCGCGTATCCGCCGGCAGCTCGGTGTTGGCGAAGCGCCCCGCGCCGCTGGCCAAGCGCACACGCGCTTCTGTTGCTTCCGCATCGGAGCGCTGCAGCAGCCATTCGCTGTCGTAATTGATGTTGGTGTTGTAGATCCAGGCGATGCGCGCTTCGTATTCGGAGCGCTCAGCCAATTCCAACTCGGCAGCCTCGACATAGGCCTGCGCCGCTTCGGCGCTCGCCGACCCTTCGGTCCCCGGCGGCGTTGCGCATGCGGCCGCAAACGCGGCGATGGCGATCCAGGACACGGCCGCTTTCAGCAACGGTTTCGCGATCATTCCAGTCCCCTTTTGTTGGGGAGTGGGAAATAGGGAACGGGGAGTAGGGAGGCTTGCGCGTTGCGGCCGCCTCCTCTTCCCTATTCCCAATTCCCTGCTCCCAATTTCCCCACCTAAAGACCTTCCGCGGCCAGCCATTCGATGCCGTCGGCCGACATCATGAACACAGCCGCTTGTCGCGGATGCGCGCCGACGGCGGCGAAGAAGCGTTGGGCGACTTCGTCATCAACCCCGGTGGTGATCGCCAACTCCCGAGCGCCCAAATCGCGCCCGCGCTGGGCGATTGCCGTCATCAGCTTGCGGGCGAGGCCGCCGCGGCGATGCTGCGGCGCAACGTAGAGTTCGCACAGCACGATGGTAGGGCAGGCCCGGCGCACGTCGTAGCTCTTGGTGATGAAGGCGTGCGCGATCGGCGCGGCGCTCGCGCGCTCCTGCGCCACCCAGCCCTCGAACAGGGCGCTGGCCCCAAAGCCGTGCGCCTTGATCCGGTCGCTCTCCAGCGCCGAGACGCCGCCCGCCTCGCTCGCGGCCGCCGCCGCCAGCTTCGCGATCGCATCAGCGTCGCGCGGAACCGCGCGGCGGATCGTATAAGTCGTTCCCATGCGGACACGATCATGCGCGCGAACGCGCCGCTGGCAAGCAAAAGGCTTGATTGGCGTTAATGATATGGCCCCATCGGCCCATCATCGTTCCAACCGGCGTCGCCGCGCGAGATGAAAGCTCCAAGCAAGGTCAGCCCAACGACGATGGCGACCGCGACAAGGAACCAGAAAAACATCGGACGCTCCGCGATTGGCGGGGCTCACCCGCCTGAAGGCTGCCTCGCCTCCCTAGCTGTGACGTCATTGCTTTTAACACGCCCAGGGCCTGCATTCGAGGGCAAACCGATCCATACGCGAAGCAGGGGAACACGCCGCCCCAGATCGAAGAAAAGCCAGCAGCCAAGCGCAGTGACGCCGATCAGCAGAGGCGCTTCGATCCAGAGCGGCAGCGCGAGCGCATCGAGGTGATGGCCGGCCGCGACGATGATGGTCTGGTGCACGAGATAGAACGGAAAGATTGCTTGCGTCAGCAGCCGCCGCGCCGGGCCGTCAACATTGCGCAGGTGCTTGTGCGCAAAGCCGATGGCCGCAACGATCGCGCACCAGGCGTCGAGTTCGCGCACGCCGCGCATCGTCGCGCGCAGCCATTCCGGGGGATCGACGCCGTCTGGATGCGCGTTGTAGTAAACGATCAGCGCCGACCACGACGCCAGCGCGATGGCGAGCGCCGCCCAGCGCCACTTCACGCATCGTTCGAAAAACGGCTCGTACTTGGCGATGGCGAAGCCGAACAGGAACACGCCGAAATAGAGGACGTGGAGATACCAATCTTCGCGGAAATCGTGGCTCTCGCCGAAGATCGGAAACAGCGTGATGCGCAGCGCCGCCATGATTAGCCATGGCGTAAGGATTAGGAACGGCCCGGCGATCAGCACCGCCGCCGCTTTCGGGATCCGCCGCAGCAGCGGCAGAAGCGGGACCAGCGCCAGCGTGTAAAGCACCAGATAGGCGACGAACCACATGTGGTTGTAGGTCGGTGTCGTCAGGCAGCCGTCCGCATCGCACCAGTTGCCCGAGCCGGTGGCGTATCTGACGTAAAAATTGTCCAACGCCCCGGCATAGCCGGCAGCCATAGCGGCCGGCATCGCCTGCACCGCCTCGACGATCTCGTAATAGCTCTGCGGCGGCACGATCACGAAGACCGCCAGCAGCAGCGGCGGCCAAAGCCGCCCCATGCGCGACCAGATCAACGGCCCCGGCTTCAGCTTGTCGGCGATGAACCGGGTGGCCGCGCCGGAGACCAGGAACAGCAATGTCAGCCGCCACGGATTGGTGAGCATCATCAGCGGCTCGATCGCGTCAGACGCCCGGCTCGATTTCACGTGCCAATCCCAGGTCACGTAAAACATGCCGCAATGGTAGAGAATGAGGAGCCCGAACGCGACGATGCGGAGCCAATCGAGATCGTAGCGGCGGTCGGTCATCTGGCGGCGTCTCCTTGTCGCCCAGCTTCTTCCGCGCCCGGCCCCGCCCCGCTAGTCTGGCGCCGCGCCCGGCGGCTGGCCGGGACGAACGGAGAGCCTCTAGTGGCCAGCGGCAGCCAGAACAGGACGAGCGGTGAGCGCCACCTCGGCCCGTGGGCTATCATCGCGCTGGTGGGCGTCGCGGTCGCCTTCGTCACCGCGAGTTCGGACCTGACTGAAATTCGCCGCGCCGAGGCCGATATTCACTGGGCGGAGCCGGTGCTGTGGGAAATCACCAGCGCCATCGCGATCATTGCGCTTGCGCCGTTGATCGGGCTCGCCATGCGGCGCTGGCCGCCGCGCGAGGACAACCTCCTCCGCCCCGGCCTCATCCACTTCGCCCTGACCATCCCCTTCGCCGCCGCCCACGTCACCGCGATCTTCGTGGCGCGTGAATCGGCCTATTGGGCTGTCGGCGCCCATTACGGCTTCTTCGAGGAAGACGGCGTCCTTGGCACCTTCGTCTACGAATGGCGCAAGGACGTGCTGACGTACGCGGCCATCGCCGCGCTCTATTGGTGGTTCCAGCTCCGCGCCGAGAAGCGGCCCACGCCCACAGCCGCCGATCCGCGCATCGAAATCCGCGACGGCGGCGCAGCGGTCTTCCTCGGCCCGGACGACATCCTCTTCGTCGAAGCCGCCGGCAACTACATCGAATTTCACACCGCCGGGCGCACCCACCTCGTGCGCGGCACGCTCGCCGCTTGGGAGGCGCGCCTCGCCGCGCGCGGC
>JACMMP010000188.1 GCA_014378995.1 Hyphomonadaceae bacterium
ACCGGTTGCTGGCGAACGCGCGCATTGCGATGCAGAGCCGCGCCCGCCGCGGGCTGCAGGCCGCGGTCGACGCCGTGCCGTCCTCGCGCACCGACGATCCGGGCTTCCTCTATGATCGGGCGCAATACCGCCGCCGCGCAGGCAACCCGGAAGAGGCGTTGCCGCTCATGGTCGAGATCGACCCGCGGCAGGCGCCGCTGGCGGCGCGTGCGCAGATCGCCGCCGAGCGGCGCCTCTATGTCGGCCGTTCTCTGCGCGCGCGCAATTATCGCCAAGCGTATGCGCTGGTCTCAAACCACGGGCTTACCTCGGGCGAAGCGTTTGCCGATTCCGAGTGGATGGCCGGCTGGGTTTCTCTGCGTTTCCTCGACAACGCCGAACGTGCGCGCGCGCATTTTGCGCATCTGAGCGAAAACGTATCCTCGCCCGTGAGCCTTTCGCGCGCGCTTTACTGGCGCGCCGAAGCTGAGCGCGCGTTGGGCAACACCACGGAATCGGAGCGCATGCTGACCGAAGCCGCGCGCTTCAATTTCACATATTACGGCCAGCTCGCCGCCACTCGCGGCGATCGCACCGCCACGCTGTCGCTACCGGATACGAGCCGCGTCACGACGGACGCGCGCAATCGCTTTGAAAACCGCGAACTGGTGCGGGCGCTCCGGGTGATGTCGGAGGTCGGCGTCCAGCGCGATTTTGAATCGATCGCTTTTTATCTAGACGACACGCTTGACGATCCGATGGAGCTTGAACTGCTCTCCCAGTTGGCGCGAGAGCAATCCTATCACCGCACCGCGCTGCGCAGCGCCAAGGCCGGGCTCTTCCGCAATGTGGTCGCCACTAGCGCCGCCTACCCAACTCTGGAGCTGCCGGCGGCGGTGCGATCGAGCGGCCGCCCGGAGCCGGCGCTGGTCCACGCCATCATCCGTCAGGAAAGCGAATTCGATCCAAGCGCCATCTCCAGCGCCAACGCACGCGGGCTGATGCAGCTTATCCCGTCAACTGCGCAATTGCAGGCGCGCCGCGAAGGCCTGAGCTTTCAGCGCGCCGCACTGACCACCGATCCGCAGTACAACGTGACGCTGGGCTCTGCGCACCTCGCTGACCTGATCGACGATTTCGGCGGCTCCTACGTCATGGCGATCGCGGCTTACAACGCCGGCCCCGGCAACGTGCGCAACTGGGTCAATGAGTGGGGCGATCCGCGCTCCGGCAGCGTCGATATCGTGGACTGGATCGAGCTGATCCCGTTCTCGGAGACGCGCAATTACGTGCAGCGCGTGACCGAGAACTTGCAGGTTTATCGCTATCGCTTGGCCGGCGAACCGGTCCAAATCCAGCTTGAGCGCGATCTGCACCGCGGCCGCTAATCTGCGGCGAGCGCCTGGGCGAACGTCTCCGCATCGACATTGCCGCCGCTGGCGATGACCGCGACGGTTTTGCCGGTGAGATCGAGGCCGCCCTCCAGCACCGCCGCAAGCGAAGCTGCGCCCGACGGCTCCAGCACGATCTTCAGATGGCGGAACGCGAACTTCATGGCCCTCCGCACAGCGTCGTCGCTGACGCCCACCGCTCGCTCGAATCGCGCGCGCGCGATGGCGAAGGGAATCTCTCCCATCTGCTCGGTCAGCAGCCCATCGCAGATCGAGCGAATGCCAGGCGCATTCCGCTGAATCGAGCCCGACTCCAGCGTGCGCGCGATGTCGTTATGATCCTGCGGCTCCACGGCGATGATGCGCGCGTTTGGCAGCGCAAGCGCAACGCCCGCCGATAATCCGCCGCCGCTTGCCGGCGCAAAAGCGATATCCGGGGTGATCTCAGCTGCGATTTCGAGCCCGCACGTGCCTTGCCCGGCGATCACGAAGGGATCGTCGAACGGCTTGATCATGCTCGCGCCTTTTTCCGCAGAGAGCCGGGCGCCGATCTCTTCACGGCTCTCGCGCACGCGATCGTAAGTCACCACCGTTGCGCCATTGTTGCGCGTGGTCTCCAGCTTGATCCTCGGCGCATCGGCCGGCATTACGATGGTTGCCTCTATGCCGAATAGCTTTGCGGCGGTTGAAACAGCGATGGCGTGATTGCCGGAAGAGAATGCGATCACCCCGCGCGCCCGCACCTCCGGCGCCAGCGCCGCAATCGCATTGGTTGCGCCGCGCATCTTGAAAGCGCCGCCGCGCTGCAGGCACTCGGCCTTCACGAACACCTTGGCGCCCGTCGCTGCGTCCAACGCATCGTTGCGCAGGAGGGACGTGCGGACGACGATGCCTTCTATCCGCTTGGCGGCCGCTTTCACGTCTTCGATCGTCGGGATCATCATGAGCCTCTGGGTTTAGCGCGGCGCGTCGGCGGGGCTGACAACGGATCTTCCGGCCACGGATGCTTCGGATAGCGTCCGCGCATCTCGCTGCGAACCGCAGCGTAGGAGCCGCGCCAGAAGCCCGGCAAGTCTTTCGTCGTCTGTACCGGACGATGCGCCGGTGAAAGCAGCCGCAGGCTAAGCGGCACGCGCCCATTGGCGATGCTCGGATGCTTATCCTGGCCGAACAATTCTTGCAGGCGAACCTCCAGCGCCGGGCCGCCGTCAGCTTCGTAATCGATCCGCAGCGACGACCCCGCGGGCGTTTCAAAACGCGCCGGCGCCGCCTCGTCCAATGCACGCCGCTGTTGGTGGGTCAAAGACGCAAGCAAAGCGTCCGCGACGTTTGCCTCCCTCAACCGGGGGACGCGGTGCAGAGCAGGCGCCAGCCATTGATCGAGCGCCGCCGCGAGCCCATCGTCGCTCCAGTCCGGCCACGCCTCGCCGCCCAGCGCGCGCATGAACCTCACCCGCGCGCGCACCTGCCGCGCCGCATCGCTCCAATCGAGCAGCCCCAAACCCTGTTCGCGCACGGCTTCGAGCAAGGCGGCCTGCAGCTCTGCTCCGCTGAGCCCCTCAAGCGGCGCGTCGGAAAGGATCATGCGGCCCAGCCGGCGCGTCCGGCGCGCGCGTATTGCACCGCTGGCCGGGTCGATGCTTGCCGATACGCCGTCCTCGATCCGCACCGCGAACATGGCTTCGATGTCCGCAATCTCGATCGGCGCAGCAAGCAACACTTGCGAACGGCCGGCAGCGCCCGAGACGTCGGCGATCACCAGGAAGGGTTCGCGCGCCAGCGGAGACGTGGGATCGACGGCCGCGGCCCTGCCATTCACCATCGTGAAAGCACCGCCGCGCGACTTGGCGATGCGATCGGGATAAGCCAGCGCCAAGATGGCGCCGGCGCGCGCATCGTCGATCCGCTCACCGCCGCCGGCAAGTCGCGCGATGCGGCGCGCCAGGCTTCGCGCCGCTTCCGCACGCTGCCCGCGATCGCTTTCGAAG
>JACMMP010000189.1 GCA_014378995.1 Hyphomonadaceae bacterium
GCACGCTCCATCGCGAGCGCCGCCTCGCCGAGGCCGGACTTGCTGGCCGGCGCAGATTCGCCGCCGCGCGGGGCGCTCGGCGTGTGGTCGTATTTGTTGGGGCCGTCCGTGCCGGGGAGCGCCCCCAGATCGACAACGAACCAGATATTGATGAGGGTCAGAACGCCAAGCCAGGGCAGGATGGACGGGACCACTTGTTGAGCCGGCGCGTCAGCAGCGACGCCGCCGATGACGGCGGTGGCGATCATCACCCACGGCACAAACGGCGCGAGCGCGAAATAGCCGCTGCGGCCGCGATCGTGGAAACGCTTCGCTTGCAGCGCAAGGCCGCTCCAGCCCATCAAAAAGAAGACGAGCGACGACAGCAGCAAGATGACGACGCTGGCCTCGCTTGGCGAGCCGGCGCCGGGCCCAAAGATGAGCCCAAGCGAGAAAAACACAAATGCGCCGCCAACGCCGACGCCCATTGAGCCGAGCCAATATTGGCGGCGGTTTATGCGGCCTTGAAAGGCGAACAACAGGCTAAGCAAACTCAACGATAGCTCCCGCGCTGGTGAGCGGGAGTCTAGCGATTGGGGATTAAGCGAGTGGCGTGCGCGTTGGGTTAATCGCCGCGAACCCTACGCAGCGTGCTGCTGGCGCTCCAGCACTTCGTTCCACTTGCCCTGGCTGGCGAGGCCGTTCATGCGGGCGCGGTGCAGGAAGGCGGCTTGCGCAGCATCGACGTTGTCGGGCTTGCCGCTCCAGACTTTTTGCGGCGCCGCTTGCAAAGCGCGGCCGTACGAAAACGTCATCTGCCACGGGAAGCCGCCGATCTCGTTCATGCGCGAAAGGTGCGCAGTGGCGAGTTCATCCGATTGGCCGCCGGAGAGATAAGCGATGCCCGGCACCGCGGCCGGCACGGTTGCCTTCAGCGCAGCGATCGTGCGTTCGGCGACCTCGTCGATGCTGGCTTGGCGCACACTGCCTTTGCCGGAGACGATCATGTTTGGCTTCAGCACAATGCCTTCCAGCGCCACGCGCTGCTCGGCCAGTTCGCTGAACACTGTCTGCAGCACCCAACGCGTAACCTCGTCACACCGCGCGGCGTCGTGCGTCCCGTCCATCAACACTTCGGGCTCGACGATCGGCACGATCTGCTCTTGCTGGCAGATGCGCGCATAGCGGGCCAAAGCGTGGGCGTTCGATTTGACACAGGCCCAAGTCGGGATGCCGTCGGCGATGTCGATCACCGCGCGCCACTTCGCAAACCGCGCGCCGCGCTCATAATAGCTGCGCAGGCGCTTGGAGAGGCCATCCAAGCCTTTGGTCACTGTCTCGTTCGGGAAGCCGGCCATTTTGCTGGCGCCCTTGTCGACCTTAATGCCCGGTATGGAGCCGGCGGCGGAGATGATATCGACCAGCGGGGTGCCGTCTGCGGCGTCCTGGAAGAGCGTCTCTTCGAACAGGATGACGCCCGAAACGTAGCTCATCGCCTCGCGCGCGCGAAACATCATCTCGCGATAATCGCGGCGGTTCTCTTCGGTGTTCTCAACGCCGATCGCATCGAAGCGCTTCTTGATCGTGCCGGTGCTTTCGTCGGCGGCCAGGATGCCCTTCCCCGGCTGCACCATATCGTCGGCGACTTTGTTCAATGCTTCGAGATTCACGTGTCCGGCCCCGCATTATGGCGGGGAAAATCCCGCGCTCTGATTGGATGGCGGGGGTTTAGCGCGGGCCGCTGAAAAACGCCACGCGCTGAGCCGAGTGCGAGAGGTAGGGCGCGAAGACGTCGCGATTTACGTTGCCGCGCTACCCCAGGTGGTATAATTAACGACCCGCAATAATCGGGGCAGGGGAAATGGAAGATAAAAAGACGGCCGAAGCGCCTGATCTTCTGGCGCGAGCACGCGCGGTGGGGAGGTGGGTGTTCGCCATCCTCGGAGTAGTGGTGGTCGCGCTGACCATCATGAAGATCGGCGCCGATAACGACTGGGCGTTCTTGGGCGATCTAAACAGGCCCTTCGCACAAGTCCATTGGGACGTTTGGCGCGATATCGTACTTGCCGTTTTGGGAGGAACTGCGGCGGCTGGGGCGGTGTCTTTTTCGGTTCGCTACTTCATGATCCGCAACGAGTTAAATCAATACATCGAAACGCGCAGCAAAACGAGAATCCATGCGCCCACGAAAATCCACACCACACATAATCACGGTTCTGACGACGCCGCCCTGAGGGAGGAGATTCAAAACCTCCGCAAGCAGGTCGAAGACTTGGAAGAGCTATTGGTCGAGAAGCAATCCAATCCTGCGCATTTGCGGCAGATCCAAGAAATCATGAATTACGCTCACAACGAGCGCGTGATTAAGCTCCAAGCTCAGCTCGCACGTGACGAGGAGCTGTTTGAGAAGTTTCGCGGAATTGCCAGTAGTCTTGCCGTTGAGTGCGAGAGGGGCCGCAACGAGTCACGAAGCGTCGGCTAGCAACCTTCGAATGTTCTTCGTCGCTTCGGTCATTTCTTGCGATAATGACTGACACTCAAGCAATAGTGCGTTCAGGCGCGCATTGGTCTCGGCATCTAGGCACGATGCCTGTGGATCAGCTTCCTCACGCTTAAAGCCTTGATCTGCTCGAGCAACGCGCGCGGGGAACTGCACTATGTTCGATGCGGACATTTCAACTCACAAGCGTCAAATCTGACGAGGTGAGTGATTAACGAATGAGCGCCGATTCTAGTACCCTCCACAGCAGTGCAACCCAGCGTTTTGGCGCGATATACACAGATTGTTCCCCGCGGTGGGCCTCTCACCCTCGCAGCGCCTCAACCCCCGGCAGCGGCTTGCCTTCCATCCACTCGAGAAACGCGCCGCCGGCGGTGCTGACGAACGTCATGTCCTCCACCACGCCGGCATGGTTCAGCGCGGCGACTGTGTCGCCGCCGCCGGCGACGGCGATCAGTTTGCCGGCTTTCGCCAGCGCCGCCGCGTGCTTGGCTGCAGCCACGGTGGCGGCGTCGAACGGCGGGATTTCGAAGACTCCGAGCGGGCCGTTCCAGATGAGCGTGGCGCTCTGGTCCATGGCCGCGAGCAGGCGCTTCACGGTTGCGGGTCCGGCGTCGAGAATGCGCTCGTCGGCATCGAGTTCGCCCAGCGCGCGCGTGAACACAGGCGCGCCGTGCTCCATGCGCACTGAGACAATCGTGTCGACCGGCAACAGCAATTCGCAGCCCGCCGCCTTGGCCGCTTTCATGATGGCTCGCGCGGTTTCGGCCTCATCCTTCTCGCAATACGAGGCGCCGACTTCGTAGCCTTGCGCGAAGAGGAACGTGTTGGCCATGCCGCCGCCGATCGCGAGCTTGTCGAGCTGCGTGACGAGGTTCTTCAGCAGATCAATCTTGGTCGAAACTTTAGAGCCGCCGACAATACCCATCACCGGGCGCTTGGGGTTGCCGAGCGCGGCTTCGAGCGCGTCAAGCTCGCGCTCCATTTGCTTGCCGGCGTAGGCCGGGAGGATGTGCGCGACGCCCTCAGTGCTCGCATGCGCGCGATGCGCCGTGGAGAACGCGTCGTTGACGTAGATGTCGACGTGCTCGGCGAGTTGCTTTGCGAACGCCGGATCATTGCTTTCCTCGCCAGGCTCGAAGCGAACGTTCTCCAGCAAGATCACGGAATCGCGCTGTGATCCATCAATCGCGGTCCAAACTTTTTCACCGACGCATTCTTCGACAAAGACCACCGGTGTCCCCGTGAGCTTGCTGAGTGGTTCCACGATCGGACGCAGCGACATGCTCGACACGAATTGGCCCTTGGGCCGATCGAAGTGCGCGACCAGAATGACCTGACAGTAGCGCTCTCTGAGCGCCTGTATTGTCGGTAGCGCGGCTCGCAGACGGGTGTCGTCAGTGACAACGCCGTCCTTCATCGGGACGTTGAAATCCACCCGCACCAATGCAGTTGTTCCTGACGGCGCGTCTTCGATGCGGCGAAAGCTCACAAATGTCCTCCGGTGGCGAGGCCGATCCAATACAGGACGCCCAATACCGCGCCGAGCATGACAAGCGCCAGTGCGGCGTTTATCGCGCGCTTCGTCAACGGCATAGCGGCGAGCGCGGTTCGCCGCGTCCAGGCCCACGAGATCACAGCCCCGAGCGCGATCAGCGCCGCGTACGCCAGCGAAGCGCCAAGCACGCCAGCAATAAACGCCAGCGCCGCGAACGCGAGATCGGTGATCGCTGAACGTATGTTGGGCCGTCGCATCATGTCAGTGTCGCCAGTATGGACCGCCTGTGCCCTCGCCGGCCGTCTTGGCCCGCGTCTCCTTCGACGGGCTCAGGATGACGCTACTGATGGAATTGGCGTCACCCTGAGCCTGTCGAAGGGCGACGCCTCGCTCCCGCCGGCGCTCGTGCTTAGCCGATCAGGAAATCTCGCTTGCCCAGCTCGATGCCGCTGGCGCGCAAGATGCCGTAAGCGGTGGTGACGTGGAAATAGAAGTTGGGCATCGCCCATTGATTGACGTAGTCGAGCCCAGAGAACTTCAGCTCCGCATTTGGAATCTTGACGCTGATCTCGCGCGTCTCGGCGCCGTCAAACTCTTCGGGCTTGTAGCCTTCGACAATGCCGATCACTTTGCGAATTCGCGCTTGTAGTTCGGCGAGCGTCGTTTCGGTGTCTTCGATGGCTTCGATCTGGTGGCCGGCAAGGCGGGCGACGCAGCCTTTGGCGTGATCGGTGGCGATCTGCACTTGCTTCGTCAGCGCAAACATGTCCGGCGCGATGCGCGCGCTCAGCAGCGCGTTGGGGTCGTCGCCTTTAGCCTTAGCCTGCGCTTCGGCTTTGGCCAGGAAGGCCGACAGATTTTTGAGCATGCGCGCGAAAACAGGCGCGCTGATCGCGTGCATCGAAAGCTTCGTCATTTCGGACATTTCCCCTAAAGCGTGCCGCCCATGCCGAGGCCCAGCCAGTAGGCGCCCGCGAGGATGGCGATCAGTACAGCTATGGCGAGCGTCGTCTGGCTCGCCCACGCCGCGCCGCGCAGCCGGTTAAGCACGGTGCGGCGCGTCCAGCTCCAATAGGCCAGCATGCCGAACGCCGCTAGCCCCGCTGACCACAGCGGCGCATTGAAAAGGCCGCACGCGAATATTGCGATGGCGAAGGAGAGGTCGCCAAACGCAATCGCGAAATCGTCGGGTCTGCGGCGTGAGCGCATGTCGCGTAGGAATGCACGGAAATCCGCGTTTGGCGCGCGGGTTCAACTGGCGTTTGCGTTTCTCGCCGTGCGGGGGAGCGATTAAGCACGAAGCGCCTGCAGTCCCCACGCCGCCGCTAAGCCTAGCCACGGAAACGCAAAGCCGCTGGCGATTGCGAGCGCGAGGGTGCGCGCGTCGGCGCCGATCAGCCGCGGCGCGAGATACCGCTCGCTCGCCACCCAGGCGACGAGCATGAAGATGATGAAAATGGCGTAGGAGAGTTGCAGCCACTCACAGGCCAGCAGCGCCAGCGCAAAGCCAACCAGCATGCCCCAGAGCTGGCCCTTGGCGACGGGGGTGAGTTTGGGGAAGCGGAGCTTGGGGAGCTTCACTGCTCGTCATTCCAGGTCTTCGCGCAGCGAAGAACCTGGAACCCAGGGGCCAACGCCGAACTGGTTGCCCCTGGGTTCCGGATCGCGCTTCGCGCGTCCGGAATGACGAGGGTTGGTTTCACTTCAAAAACTAGATCAGCTTCGCCATCGCGACGGCCGTATCCGCCATGCGGTTGGAGAAGCCCCACTCGTTGTCGTACCAGCTGAGGATCGAGCAGAACGTCCCGTCCATCACTTTGGTTTGGTCGTTGTGGAAGATCGACGAGTGCGGATCGTGGTTGAAGTCGCTTGAGACGTTTGGGTGATCGGTGTTCGCGAGAATGCCTTTCAGCGCGCCTTCCGACGCGGCCTTGATGGCCGCGTTGATTTCGTCCTTCGAGGTCGCGCGCTTCGATTGGAATTTGAAATCCACCACCGAGACGTTCGGCGTCGGCACGCGGATCGAGATGCCGTCGAGCTTGCCCTTCAGATCGGGGATGACGAGGCCGATGGCTTTCGCGGCGCCCGTCGAAGTCGGGATCATGTTCAACGCCGCCGCGCGGCCGCGATACAAATCCTTGTGCAGCGTGTCCAATGTCGGCTGGTCGCCGGTGTAGGAGTGGATCGTCGTCATCATGCCGCGCTCGATGCCGATGGCGTCGTGCAGCACCTTCACCACCGGCGCGAGACAATTGGTGGTGCAGCTGGCGTTGGAGATGACGAGATGATCCTTGGTCAGCGCCTGGTGGTTCACGCCGTAAACCACGGTGAAATCGGCGCCGTCCGCTGGGGCCGAAACGATGACGCGCTTGGCGCCGCCGTCGAGGTGAAGCGCCGCTTTATCCCGCGCGGTGAAGATGCCGGTGCACTCGAGCGCGATGTCGACGCCCAGATCCTTGTGCGGCAGCTCGGCCGGGTTCTTGATGGCGGTGACTTTGATCCGCCCAGCGCCGATATCGATCCAATCCTCGCCGGATTTCACCTCGCCGGGGAAACGGCCGTGGACGCTGTCGAAACGAAGCAGGTGGGCGTTGGTGGCGACCGGGCCGAGGTCGTTGATGGCGACGACTTCGATGTCCTTGCGGCCGGATTCGTGGATGGCGCGGAGCACGTTGCGCCCGATCCGCCCGAATCCGTTGATCGCAACCTTCACGCTCATGCACCTGCTCCTGATTTTGTGCCGGTGGGATAGCTGCAAAGCGCGCTTGCGTCCACGTCCGGAACCGCAAAGCAGGCTTTCACCGAATCGGCGTTCGGCGTAACATTTGACCGCAATGGCGAGCGATTCTCCCTCCGCGCCGGCCTGGGCGGCAAGCCTTGAAGCGGCGCTAGCCGAGCTGGAGAGCCGCCTCGACACGTTGGAACCAGGCGCGCCGGCGGAGCTTATTGTTTCGGCGCTCGCCGAACCGGTCCGAGCTTTGAGCGCCGCCGCACGGGAGGCGGTTCGCTGATGCAAGTCATCGTCAACATTCTGAACCGCGATTTCACCATCGAGTGCCGCGAGGGCGATTGCCGCCGCCTGGAGGATTTGGCGCAAACCTTGAACGCGCGTCTGGCCCACTTTTCCGGGGACGAGGACGCCACCCGCCGCCTGGTGCTGACGGCGCTTTCATTGATCGATGAAAATCAGGCCGCGAGCGCCGCCCTCGTCCGCGCCCGCTACGAAATCGAGCGGCTGAGCGACATGCTGGTCGAGGCTCAGCTTGAGAGCGCTAGCCCCAGCGTCATCGACGACCGCGGCCGCATTGATGCGCTGCGCGTCGCGCAAGGCGCCGCTTGAGGCCAGGCGCTCCCCGCACTAGGTTCGCTGCGGGCGGTTTCTGCGGCGTTCGAGAGGCGCTTTCATCCCAGGGACCGTATCATCTCTCTCGGGAGCTGGCTCTGTCGCGGACCCTGGTCTGCAGCACCTGGCGCCCACCTAACTTGTTAGGGTTCGAGAGGATGAGCATTCCTTCCGGCGCATGTGGTTCCGCCCAACCATTTTTCTCCACTTCTCGTCCTCCCCCGTTTGGGGGAGGTGGCGCGTGCATGGCACGCGTCGGAGGGGTGGGCGCGAACGCCGGCGAGCAAGGGCGCTTCCCCCTCAGTCATCATGCTTTGCATGCTGACAGCTCCCCCTCGCGGGAGAGCACGAGAATTTCGCTATGACCCCCGATCCCGCCCTCGAAGCCGCCAAGGCCGATGCGCGCATGTTTATGCGCGCTGAACGCGCGGCCATCGAAGCTGGCGACGCTTCGTTGAAGCTGATCGAAAATTTCCCGCTCGAACTGGCCAAACTCTCGCCTGTTGCGGGCTATTGGCCGGTCGGCGGGGAGATCGACGGGCGGCCATTGCTCGCAGCGCTCGCCAAGGCCGGCCGCACAGTGGCGTTGCCGCGCATGGAAACACGCGCCGGTCCGGCGCGCTTTCTGGCTTGGCGCGGCAACGAGCCCTTGAGCGCCGACGCGTTCGGCGTGCCGTCGCCGCCGCCGGGCAAGGAGCTCAATCCGCTTTTGATCTTCACGCCTTTGCTCGCGTTCGACCGCGCCGGGCGCCGGCTCGGGCAGGGCGGCGGTCACTACGATCGCATCATCTCGCTCTACCGCGCCCACGGCGCCATCGCTGTGGGCCTCGCCTACGCCGAACAAGAAATGGAGCTCGTCCCCGCCGGCGGCCATGACGCCTTGCTCGATTGGGTCGTCACGCCCAACGAAGCGATCCGCTGCGCGGATTCGCTACGCGGACGGGCTTGAGCAACGCTTTTGGCGCATTGCGAGCGCCGCGTTATTTTGGCAGTATAGCGATATGGCGAAACAATCGACACCCCGAGGCGCCCCGGCCCCCAGCGTCAAACTTGGACGCAGCGCCGTGACCGGAAAGTTCGTTCTTGAGCCGGCC
>JACMMP010000190.1 GCA_014378995.1 Hyphomonadaceae bacterium
GCCCTGCGCCGGCTGGCTCGGGCGGGTGATCAACGCGATGGGCGAGCCGATCGACGGCAAGGGGCCGCTGCCGCAGGGGGCAGCACCCTATCCGTACCGCAACCCTCCACCCCCCGCGCATTCCCGTAACAGGGTCGGCGCACCGCTCGATTTCGGCGTTCGGGTGCTCAATACTTTCGTGACCTGCTGCCGCGGTCAGCGCATGGGCGTGTTCGCGGGCTCCGGCGTCGGCAAATCGGTGCTGATGTCGATGCTGGCGCGCGGCGCTCAAGCTGATGTCATCGTCATCGGCCTAGTTGGCGAGCGCGGGCGCGAAGTGAAAGAATTCATCGAGGACACGCTGGGCGAGGAGGGCCGCCGCCGCTCTGTCGTCGTCGTCGCCACTTCGGACGAAAGCGCAGCGCGCCGCCGGCTGACGCCGCACATGGCCTGCGCCGTCGCCGAACATTTCCGCGACGAAGGCCTCGACGTATTGTTGCTGATGGATAGCGTGACGCGCTTCGCCATGGCGCAGCGCGAGATCGGACTTTCCGTGGGCGAGCCGCCAACGACGAAAGGCTACACGCCCTCGGTGTTCGCCGAACTGCCAAAGCTGCTCGAACGCGCCGGCCCCGGCCGCGAAGGCGAGCCGGGCTCCATCACCGCGCTCTTCACCGTGCTGGTCGACGGCGACGATCATAACGAACCGATCGCCGACGCGGTGCGCGGCATCCTCGACGGCCACATCGTCATGGAGCGCGCCATCGCGGAGCGCGGCCGCTATCCCGCGATCAACGTGCTGAAATCCATCTCGCGTCTCATGCCCATGTGCCATACGGCCGAGGAGAATGTGCTCGTCGCCAAGGCGCGCGAGGCGCTCAGTCTCTATGCGGAGATGGAAGAATTGATCCGCATTGGCGCTTACAAGCCCGGCGCGGACAGCCAAGTGGATGAAGCCGTGCGCGTGCGGCCCGCGGTCGAAGCGTTCCTCGCTCAGCACCGCGACGAACGCACCGACCTGAAAGCCGGCTTCGCCATGCTCGCTGAGGCGCTGACATGAAAGCTCTCCGCACGCTTTTGAAGCTCGCCGGGCGCGACCTTGAAATACTTCGCCGCGCGCTTGCCAACCAGATCGCGCGCGACTCGGAGATCAAGCAACGCATCGCCGGCCACGAGCAGACCATCATCTCAGAGCAACGCTTGGCGCAGCGCGACTACGAATCCGCGCGCGCCTATGGCGGCTACGCCGTCGCCGCGATTCAAGTTCGCCGGGCGCTGGCGGGCGAGCGCGTGCTGATCAACCACGAGATCGAACGCCTCCGCACGCTGATCACCGAAGCGCACATCGAGACGCGCAAGTTCGAGCGCTTGATCGAGCTGGAAGAAGCCCGCGAGAAAGCCAAGTGTGAAAAGCGCGAAAACGCCGAACTGGATGAGTTTGCGACGATGCGCTTTGCGAAGGGAGTAGGTGAGTAAGTGAGTAGGGCAATAGGGCTCGAGTCACTTGCTGCCCTACTCACTTACTCACCTACTCACCTAATTCGCGTTCAGCGTTTCAACGATCCGGATCACGTCTTCATACGCTTGGCTCTGCGGATGGCGGATCGGCAGCGGCATCTGAGCGCGGATCGAATCCGGCACGCGCGGATCGCGCGTGATCGCGCCGGCGAATTTTGGCTTGAATCCTAGATATTCATTACACGCCAGCGCGAACTGATCGAACACCTTGCGCCCTTTGACGCGGTTTTCCGCCATGTTCACGATCACCCACGGCACAACTTGCGAGCCCTGCAGGCGCAGCAGCTTCACCATCGCGTACGCATCCGTGAGCGCCGTCGGCTCTTCCGTCGTCACCAGCACAAGCCTGTCAGCCGCGCGTGCAAATCGCAGCACGGTCGGATCGATGCCGGCGGCGAGATCGAGGATGACGCGGTCATAATGCGGCGTGAGCTTGGTGAGCCCGTGGGCGATGCGCGCGACTTCTTCAAGCTTCACCGCGCCCAGCGCGCCCGAGCCTGAATGTCCTGCGATTAGATCGAAGCCGCCATTACGTCCCGGCCCGCCCATCACCGGCGTCACCGCCGCTTCAAGCTCCAGAAAGCCGCGCACCACCGAATGGACGTCCGCCTGCGGCCGCACGCCCAATTGCACGTCGATATTAGCGAGCCCGAGATCGCAATCGACCAGTAGCGCGCGTTGCCCCGCGCGGCCGAAGGCGATCGCAAGCATGGTGGAGAGCCAGGTCTTGCCGACGCCCCCCTTGCCGGAAGCGACAGCTAGAATTGGGGCTGCGCGCGTGCGCGGCAGCTGGCTCTCGGAAATCGCTGCGTTGGCGCCTGACATGCCTCGATATGCGCAGGCAACAATTGCGGACGCGTTAGCGGCGAGGACTTGTTATGGTTAACGCGCGATGAATGACAGAGAACTAATCACACGGCCTAAACCTGCCCCATCGCCTTCAGCCGCACCTTGGCGTGGACTTCGCCTTGCCCCAGCACAGCCGTTGACGGCCGGAAGCGTTCAATCAGCGAACGCACAAACGGGCGGATGCCGGGGGAGGTGAGCAGCACTGGCGTCTCGCCGGCTTGGGCCGCCTTTTCGAACGCGCCGCGCACGTCAGCGACGAAATCGTGCAGCTTCGAGGGCGCCAGCGCCAATTGCCGGTGCTGGCCTTCCCCGATGACGCTTTCGGCGAACGCCTGCTCCCAGGTGGGCGAGAGCGTGATGATCGGCAGCGAGCCGTCGGGATTGCGGTGCTGGTAGCAAATCTGCCGCGCCAGCCGCGCGCGGACGTGTTCGGTGACCAGCACCAGATCGTGCATCGCCGGCGCCGCCTCCGCGATCGCCTCGATGATGGCGCCCAGATCGCGGATCGATACCCGCTCTTTCAACAGATTCTGCAGAATGCGCTGCACGCCCGACCACGAAATGTGCGCCGGCGCGACATCGTCCAGCAGTGTTTGCGTATCTTTCGGCAGATCCTTGATCAGCTTTTTCACCTCCGAGAAAGTGAGAAGCTCGTTCATGTGCTCTTTGATCACTTCCGTCAGGTGGGTCGCCAACACTGTCGCGGGATCGACCACAGTGTAGCCGCGGAAACTCGCTTCTTCGCGCGCACGCTCATCGATCCACATCGCGTCGAGCCCGAACGCGGGCTCTTTCACCGCTTCGCCCGGAATGGAGATGCCGGCGCCGGTCGGATCCATCGCCAGCAGCGCGCCCATTTTGAGCTTGCCTTCGCCAGCATCCATCTCGCGCACGCGGATGGCGTAGCGGTCGGCGCCCATTTGCACGTTGTCGAGAATGCGCACGCTTGGCATCACGAAGCCGTATTCCTGAGCCAATGTTTTGCGCAACGCCTTGATCTGGTCCGTCAGACGGCGGCCCTGCACGTCGTTGATCAGCGGCAGCAGCGCAAAGCCAAGCTCGATACGCACCTCGTCCATCGCCAGCGACGCGGCCGGTGTTTCTTCGACCGGGGCTGCCGGCGCCGGCGCCGCGTCCACGAGTTTGGCCGCTTGGTTCGCTTGGCGGAGATTCCAGGCCAGCAGTCCGGCGCCGAAAGCCAAAATCCAGAACGGAATGATCGGCATGCCGGGCAATATGCCCACGCCGAATGCGCACGCGGCGACGACGCCGAGCGCGACGGGATAGGAGGCGAGCTGTTTGGCGAACGCCTTGTCAGCTGCGCCGTCAATGCCGGCCTTCGTCACCAGCAAACCGGCCGCCACGGAGACGATCAGCGCCGGAATCTGCGTCACCAGGCCGTCGCCGACCGTAAGCAGCGTGTAGGCCGTGCCGGCCTCTTCGAACGACATGCCGTGCGACATGACCCCGATAATGATGCCGCCGATAATGTTGATGAACACGATCAGCAAGCCGGCGATGGCGTCGCCGCGCACGAACTTCGAAGCGCCGTCCATGGCGCCGAAGAACGAGCTTTCGTCTTCGAGAGATTTGCGCCGCTCGCGCGCCTGCTGCTCGTTGATCAGGCCCGAGGAGAGATCGGCGTCGACCGCCATCTGCTTGCCGGGCATCGCGTCGAGGGTGAACCGCGCGGCGACTTCGGCGATCCGGGTCGAGCCCTTGGTGATGACGACGAAGTTCACGATCACCAGGATCGCGAACACGATAACGCCGATCACGAACTCGCCGCCCATCACGAAATTCGCAAAGGCCGCGATCACTTCGCCGGCCGCATGCTCGCCATTATGGCCGTTGGCCAGGATGAGCCGCGTCGACGCAATGTTCAGCGCAAGCCGCATCAGGGTTGCCAGCAGCAGCACCGAGGGAAACGCCGTAAACTCCAGCGGCTTCTTGATCATCAGCGCCGTCATCAGCACCAGGATCGAGAAGATGATCGAGATCGCGAGCAGGAAGTCCAATAGCCACGCCGGCAGCGGCACCAGCATGATCGCCAGAATGCCGAGCACGCCCACCGCCAGCGCGATCTCGCCGCGCATGACGAAGCCGCGCAGAATGCCGAACGTAAGCGCGGGGCCTTGCGGCTGTGCGGCGTCAGTCATTTGGGAACTGCCGCCCTAAGTTCGCGCGAGCCTTAGCGGAAGGGTGTGACGTCGAGCGCAGGTTCATCAAGCCGCTTGCCCTGTCGGCGGCGGCAGGATGCGCACGCCGTCGTCTCCGTATTGCTTCAGCTTGTTGCGCAGCGTGCGGATCGAGATGCCCAGGATGTGCGCCGCGTGCGTTCTGTTGCCGAGGCAGTGGCTCAAGGTCTCCAGGATCAAATCCTGCTCCACTTCCGCGACCGTGCGCCCAACCAGATTGCGCGCGGCGGCCTGCGCAGCTTCGATCGCATCGCCGGTTGCGTCACGCCGACCTACGGGCGCGCCATCCGGCGCGCGAATGGCTTCGGCGCCGACGGCCTCGCTATTGGTTAGCAGGATGGCGCGGTGCATGGCGTTCTCGAGTTCGCGCACATTGCCGGGCCAGGTGTGCGCCAGCACTTGCGCCAGTCCTGGCGCCGATAGACGCCGGGCAGGGCGTCCATTGGCGCGGGCGTACTTGTCGATGAAGTACGCCGAGAGCGCGGCCAGATCGTCCTTACGCTCACGCAGCGGCGGGATGCGCAGGTTCACGACGTTGAGGCGATAGAGCAAATCTTCGCGAAACTCGCCGGCGCGCACTTGCGTGGCGAGATCGCGGTTCGACGTCGCCAGCACGCGGATGTTCACCGGCACCGGCTTGCCGCCGCCGACGCGGTCGATCACACGTTCCTGCAACGCCCGCAACAATTTGGATTGCAGCCGTAAATCCATCTCGGAGATTTCGTCCAGCAGCAATGTGCCGCCATCGGCTTCCTCGAACTTGCCGATGCGCCGCGCCACTGCGCCGGTGAAAGCGCCTCGCTCATGCCCGAACAACTCGCTTTCCAGCAATTGCTCTGGAATTGCCGCACAGTTCACAGCGATGAACGGCTTGTCCTTGCGTTTGGACTTCTTGTGCACGTAGCGCGCCAGCACTTCTTTGCCGACGCCGCTCTCGCCCGTGATCATGATCGAGGCGTCTGACGCGGCGATCTGGTCGGCCAGCGCGATCACCTGCTTCATCGAAGCATCTTCGGCGATCATGGGCCGTTCGTCGTCGCACACCGCCGCCAGCACCGCGGCGATCAGCTCTGGATCGGGCGGCAACGAGATGTATTCGCGCGCACCCTGGCGGATTGCCCGCGCCGCCATCATCGGATCGATGCCGACGCCCGCCGCCACCACCGGTACGACGATGCGCTCAGCTTCGTTCGCCGCGATCAGCGCTTCGATGTCCAGCCGCGCGTCCACCATCAAGAGATCGGCGCCGCGGCCGGCGCGCAACGCCGCCGTCGCCTGTTCGATCGTATCGACGTGCGACACCTTCGCGCCGTTCGCCATCGCGATCTTCGTGGCGGCGGAGATTTGTCCTCCGAGTGTGCCGACGATTAATAGGCGCATGGCTTGGTCCTTGGCTTATGAGCGCAAATAAGATGAGTCATTCGGGACGCGCGGAGCGCGATCCGGAACCCAGGGCAACCGATGTGCCGGCGGCCCTGGGTTCCGGGTCTGCGCTTCGCTACGCCCGGAATGACTGAGGAGGGGGAAACGCTGTTCACGCCGAATCCCCGTCCTTGATGATTTCCGTCATCGTCACGCCCAGCCGCTCGTCGACGACGACGACTTCGCCGCGCGCCACCAGCCGGTTGTTGACGTAAATATCGATCGCTTCGCCGACCTTGCGGTCCAGTTCGATAACCGAGCCGCGCGAGAGGCGAAGCAGCGCCGCAACTTCCATGTGCGCACGCCCAAGCACAGCCTGAATGTTCACCGGCACGTCGTATATGGCGGCAAGATCGGCGGCGCTGCGTTCGGTATTGTCCGTTGCGTTGTCCATCGCATGCGGGGTAGGGGCGAACTCATCGAGCTTCAGATCGGACATCTTCTTTCCTTTCAGGATTGTGTCGTTGGCGCGGCGAGCGCGGCTTCCACCAGCGCGTCGATGCGACGCGCCGCGTCGTGCGGACTGAGTTTGATGACGCCGTCGGACCAATCGATCACGACTTCGCCGGCGCCCAGACCCACCTCGGTTCGCACCAGCACCGCGCCGGCGTAAGCGTGCGTCTCGGCCATCTCTTCGATGCGCGGTTTCAACACCGCCGCCGCCTCGGGCGAAAGCTTCACCATGAGCCTCGGCTGGTGGCGCAGCATGTCCAACGCCGCTTCGATCGCCGCCGCCGCGCGTTCGGCGCCATAAGCGTCGAGCGCGGCGCCCGCGATTTTACGCGCCGCCGCCAGCGCGACGCGCGCGGCTTCTTCGCGCATGGCGCGGCTTTCTGCGTCAAGCCGGGTGAGGATCGCGGAGGCCGCATCCGCCAGCGCCTGCAACGCCGCCGCGGCTTCGCGCTCGGCATGGGCGGTCGCGTCCTGCGCGCCTTTTTTGTACGCGACTGTGCGCTCGGCCTCGACCTCCTCCGGCGCGAGCGGCTTGGGCGCGGAGCTTACGATCGCGCCGTCTGGCGCGAATTCTGTGTCGAAGGCGTATCGGCGGATGTTGGCCATCAATAGATCAGCTCATCTTCCGACTTGCCGTCGGAGAGCACGATCTCGCCGCGCGCCGCCAAGTCCTTGGCCACCGCCACCATCCGCGTCTGCGCCGCGTCAACGTCCTTCAGCCGCACCGGGCCCATGGCGGCCATGTCGTCTTTCAAAATCTTGCCGCCGCGTTCGGACATGTTGCTGAAGAAGAGCGTGCGCAGCACGTCTGATGCGCCCTTGAGCGCGAGCGCCAGATCGCCCTTATCGACGGCGCGCAGCAATGTTTGCACGCCGCCGGAATCGAGTTTGCCCAGATCCTCGAATACAAACATCAGCGCGCGAATACGATCCGCGCTCTCGCGGTTCTTTTCCTCAAGCGAGCTGACGAAGCGCGCTTCGGTCTGGCGGTCGAAATTGTTGAATATCTCCGCCATCAATTCGTGGCTGTCGCGCTTGGAGGTGCGCGCGAGGTTCGACATGAACTCGGTGCGCAGCGTCATTTCGATTTTCTCGAGGATGTCGCGCTGCACCGGCTCCATCGCCAGCATCCGCATCACGCACTCGGCGGCGAAATCCTCCGGCAGTTCGCCCAGCACCTTGGCGGCGTGTTCGGGGCGCACTTTGGCCAGCACCACCGCCACCGTCTGCGGATATTCGTTCTTCAGATAGCTCGCCAGCACCGCTTCGTTCACGTTGGCGAGCTTGTCCCAGATGTTGCGCCCCGCCGGTCCGCGGATTTCCTCCATCAGCGTCTCGACTTTATCTTTGGGCAGAAAACCCGCGAGCATGCGCTGGGTCTGCTCGTAGGAGCCCATGATGGCGCCCGAGCCAGACATCCTGTTGACGAAATCCAGCACCAGCGCTTCCACGGTTGCCGCAGGCACCAAGCCGAGCGCGGACATCGCCTGCGAGATTTCCTTTATTTCCTCGTCATCCAGCAGCCCCCACAGGCGCTTTGCATCCTCACCAAGGCACATGAGAATGATCGCGGCCTTTTCGACGCCGCTATATCGCGAAAGGTCGGGCTTTCCCAATGCAGGCTCTTGCGCCAACGCAACGGCGCTTGTGGCTTGAGGTTTTGCGACAGCGTTCATGGGCGTCACATCGCGTTATTCAGCCACCCACGGATGATCAGAATCGATTCATCGGGGTGTTTTTCAACAACTTCAGCGACCTTCTTCACCGACGACGCACGCACACGGCCTTGGATTTGCGCGATGTCGATGACGGCTTCGGGATCGTCCGGCGGGAGCAGGGCGGCCGCGGCGCCGGC
>JACMMP010000191.1 GCA_014378995.1 Hyphomonadaceae bacterium
CGGCGCCACGATCCACAAAGGCGATGGCGCCACCACGGTCTTCGCCATCAACTTCGTCTTTCGCGACGCGAACCAGATCGAGGTCATCTTGCGCGATGACGCGACGGGCGAAGAAACGACGCTGACGCCCACCAGCAATTATACAATCACCGGCGGCGGCGGATCGGCGGGCTCGGTCAAGATGCGCGTGGCGCCGGCCCAGGGGAAAACAATCATCATTCGCGAGCGCGCCAAGAGCGCCGCTGCGGCAGCGGGCGCGACGGGATTGGCCGCCCCGATGGTGCAGATCGGCATCGCGGCCGCCGCCGCCGTCGTCGTGATCGGCGCGCTGCTGTGGTTTTTCGCCTTCACGCCGGATGAGACGCCGGTGACGCCGCAGGCAACGACGCTGACGCAGTACAATCCGGCCAAGGACGATCTGGTCGAGGGCAACAAAGACGCGCCGATCGTGATGATCGAGTACGCCTCGCTCGGCTGCCCGCACTGCGCCGAGTTCGCCGAACACGAGCTGCCGCAGATCAAGACCAACTACATCGATAAAGGCTTGGTCTTCCTGATCATGCGCCGTTATCCCCATACACCGCCTTCGATGGGCGCGACGCTCGTTGCCTCGTGCTTGCCGATCGAGGAGCAGAAGGACTTTATGGACGTCCTCTTCCGCACGCAGGCTCTGTGGGCTTTCGATCAGAAGTACGAAGAGAATCTCGTCACCGTGGCGCGCCGCGCGGGCATGACGCGCGAAAAGGCGGAGCAGTGCATGAAGAACGATGCGCTGTTTGCCTCCATCCGCGCGGACCAGGAAGTGGCGTCGAAGGAGTTGGGCATCACGGGCATCCCGACCTTCTTCGTCAACGGACGCAAAGTCGGTCCCGGGCCGTACCGGGAATTCGAGCAGCTGTTCGAATCGATCCTGACGCAGCTGAACCATCCGGGCGCCAAGCCCAAGGCGGCAGCTCCTGCACCGACAACGCCTGCTCCGGCGGGCGCGACATCGCCCGCGCCGTCAACAACTCCGGAGTCATCCACAGCCCCGGCGACACCGCCGGCGGGAGAAACGGCGCAGCCCCCGGCTTCGCCTCAAACTCCGCCCACGACGCCGCCCGAATCCGATACAACTGCGCCGCAGAATTAACTCTCAGCTGAGTCGCAGCACCCGTGAAGATTTCGCGCCTTCGCCTTACCGGATTCAAATCCTTCGTTGAGCCCACCGAGCTTCATGTCGATCCGGGTTTGTCGGGGGTGGTGGGACCCAACGGCTGCGGCAAGTCCAACCTGCTCGAAGCGCTGCGCTGGGTGATGGGCGAATCCAGCCCCAAGAGCATGCGCGGCGCGGGCATGGAGGACGTGATCTTCGCGGGCACGAGCAGCCGCCCGATGCGGAACATGGCCGAGGTGACGATCTTCCTCGACAATTCCGACCGCAGCGCGCCGGCGCAGTACAACGACTCTGAATCGATCGAAGTGTCGCGCCGGATCGAGCGCGACGCGGGCTCGGCCTACCGGATCAACGGCCGCGAAGTGCGCCAGCGCGACGTGCAGCTGTTATTCGCGGACGCCTCGACGGGCGCGCACTCCCCTGCCCTGGTCAAGCAAGGCCAGATCGGCCAGCTGATCAACGCCAAGCCGATCGCGCGGCGCGCCATTCTGGAAGAAGCGGCGGGTATCAGCGGCTTGCACTCGCGCCGGCACGAGGCGGAGCTGCGGCTGCGCGCGGCGGAAACGAACCTGACGCGTCTCCACGACGTGCTGCAGGAGCTGGAAGGCCAACTCGCTCAGCTGAAGAAGCAAGCGCGGCAGGCGACGCGGTACAAGAACCTCTCGGGCCATATCCGGCGCGCGGAATCGATCAGCTTCTATCTGCAATGGACCGATGCGGCCAAGCAGGTGGAGACGGCGGAGCACGATCTGGCAGCTGCCCAAGTGGCGCAGGCCGACGCGACGTCGGCGGCAGCGGCCGCTTCGACCACGCAGGTCGAGGTTGCGGCGACATTGCCACCTTTGCGTGAAGCCGAAGCCTCGCGCGCGGCGGCGTTCCAGCGGTTGGAGCATGAACGCCAGTCACTCGACCGCGACGAAGCGCGGGCGCGTGAGCAGGCGGAGCGGCTGGCGGCACGGTTGGAGCAGACGCGCGCCGATATCGAGCGCGAGCGTTTGCGCGCGGCCGATGCGCTTGGCGTGATCGAGCGTCTCGACAGCGAAGAAGAGCAGATCAAAGCCGACAGCGAAGCCGCGGCGACACGCGAGAGCGACGCGCAGCAGGCGCTGAGCGATGCGGCAGCGGCTCTTTCGACCGGCGAGCAGACGCTCGACAAATTGCAGCGCGATGCGGCGGCGCTCGAGGCCAATCGCCGGGCAGTCAACGACACGCTCAATCAATCCAAGTCGCGCCTGGCGCGGGCCGAGCACGACATCGCGGTGCGCCGCGAGGAGAGCGAGCGGCTGCGGGCCGAATTGGCGGCGCTACCCGACGTTCAAGACTCGCGCAATGCCGCCGAAGCGGCGCGCGCCGCGGCTGAGGTCGCCCGTACGGCGATGACGGGCGCCGAAGACAAACGTTCCGAAGCGCAGGCCGCGGAGGCGCAGCGCCGCGAAGTCTTCTCGCCGCTCGAGCGTGAGCTGGAACGACTGAAGGCGGAAGCGACTACGCTGCTGAAGCTGATCAAGACGGGGAAGCCGGATCTGTTCGCGCCGCTGGTCGATGCGGTGAAAGTGGACCCTGGTTTCGAAGCGGCGCTGGGCGCGGCTTTGGGTGAAGATCTCGTCGCGCCGACGGATGAAGCGGCGCCTTTGCATTGGCGCACGCTGCCGGCGTTCGACTCCGCTGAGCCGCTGCCTGACGGCGTGACGCCCCTGTCGAAATTTGTCGAAGCGCCCGACGCGCTCGCGCGCCGCCTCAGTCAGATCGGCGTTGTCGAAGCGGCGCGCGGCAAGGAATTGCAGGCGCAGCTGAAGCAAGGCCAGCGCCTGGTTTCGATCGAAGGCGCGCTCTGGCGCTGGGACGGCTACACGGTGAGTGCGGAAGCGCCAACCGCGTCGGCCATTCGCCTCGCGCAACGCAATCGGTTGGCCGAACTCGACATCGAGATCACGCGCATCGACGCGCGCTTGCTCGACGCGCGCACCGCGCTCGACGACGCACGGCTTGCCACTGCCTCCGCGCTGGCGGCGGAGAACGAGGCGCGTACGGCATCGCGTCAGGCAGACAGCGTCACCGTGGCGGCGCAGGATCGTCTGGCCAAGATCGAGCGCGACGCCGCGCAGCACTCGACGAAACTGGCAACGACGTTCGAAGCGCTGAAGCAACTGTCGGCCGCTGTCGCCGATGCGCAGACTGCCGCTACCACCGCCGAAGAAGAGCTCGCCAAGCTGACTGGCGGCGAGGACTTGGCGGCGCAGATCGTTACGGCGCGCGAAAGCGTGCAGACGCTGCGCTTGGCGGCCAGCGAAGCGCGCGGCCTAACCGAGACGCTGAAGATCCAGGCGAATGCGCGCCTCAAGCGGCTCGATACGCTCAGCTTCGAGCGCAACGATTGGCGCTCGCGCGCGGACAATGCCGAGACGCATGTGAACGACCTCAGCGCGCGTCTCACCACGGACGAGACCGAGCTGACCGCCCTCCTGGACGTGCCTGCGCAATTGGCCGAGAAGCGCGTCGCGCTGCTGGATGCCATCGCGCTGGCCGAGACCGCGCGCACTGAAGCCGCCGATGCGCTGGCGCGCGCTGAGCTGGAGCAAGCCGCGGCCGACAAAGCGGCAAAGGAAACGACGAACGCGCTGAGCAATGCGCGCGAGACGCGGGCGCGGACCGAAGCGCATCTCGATGCGGCGCGCGGGCGCCTGGGCGAAATCGCGCATCGCATCCGCGACGTGCTCGAATGTCAGCCGCCCGAGCTGCTTGCCAAAGCGGAAGTTGGCCCCGACGAAGAGCTGCCCACGCTGGAGCAGATCGAAGAGAAGACCGACCGCCTGAAGCGCGAGCGCGAAGCCCTGGGCGGCGTCAATCTGCGCGCCGACGAGGAAGCGCAAGAGGCGCAAGCGCGGCTCGACTCGATGACGGCGGAGAAGAACGACCTCGAAGGCGCGATCGCCAAGCTGCGCGCGGGCATCGGCAGTCTCAACCGCGAGGGCCGCGAGCGCTTGCTGGCCGCGTTCGACACCGTCAACGCCAACTTCAAGCGGCTGTTCACCACCCTTTTCGCCGGCGGCGAGGCCGAGCTGACGTTGACGGAGTCCGACGATCCGCTGGAAGCGGGCCTCGAAGTGCTGGCGCGTCCGCCGGGCAAGAAGCTGCAGACGATGTCGCTGCTTTCGGGCGGCGAACAGGCCCTCACAGCGCTGTCGCTGATCTTTGCGGTGTTCCTATCGAACCCGGCGCCGATCTGCGTGCTCGACGAAGTCGATGCCCCGCTCGACGACGCCAATGTCGAGCGCTTCTGCAATCTGCTCGAAGAGATGGTGAACTCGACCGACACGCGCTTCCTCATCATCACGCACCACGCGCTGACGATGTCGCGCATGCACCGGCTGTTCGGCGTGACGATGGCCGAACGGGGAGTGTCGCAGCTGGTCTCGGTGGATTTGCAGGGCGCCGAGCAGGTTCTGGCGGCGGAGTAGTTCTTGCGGTGAGCGCGCGGGGTTAGAGTTCACCACAAAGGCACAAAGATCACGAAGACGGCACAATGAAGTAAGTGTGCGCTTCGCGCGGATGTGCCGGAGCGGCCTCCGCTAACCTCAACGCAGTTTGTGTTCGATCCCTCGACGCTCTCCCCCTCAGCGTCATGGCCGGGCTCGACCCGGCCACCTAGCGCGCGCTTTAGCGCGCCGACAAAAAC
>JACMMP010000192.1 GCA_014378995.1 Hyphomonadaceae bacterium
CGCTCGCCCGCAAGGGCGCCGGCGCCGACACGGTAAGCGCCGGCGAAATCGAGCGCGCGCTCCGCGCCGGCGTGCCGCCCGCGCGCATAATCTTTTCCGGCGTCGGCAAAACGGAAGACGAACTCGCCTTTGCCGTCAGAACCGGCGTGCACCAGATCAACGTCGAAAGCATCGCCGAGCTGGAGACGTTATCGCGCTGCGCTGCGGCGTTGAACGCCAAGCCGGCGATTGCGATCCGCGTGAACCCCGATGTCGGCGCCGGCGGCCACGAGAAAATCTCCACCGGCAAAGGCGATGCGAAGTTCGGCGTCTCGATCGACCAGGCGCTTGCACTCTACGCCCGCGCCCACGCCGATCCGCATCTCGCCGCCAACGGGCTCGCCGTTCACATCGGCAGCCAGATCAAAGATCTCTCGCCGCTGGAAGCTGCGTTCAAAGTGCTGCGCCGCATGACCGAGCAGTTGCGCGGCGATGGCCTCAAGATCGAACGTCTCGATCTCGGCGGCGGCCTCGGCGTGCCCTACTTCCACGAACCCGATCCGCCATCGCCCGCGGACTACGCGGCAATGGTCAATCGCGTGTTTGAAGGGCTCGACGTCTCACTCGCGTTCGAACCTGGCCGCATGATCGCCGGCAATGCTGGCGTACTGCTTTCACGCGTGATCCGCACGCAAGAGCGGCCGGGCCGCCCTATCCTGGTGCTCGACGCAGGCATGAACGATCTCATCCGCCCCGCCATCTACGACGCCTATCACGGCATCCAGCCGCTGCGCCAAGCCCAGAGCGCGCCGACGCAAAGTTACGACGTCGTCGGCCCGATCTGCGAAACCGGCGACACCTTCACCCGTAACCGCGCCCTGGCCCCGCTCGCGCCCGGCGATCTCGTCGCGTTCATGACCGCCGGCGCCTACGGCGCAGTGATGGCCTCCACCTACAACGCCCGCGCGCTCGTGCCGGAAGTGCTGGTGCGCGGCGACCGTTTTGAGATTGTGCGCCGGCGCTGGACGCTGGAAGATCAACTCGCGCTGGAGCGCGTTCCAGATTGGATCGGGGGATAACGCAATGAGGAAATGGATCGGCGCCGTTGCGGCGCTCGCGCTCGTCGCTTGCACGCCGCCTGCGCCCGCGCCGGCGGCTTCGCCGCAAGATGCGTTCTTTGCCAATCTGACTGCGCTTTGCGACAATGCTTTCGCAGGACGCGTCGTCAGCACCGACGCGGCTGACGCCGATTTCGCGAGCCAGCGGCTGGTGATGCACGTGCGCGAATGCAGCGCAAACGAAATCCGCATTCCGTTCAATGTCGGCGAGAACCGCTCGCGCACCTGGGTGATCACGCGCACCGCCGATGGCCTTCGGCTGAAGCATGACCACCGCCACGAGGACGGCTCTGAAGATGTGCTGACCCAATACGGCGGCGACACCGCAAACGAAGGAACAGCGACCCGTCAGGATTTCCCTGTCGATCAATTCTCCCAGGATCTGTTCGTTGCCAACGCTATCCCGCAATCGACGACCAACATTTGGGGCGTCGAGATAAATCCGGGCGAGACGTTTGCCTACGAGCTCAACCGCGAGAACCGCCATCTGCGGGTCGAGTTCGATCTCAGCCAGCAGGTTGAGACCCCGCCGCCGTCCTGGGGCGCGGCGCCCGCTCCGGATTAAGCGGACGTTAGCGATCAGCGCGGTTCCCGGCCGGCCTTGGTCATGGTTTGGCCAGAGGCGCGCTGTTAGGGTCGGTCATCCGGCATGAGATTACAGGACGCCCTCGATCAGCTCGCCCGCGAGACGGCCCGCGCCCGGCGCCGGCTCACGCTCGAACGCGCTGTCGCGGCGGGCTTGCC
>JACMMP010000193.1 GCA_014378995.1 Hyphomonadaceae bacterium
CGCTCGGCGGCGTCGGCATGCGCCTGGAAGATTTGCTGCAGCTCTATGCGGCGCTCGGCGATGAAGGGCGCGCGCGGCCGCTCGTGACAGACGATGTCGCCCGCTTCGTCCTCACCCGCCGCTTCGTGCGCGGCGAGACGGCCGCGCGCGTGCTGGAAATCCTTGCGACATCGCCGCATCCCGCTGGCCGCGTTCCGGCGCAGGTGGCGCAAGGGGCGCCGCAAGTCGCGTTCAAGACCGGCACCTCCTATGGCTTCCGCGACGCCTGGGCGTTCGGCGTGTCGAACGGTTACGCAATCGGCGTCTGGGTCGGCCGCCCCGATGGCGCCCCGCGCCCCGGCGCTACCGGCCGTAGCGAAGCGCTGCCGATTTTGTTCGAAGCGTTCGATCTCCTCGGCGCGCCAAGCCAGCCGTCGCGCCCGCCCGAGCAACGCGAAGACGTCGCGCCTGCATTGGTGCGGTTCGAGCGCGAGGAGCGTGAGGGCCTCGCCATCCTCTTCCCGCCCTCGGGCGCCGAAGTTCTGGTGCTGGATTACGGCGCGGGCGGACGCGGGCTTTCGCTCTCGGCCCGCGGCGGGCGTGGGCCGCTCATCTGGTACGCCGAAGGCGAGCGCATCGACACCGAACCCACCAGCGGGCGCGCAATCTGGCGGCCGCGCGCGCCGGGTTTCTACGATGTCACCGTTGTTGACGCCGACGGGCAAAGCGCGCGCACGCGCGTGCGCATCCGCAATTCAGGCTGAGCGCAACGAGAAAGGCGCGGACCCGGGGGGAGGATCCGCGCCTTGGCGCTGTCGTCGCTAGCTTGGGAGGTTAAGCGACGATCAGAGCAGCTTGTTGCAGGCCAGCGTACGCGACCGGCGCGAACAGCGCGGCGGCGGCAAGAATGGCGAGAAACTTTTTCATCGTGGTCTCCAGGTGTGTGTGTCTTGCTTATGAGATGCCGCTGCGCGCCGAAGCGGATGCAGATCGCGTGAAAAACTTCTGGGCAGCATTCGCGTGCGCATGAACAAAGAGAAAGGCGCGGACCCTGGGGGATCCGCGCCTTCATTGGTCGTCGCGCTCTTAGGGGGCAGGCGAGTTAAGCGACGATTTGGGCGGCTTGCGAAAGAATGGCGACGGCGATCGGCGCGAACAGCACGAACGCGGCGGCGATAGAGCTCTGCTTGGTCATCTCGGTTTCCCTCTGAATGTGTTTCGTTGGCGTTTGATTATGAGATGCTGCGCTGAGCGGTTTCGGATGCGGCGTGGTGAAGAAATTTTTCGTCGTATCGCACACGCCGTTCGTCGCAAAAACAAAGACGCGGACCTTGCGGCCCGCGCCTTCATCCACATCGTCGCGAGCGAGGGTGGCTAGGCGACGATCTGCGCGGCCTGCATCAGCAAGGCGGCGGCGCCCAACGAGCACAGAGTAAAAGCGGCGGCGAAGCTGATCATTTTGGTCATCTCTGTCTCCTTGAGTTCGGTGTTCAGCCCTATGCTCATGAGATGCTGGCGCCGTGCCGATTGGACGCGCGGCGATGCGTTTTTCTTTCACTCGCGCGCGCCCGTTTCTCGCGACGCGCACAAAGCAAAAGCGCGGACCGGTCAGGGTCCGCGCTTTCGGCAGCTCGATCGAGCTTTGGGGAGGATCAGGCGACGATCTGCGGAGCTTGCATCAGCGCGGCCATCGCGAGCGGCGCGAACAGCAAAAACGCGGCGGCGAGAGCGGCGGCTTTAATGGCGGCGATGTTGGCGAAGGTCTTGGTCATCTCATGGTCTCCGAATGCAGTTTGCGTCGTTTGACTATGAGACGCCGACGCCTCGCGGTTCGGATGCGCGATTGAGTGAGACCAGAGCGCAGATCAATTATGCAAATTTGCACTCGTGTTCACACATACGAAAAGGCGCGGACCCCTGGGATCCGCGCCTTCCATTAAGACCGTCGCAGGCGGGTTGGGGGGATCAGGCGACGATCAAAGCGGCTTGGTTCAAAGCGGTGAGCGCGGCCGGGGCAAACAGAGCCAGCGCAGCGGCGATCGAGAAAAACTTGGTCATGTTCGGCGTCCCGTGTTGGCCTTTCGGCCTGTCTGAACTCTTGATGCACCCAACCTAGCGCTCGGATGCACGGGCCGCTGTGACCGCGGTCACGGGGCGAGCCTAAATCTTTGATGGCTGCTATTGGGCCATTTCGGCCGTCGAACAGAGTTGCTGGAACGTCCGGTGTAGACCCCGGCGCAGAGACGGCGTCTTCGATCCGCGCTATCCAACGTGCGCAATTGAGGCCAAGCCTGCGGTCGCTTGGCGTTCGACGGCACTGTAGCCGTGGGTGGTCGCGGCGGATTGCGCGCGGGTTAGGAATGATTGTGCGCGGGTCAAATCGCCGCCGCGAGCTAAGCTGAGTTGGCCGCGGCGTAGGTTGGTCAGCGCGGCGAAGAATTTCATCGCGTTTCGGTCGCAAATGTCCGCGGCGAGCGTGAGATGACGGTCGGCGTCGTCGCAGCGGCCGAGCACGGTCGCCAGGCCCCCGAGATAGAGGCATACGGGCCCCTCGGCGGTGAGGCCGCCGGCGGCGGAGAAGTGCGAAGCCCAAGGCGATAGCACATCGTAGAGCGCCTGCGCCGATTGCTGATCGCTACAATTGATGGCTGCGTCGGCATACTCGGTCATGCCGTTCAGCCACGCCGTGTCTTGCGGGAGCACATAACCCGTGGCGGCGAACTCTCCAAGGAGACGAACAGCCTCGTCGCGGCGCTCGGCCTGAGCATAGGCCATGGCCAGCGAGGCGCGGATCGTCGGCAAACCGGGGTTGGCCTGCATCATCATTTCGAGCAGCGGGGCGAGGGCGCCCATGGCGCCGCGCATCCAGCTGACCGCGGCGAGTTGCACGCCGAAGAAAGTTTGCGCATCGGGCTGGCCGCAACTGGCGCCAATGGTGGCCGCTTCCCCGGCGAGCCGCTCGGCATCGGCGAGATCGCCGGCGATCTGCGCGCGCTTCGACATGTGGAAAGTATATTCCCAACGCAGAGGCGGCAGATCGAGCCGGCGTACGAGATCGCCGGCGATGGAATAGCAGCGATCCGCTTCGGCGATGTCGTTCGCGCGAATAGCGGCTGTGGCGCGGTACATAGCGGCGAAATAGAGCTGCATGGGATCGCCAAGCCGCTCGGCGCGCGTAAGCGCGTCGGCGGTCCATTGCAGAGAGGATTCCAGCAGCGACGGCAGGGTCAGCGAGAACGCCATATGGTTCAGGATTCGAACCATGATGGCGTCGTCGCCGGCTGCCTCGGCGATGGCAAGCGCTTCGTCCGCGAGCGCGCGGCGCCGTTCCAGCGTGCTGCCGAAGGCGAGTTCAGCGCATAGAGTGCCGAGCACCAGCGCGCGGTCAGGCACACCCGGAGGCAGCCGCTCCAGCGCGAGTTCCAGTTGCGCCACTTTCTCAGCGTCGACCGTGCCAGTCGTACTGTGCCAGCCCCGGTCGTTGGCCAGCGCGGCGCGTACGAGCCGCTCAGTATCGCCGAGTTCTGCGGCGCGCGCGCCAGCTGCGAGCAACGTATCGCGGAAAGCGGGGTCGCCGGTTTGCCGTTGCGCCGTGCCGAGCCCGATGGCGAGGTCCAGCTCCATCGCGCCATCGGACACGCCATGCTCGCGCAGGACCGCGTTGGCGGCGGCGAAGAAGTCGATTGCATCGGCAGGGGCGAGCGCGCTTAGAGCGGCGGCGCCTGCTTGGTAGGCGTAGGCGATCGCTTTTGGCGCATCGTCGCGCTGCGGTGCAAAGCACCAATGGCGCGCGAGTTCGCCGATGCGCGCGCCGGGGCGGTGAACGCTGAGCTCTTCGAGGGCAAGCGCGACCGTGCGGTGCGCCAGGGCGCGGCGTGTAGCGCTTAGATCCTGATAGAGCGCGTGTTGAATGAGGCCGTGGGCGAAGTGGTAGCGACCGACGCTATCCGACAATTCGTTGATGAGCGCCGCCTCGGTTGCGCGGTCGAGCGTGTCGAGCAACGCGCCTTCGTTCACTTTGGCGGCGCTAGCGAGCAGATCGAAGTCGAAATCACGGCCGATGATGGCGGCGAGGCTGAGTACGCGGCTGCATTCGGGGCCGAGCCGCGCGATGCGTGCGCCAAGCACTTCGCGCACGCTGTCGGGAAGCGTCAGACGGTCGATAGCGCCCTTCGCCGCCCAGCTCCCGTCTTGCGCAATGGCGCCGGTCTCGGTCAGATGGCGCAGCACTTCGGTGACGAAGAAGGGATTGCCGTCGGTTTCGCGGTGCACGGCCCGGGCAAGAGTGTTCGCGACCTCCGCCTTGGTGCGGCTGACCAGCGCTTCTACGCACTGTAGCACTTCGCCGTCGTCGAGCCCCTTCAACTCGATGCGCTTGACGCCGGTCTGGCGATGCAAGGCGGCGAGCGTCTCGATCAGGGCGCTGACTTCGTTGTCGCGGTAAGTCGCGAGCACGAGCAGGCGCATCGGGCGATCGGTCACGCCGAGATGGCGCAGCAAAAGCAGGCTGCCTTTGTCGGCCCACTGAATGTCGTCTAGGAGCAACACCAACGGGCGCTCGCTCGATGCAGAAGTCAGCATGCCGACGACGGCTGCAAACAATAAAGAGCGCTCGGAATCGGCGTCAGTCGCCTTGGTGAGCGGTAGATCAGGAATACGTCCCGCCAGTGCGGGCACGATGCGAACCAATTCGGAGCCATGTTCGGCAACATGCGCGCGCAATTGGTCTTCCGGCGCGTGGGTGACGTAGTGGCGCAGCGTTTCCGCAAACAGCTGATACGGCGTGACGAGATCTTCCTCGCAATGGCCGAACAGCACATTGGCGCCGCGATCGAAAGCGGTGCGGGCGGCGTGGGCCGCCAAAGTTGTTTTGCCCAGCCCGGCCTCGCCCGCGAGCAGCACAATTTCGCGCGTGGCGTTGGAGGCCGCTCGCAAACACGCGTCGTCGATCAATTGCAGTTCTTCACCGCGGCCGACAAAACTCTGGGCCGGGCGCTCCACGCGCGTGGGCAGTGGTACGCGCGACGCGGCGTCGGCGTCTTCGAGGCGCGGCCAAATCACTTCCACTGTATCAACAGGGGTATTGAGGCCCTTCAGCGTGAGCGCGCCGATCGGTCGGCATTCGTGCGTGTTCCGCCGCCCAGCCATGAGCCGCACCACTTCGGCGAGTAGGACTTGTCCGCCTTCGCAGCGGCTGCACAGCCGCGCGGCCTCCACCACGCAGTCGCCGAAATAGTCGTCGTTGTCGCGCACGACTTCACCGGCGCTAACGCCGATGCGCAGCGCGTTGAGGCGTTGCTGGCGGCGGTTGTCCAGATCCACACGCTGCTGCATTGACACCGCGCAAGCGAGTGCGGCGGAGGCCGATGCAAAAGCGACCATGACGCCGTCGCCTAGATTTTTTACCTCCGTGCCGCCGTGCTCGGTGATAGCTTGGCGAAGAATGGCGGTGTGCTGACGGCGGATCTCTTCCGCTGTGTCAGGGGCGTGCGCCTGCGACAGTTCGGTAGAGCCGACGAGATCGGTGAACAGGATCGCCAGTTGCTCGGTGGACATAGGTTGTCTCTATCGCGTCCGCGCCGTCTTGCCGCCCGACAGTGACGCGAGGTGGCGGATTGCGCTCATGCTGGGCTGGAAGAGATAGGCGCCGCCCCGTGTGTGTATGAAGTGCGAGAAGCCACGGAACGTAATGGCGTTGTCCCCGACGGGAAAGGAGAAGCGGCTGAACAACGGATCATTGTTGCCAAGGATTGGATCGTTCGAACCCGTGATGCGCGGATCCTGCAGCCCGAGATTGGTCCAATCGTATTGGATGGCTTCGAACTGGCCGGTGAGGCTGGCGCACATGAATGATCCGAGCAGCCCGCGCTCGGCCTTGACTGGATTCGCTGGATCGTAATGCGGGCCGTACGGAATGCCGCGGCGAACGAGGCGGCGCGCGTGATTGGTGTTGCGCTGCACGGTCTTGGCGTCGCGGGGATTGCTGCGGCGCATGTGGCTGCCGATCGGGCAACGCTGGCCATCGGGATCGTGGGCGTAACCGTAGTTGTTGAGGCCGGCATCGTCTATCCGCGGCTGCGGCGAAGGCGAGGTGGGCGACAAGGCCAGCGGCACGCCATTGCGCCAACGGCCGAGCATCTTTGCGGCGACCATCTCGCGCAGCGCGGCGCGGCGATCCATCGGCGGGTCCCATCCAGCTTCGGCGCCCGGCGGCAGCAAGGTTTCGCTCAGCGGGTTGTTCATCAGCGCGTCGGCGCAGGCCGTGAGGAATTCTTCGAACCCCGCCACCTGTTGCTCGAGAACACGGAAGGCGTTGAAGCTGCCATTGTGGCCGAGCACGTTAGGTTGCGGCACTTCCCAACGCAGGTTCTCGATTGGCGTGGCGTGGCCAAGCAGCATGGCGCCGACTTCGACAAAAGGCTGGTCGTCGCGCCGGTCGTCGGGATCGTGGACGCCATAGAATTGCGGCTGGGAGATGCTGTCGCGGTAGCCGAAATGGACGAGGCCGCCAGCGAAGCCTTCGCCTTCGAGCGCCGCGCGAAGCTGGAAGGCGCCGCGTGCGGCAAGGATGCGCGCGGCTGTGGCTTCGCGGTCTGCGGCGTCATCGGCGTACACCGAGATCATCAGGTGCGGGCCCTCGCCACGCCATTCTTCTTTCCACTTGGACGGATCGCTCGGGCCAGTATCGCCGAGCAGCACGTTGCGCGCGGCCATGCCGGCGACGAACTCGTGCGGAAAGCTGTTCAAGGAGGATGGCGAGACGCCGAGCGCGGCGAGGCCCGGGTGCGTGATGCCAATGTTTACGCAGGTGCGGCGCCGCTCGGTCCATGGTTCGGCGGTCGTGATCTGAGGCGTGGCGCTCTCATCGCCGCTGCTGGCGTCTGCGAGCCACCGACGAGCGGCGGCGGGATTGGCGACTGTCAGCACGAGGTGGCGCACATATTGTTTGCCGTAGCCGCGCAGGATGTTGCCTTGCAGATCGGCGAAGTCGAGGCTGCCGCGCGCGCTCACCAGCCTAGTCCCGCGCCGTGGCGGATCTGCGCAACCGACACGCCGGGATAACCGCTGAAGCGTCCAAGCTGCACATTGGGGTTGGCGTCGAGCAAGAGCACCAGATCGCGCGACAGGTTCTTCAGGTTCTTTTCCTCGGGAAACAGGGCGGTGAGGTCGCGTGGAATCTGGAAGGAATCGTGGCGGTGGATCCAGTCGATGAAGGCTTCGGGGTGGAGCGCCGAAGGAGACGGAGGCGGATCGGCCACGAGACCAAGCAGTGAATCGAAGACTGAGCCAAACACGCAGATGAAGTCGCGGATGTAGGCGCGGAAATCCCCGTCGAACACCGAATACATGCACAGATTGCCGCCGATGAGATCGAAGCGGGCGAAATGAACGGTGCCGACATTGCTGAGACCGCTGAACAGCTCGTCGATGTTAGCGGCGATGGCCTGGGCCGCTTGAGCGCGCCCGACCGGAGTCTGATCGGCAAGCGGCATGACCAGGTTCATGTGCATCTGCAGATTGTCGGCTAGCGCTGTTGAATAGGTGGGCGGCGGCGTCTTTACCGGGGCGGCACGGCGCCAGAATGCGATCAACACCCGCTCGAACAGATGCCGCAGGGCTGTCCATATCTTGTTGGAGAATTTCACCACTGGTCCCCTCCCACTGGACAGCCGCTGCCGCCGCGAAGGCGACAAGAATACTCGTAGGCGCCGCGGCGGGCCGCGAGCACCGGATCGTCGGAGCACTCGATGCCGGGGGCCAGCCGCGTTGGATTGAAGCTGAGGCGCTCGCAGGCGGCCCCGTTGTCAGCCGCGAGGGCCGTGATCCATAATTCGCCGAGCACCACGCGCAGGCGCGTTGTGTCCCATACCTTGGTGGGATCGTTGATGTCGTCGCCTTGGGCGGCGACGTTCATGCGAAGGACGAAGCGGATGGGGCCGCGTTTGATGCGCTCGCGCAGTTCCTCGTGCAGGAATCGATCGTGCACGCCCTTCTCGAGGAACGGCTCGACCCCAGCGACCGGCTCCCAGTCGAAGCGGCCGAAGGTAACGGCCCCATCGGCGGCGATGAGTTTGAAAGTGTGCAGCGCATGATAGGCGGCGCGCCCGTAGCTCACCGGCGTCACCAGCATAGTCGCGGCCACTGTGCCGGGACGGGCGGCCATGTGCGTGTCGGCATAGCGGATGACGCCTACCGTGCCGTCATCGGGAAGGTCCGGCCGGCGCGCGGGCGCACGCAACTGGATCATATCGAACATGCGCTGAAACCAGTTTTCCGGTTTGTCGGGCACGGGCACGCCAGCGGCCGCGAACTGTAGAAATTCTTCCGGGTTCTGCGCGAAGAAGATCGGCAGCGTGATGGCGATGAGATCCGACTCGCCGCCGTCGCGGAGATGAAACTTCACGGCCATGCCGCGCACATCGAGCGCGCTGTCGTGCTCCACGGGCGATCCCGAGCCGTTAGAGAAGCGCACCGTGATAGGGACGGGCCCGCCCTGAAACGGCTCAGCGTAAGTGTGGCGGCTCGCGTCCTCCGAGGCGACGAAGTGGCCGGTGGCGCCGATGCCGATGGCGTGCACCGGCCGAGTGCCCGCCCGGTGATCGGGGTAGTCGGTGAGGAGCGCATCATAGAGGCGCTTGCTCATGTTCGCGTCTTGCACGGGCGGACTCACAAGGTTGGGGATGTCGTCGCGGGCGCGTTCGGTGAGCACGTGGCGGAAGAGGGGCGCGCGTTCGACGCGTGCGCCGAGGCGCCAGTGGCGCCGCTCGACGCCCATCAGGTCTAGTATCGTCGCGAGCACCGAGGTGTGATCGAATGGGATCTCGCCATCGGCGCGGAAGACCGTGCCGTCACGCACGAACGGCGACACCAAAATAAGCGGCACGCGCACGCCGAAACGGTCAAACTGGAAGTCCTGCTCGTAACGCGCAGGCGTTTGCGTGTCGGCGTTTTCTGCCCATGGCGGCGCAGCGTTCCAGGGCGGCGGCACATGATCATATGTGCCGCCGTGCTCATCGAAGTTGATAATGAAGAGGAGCGAGTTCCAAATCTCCGGCTTGCTGGAGAGCGCTTCGTACAATTGCCGCAGGAAGCGCTCGCCCTTCCGAATGTCGCCAGGTGGGTGATAGTCTGTGCCGTTGGGGCCAAGCCCCGGGCCGAAAGGAAGCGTCCACGACGGCTCGATGAAGCTGAACCGAGGCAGAGAGCCGCTGGCGATCATGCCGAACAGCGTGTCGGTTGCGGGATTGTCAAACGAACCGACAGTGGCGAAGTGCTTGTCGAAGCGGCGGTGCTGCAACTGCTGCATGATGCGGCGCGTGTACGGATAACCTTCGGCGCCCAACACATTCTCGAGCCAATTGCCTTTGCTGTGAAAGATCATCCAATCGCTGGGCAAATTCTGGTCTTGCTCATCCAGCACGTTCCACAACGTACGTTCAGAAAATTGCACACCGCCCGGCCGCGCCAGCCAGTTCGAATTGCGATTGTTTACCCAGGCCTCCATCTCGCCACTCTTGTTGAGTCCGAGCGAATTGCCGGCTGCGGCGAAGGCGCGGTTGCAATTTGTCTGGGTGGGAACTGAGGAGAAGTAGCGATCGGAGACAGCGAAGCGACGGGCGAGCGCGTTCAACACCGGAAGCTCTTCCGGTGTGTAGCTCATCATGATCTCGTCGTTGTTGCGGTACCATTTCGCATAGTCGTTGTAGAAGCCGCCCATACTCGGCTCTGGCGGCGGGCCGTTAGCGGGCTTAACCGGCGTAGTCTTGGCGCCGAACAGCTGAACATTGACGTGCTCGTACACTTCGTTGGGGTCGAAGCGCGGCGCTGCGTGGCGTCCCCCTGTGCCGCGGATAACGCGACGCTGCTTGCCCTTCGCGTCGAGTGCGAAGAGGTGTTGGTGCAAGCCGTCGAAATGCGGCGATGAGCCGTCCGGGAGCACGTGCGCCGGCGCGCCGTCCTCATACAACCAGCCGAGCACGTTATCGAGCGACCGGTTCTCCAGCATCAAATAGACGATGTGGCGAATCCCGGCGTGTGAGCCCCTGGTCATCCCCGCGCCTTTGCCGCTGTACGCCTGTCCGTTACCGTATACTAGTGCCGCCGCGCTGTCGAACGTTGCGAGATGCGCTGGCGCTAGGCTAAAGCGCGGCGGGCCTGTCGGTCGTGCCGAGTAGAGAGGGCCATTTCATGCGAAGTTTCATCTCCATTGCGGCTGCACTTGTTTTGGCTGCGTGCGCTGGTGCGCCGGAGGAGCGCGCCGAGGCGCCGGCGAGCGATGCTTCTCTGGCGCTCGCCATAGCCGGCGATTGGCGCTCGCCTGGTGACAGGTCCCGCGACCAATATCGCCATCCCGCTGTAGCGCTGGCGTTCTGGGGTCTAGAGTCGGAGATGACTATTGTTGAGATAGCGCCGGGCGGAGGGTGGTGGACACACATCCTTGCGCCCTACGCACGGATGACCAGCGGTCGATACGTCTCCGCATCCGGCGACCTCGGCGCGCCCAATGTCAGCGAAGCTGCGCGCTCGGGGCGCGCGGAATTCCTTAGCAGATTTAGCGACGCGGGCGTCTATGGTCATGTCGAAGTTGTCGATTTCAGCATGCGTGCGGGGCTGGCGCTGCCAGACCAGAGCGCGGACTTTATTCTGGTGGCGCGCGCGTTCCACAATTGGGCGCGCACCGAGGGCGCGACGGATCGGTTCATGAGGGAGTTTGCGCGCGTACTCCGCCCCGGCGGCGTTCTCGCCGTTGAGCAACATCGCGCGGCGCCGGGCGCGAACGTGGCCGACTCCGCGCCAACGGGTTATGTGCCAGAAGCTTATGTGATCGATGCGGCTAGTCGCGCTGGGTTGGTGCTGGCTGCACGGTCCGAGCTCAACGCCAATCCGCAAGACACGCGTGATCATCCGTTTGGCGTCTGGACGCTTCCGCCCATCGCGCGCACCTCACCACAAGGCGCGCCGCCAGACCCAAGCTTCGACCGCTCACGCTATGACGCGATCGGCGAAAGTGACCGCATGACGCTTCGCTTTGTGAAGCCCGAATAGGATCGCGCATTACGCAATGGCCGATTTCGGGCGACGGCGCGCCGTTGCCGCCCACGCTAAGCCACTGACCGGATTGGATCGACTACGCCGTTGACGGATTTTGTCGATAGGGGCGAGGGTGGCCCTATTCGGTCGTTCGCTACGAGTCCGACGGAACAGGGCTGCTCCAACAGACATCGAATTTATGATGCCTACTGTCTGCCTGTGATTGGCAATGAGGCCCCCGTGACTGCGCCAGCTTCGCGCGAGAGCAAAAACGCCACCACAGGCGCGATCTGCGAAGTTTGAACCCAGGTGGAGAAATCCGCGTTAGGCATCGAGGCGCGATTCTGCGGCGTATCTATCGTACCGGGCATGATGCAGTTGGCGTTGACACCGTTTGCTTTATTCTCTTCGGAAATGGCCTCTGTGATGCGCATGACAGCTGCTTTTGAGGCGGCGTAGACGCCGGCCCCGCCGAAACTTTTCGCGCCGGCGCCAGCCGCCACATGCACTATGCGGCCGTAACCCTGGGCGACCATGTCCGGGAGAACTGCTTCCGAGAGCCGCAGCGCCGAGAGTGCGTTGAGTTCCATGAGGAAGGCCCAGTCCTCAGCCGCGCCGTCGATGACGTTGGTCGTCTTGAATGTGCCGACGGTGTTAGCGAGGCCGTCGACTCGGCCGAATTGCTCGCGGCAGTCCTGAACGATGCGCGTCGCGCCGTCCCTAGTGCGCACGTCGGCGCCGGCGATGACAAGCGGGTCGCCGGCAATGCGCGCGGCCAGCTGCTGCAACGGCTCTTCACGCATGTCGGCGAGAGCGAGGCTGGCGCCCAGGCGCGCAAGCGTATCCGCGATCGCGGCGCCGAGATTGCCGGCAGCGCCTGTGACGATGATGGTTTGGCCAGTGAAATCGAGCATCAGAGCTTCCTCAGAGGCGACGAATAGAGTTGAATGACGCGCGCACCTGCAAGACGTCGCCCACCGCCGCCAAGCGGCCTTGAAGCATCACAGGATCGGCGACCAGAGGCAGGACGGCGCGACCGAAAGCAAGGCCGTTTTCGTTGAGCAGAAGCGGCGCATCCAAGCCATCGCCGCAGGCGCCAATTTGACAAAACGCCAGCGGCAAGCCGCCACGTGCGCAGAGTGCAGCGCACGCCTTGTGCGCCTTTCCGTAGCCCGGCCGCATCGCGCCGAACCAACATTTGGCGTCGAGTACCTCCCCAACCAGCATCACGGGGCCACGATCGACCGCAGCTGGCGCGGCAAGGTCAGCAGTGTCGAAACCACTAGGAGCCGCCTGAACATCGGCGACAGCCAGCATCGCGTTACGGCCTCGTGTGATCAGCGTGCCGGAAACATCAGCGCCGTGGTCAAAGTAGCGCCCGTCGATTTCCGGCGCGGTTTTGCCGGATGAGGCGAGAAACACCGTGCGCACGTCTCCATCGAGCCCGCGCGTGCGCAGGATCGGATAGGGCGCGCGACTCAAGATGCCGCGCAGCGTGTGTGGCGTACCTTGGTCCCAAATGCCATCGCCGATCGGTGGACGATTTATGGCGAGGCTCGCACCGAGCACGCCGCCGCCTGCAATGAGCCCGAGGCCCGCGCCGAGGAGGAAACGGCGGTCGGCGCGGTGCGTCTCGGCGCTCCAGCCCACGAAGAACTCGCCCTTGCTCATTGCTGTGCTCCTGCAATCACGGAAGGCGCGACCTCTTCGCCGCTTGGCGCTGGATCGCTATGAACGAAGACAACGCCGTCTTCGATGCGCGTGCGATAGACTGCGATCCGTTCGGTGAACGGTGCGGGCGCCTTTCCGTCTTGTGGACGATACTGAAAGCCATGCCACGGGCAGGTGACGCAGCCATCGATGATGCGTCCCTCGCCGAGTGGTCCGCCTTGGTGGCGGCAGACATTACTGATCGCATAGATGCGTGCGCCGTCGCGGAAGACGGCGATGCGTTCGCCCTCTGGTGGCGTTACGATGTGCGCCCGGCTGTTGGGAATATCGTTTGGCGGCCCGACGCGTAGCCACCCATCGTTTTTCGCGTCCGCCAGCTTTGTGTCGCGCCGCGTTTCGCGCCAGCCCGCGACGACATGCAAGAGTGCAATGAGCGCTGCGCTCGCGCCAACGACAATGGCGTGTAGTGGGCTCTTCTCGCCTTGAACCGCGCCCAGCATCACGTGCGCGACGATCAGCGCGTAGGCCCAATAGACCAGCATGTGGAGGGCTTTCCACATGTTCGGTCCAAGCACGTTGTTCCAAAAATCGTGACTGGTGGCGGCCATCACAAACAGAATGAGCAGGGCAATAACGCCGAGGCTTTCGAACGGAAATCCCTGTATAGAATCGTAGCTCGGATTGGAGGCGAGCAGCGACACAAAGGGGTTGAGATCGGAAAAGCCGTGATACCAAAGCAGCACGAGGGCGCCGTGGATGAGCGCCAAGAGAAAGCACGTCACCCCGAGATGACGGCGGTTGTAAAGCAGCGGCAGAAAACGCGGCGATAGCCGCGCGAGCGGACCAATCAGCAGAATGAGTGTCAACAGCGAAAAGGCGCAGGCGCCAAGTGCGCGCAGCGCCACTTGTATGGGGAGCGCCCTCTCGCCCTGCGGCGCGAACGCGAGCGCGCCGACAAGATAGGCGCTGATAAAAACGAGTACGCCCAACAGAAGTGCTGCGTCATAGCTCTTCTTAAACGGCGTCCATTGGATGATCTTGTAGCCATGCGCCATCGTCACTCGTCCCCGGCTAGGACGGCGACAGCTTCGATCGCGGCGCTGTCAATGCGCGCTTTGGCGACGAGTGCAGCTGCAGAGACGGAGAGCAGCACCAAGACCAGAATGGGCCACAGTCGCGCATGGGCGCGGCGCTGAGCGCGGTTCATTGCCGATCCTCCTTCGCTCGAAGGCCGAAGGTGCGTGCGATGACGAGCGGCCAAAGCGCCGCTAGCCCCGGGAGAATCAGCAAGCGGACGCGTAGCGGCATTTCGGCGGCGGCCGGTTCGAGCTTGCGCAGGCCAAACAGAAGCGTCGAAATGGCTACGCACAGCCCGCTCCCTAGATAGGCGGCAAGCGCAAGCCAGACGATCTCAGCGGCTTGTTCTATCATGCTCTCTCCCGTGAACATTTCCGGTTAACATCGCTGCATTGTCAATTCGCCTTGAACTCGTCTTGAAATCTTCACCGATCTTCATCTGCGCTGACATAGCGGGCTGACCAAGTCGCGATGAGGCTGGCAGCGTAGTCGGCGTCTGCGGCGCGCGTCAGAAGATGATCGGCGCCGTCGAGGGAAACGAAGCTCTTCGGATGCTTCGCTGCTTGAAAGATTTGCGCAGCATTGTCGATTCCGACAACATTGTCTGTTGGTGCGTGCAGGACCAGCAGCGCGCGCTTCAGCCGTGCGATGCGCTCTGCTTGATTCTGCATCTTCAGGTCATCGACGAACTGCCGCTTAACGCTGAAGGTCCGTCCCGCCAACGACACTTCGGCTTGCCCCGTGGTTTCAATCTCATGCGAATGGTTCGCGAAGTGATGGGCGACGTGGGAGGCATCGCTTGGCGCGCCGATAGTGACAACTGCGCGCACTTCCGGCAGAAGATGCGCGGCCGCGATCACGGCTGCGCCGCCAAGGCTGTGTCCAATCAAGAGCTGGGGCGCCTCGTGGTGTTGGCCTAAGTAAGCCGCTGCTGCGACCAGATCGGCAACATTTGAAGAAAAATTGGTGTTTGCGAAATCGCCGCCGCTTTGGCCGAGGCCGGTGAAATCGAACCGCAGAACCGCGATATCGCGCGTTGCCAACGCTCGCGCGATGCGCACGGCGGCGGAGGAATCTTTGCCGCAGGTAAAGCAGTGCGCGAACAACGCAAAAGCCGCCGGCGCCGGCCCTGGCATTTCGAGCCGCGCCGCTAACGGCGCGCCATCGGCACCGTCAAACGTGACTTTGAGGCTGTCCACGCTCATGCGTCCTGCTTTGCGAACCAGCGTGCGTCGGCGCGGCGGATGTGGTTGGCCAGGTCGCGCTCCCACTGCGCATGTATGTGCGGGTCTAGATTGAAGAAGAGCCGCCCGCCGTCGATGTGATAGACGTGCGGATCGCCCTTCACGTCTGAGCCCCGGGCCATCGCGTAGGCACAGCGCCCGCCATATTGCGGCGCGTAACGCGCGGGGTCGGCGACGAATGCGTCGCGATTGTCGCAGTTGGCGAAGAAATACATCATGCCGTCATAGGCGCCTGTGAACTCGGGCGATCCCACCATGGGCGTTCCGCCATCAGCGAAGTAGCTGACGACATCATATCCGCCCGCCGCCGGCGGCCCCATCATCATAGCCGCGTGATCGTGTTCGAGTTCTGCTGGAGAGGTGGCTTGCGCCAGCCCGCCCGCGTCAAGCCATGCGCGGGTCTGAACCGAGGCCCGCTCGATCAATGCGGCAGATTGATCGAAATTGAATGGCGACACGTCCAGCGGGCAAAGATGCGGCGCCACATGCACATCGACTTTGCCGCCAATCAGCTTCAAGTCGCGCTCCATTTGATTGGCGATGAGAAGCGTCAACGCATGCATGCCGCGCGCGACCGCGCCGTTGGGCGGGCCGTCGATCGAGCATGCATAGCCGGTTTGCAGCACGATGATCCGCGTCGCGCCGAGTTCGGCCGCGGTGAGAATGGGCGTGTTGCCGGCGATGGCGCCATCCATCAAATGATCGGCGCCGATGCGCACTGACGGGAAGGCGATCGGAATCGCTGCGCTCGCGAGCACGGCATCAACGGCCGGACCACGCGAGAGGCAGACCGTCGCGCCGCTCAAATTGGTCGCGACCACATGAACGGGGACGGCGGCGTCTTCCAGATTGCGCACCGGCAGGTGGCGTTCGATCAGGTCACGCAAAGCGGTCGACTCGAACAGGCTTCCCGCCCCGCGAAACCAACCGATGGCGCTGCGCCATGTGAGCGGGAAAATGTCGTTGCGCTTAAGGTCGCGCCATATCTCCTCGAGCGCCTCGACGCCCTCGCAGTCTGGTCGCGACGCGAAGAAGCATGCGTTAAGCGCGCCTACCGAGGCGCCGACGACAAAGTCCGGACGCTCCCCGGCGCGAACCAGTTCTCTCAGGGCGCCGACTTGAATTGCACCCAAGCTTCCACCGCCAGCGAAGACGAACGCAGTGGCCATTGCTCTGCTCCTTTATCGCTTTTCGCGGTTGAGGCGGATGCTCGTTTCAGGCGAGGTCAACTGGCAATCAATCGCAGTATCTCTCGTCCAATAATGCATCTCAGCGCCGAACGAAGTGAGCTCAACTTGTGTGACGCTCTTGGTCTGAGAGTGCGGCCGCTGCATCATTGGCGCCCAGGCATCGTTCTCGTTGACGCGTCGGCTATGAAAGGCGCCAACCTTGTCGATGGCGTCGTCGCTGTCCGCCCATATTTCCCGGAATAGCGCTTCGCGTTTCGCCTTGACCGCGTCAAACTGCCAAGACGACGAAGTCACCATCAATACGTCGTTGTCTGCGGCGAGATCGGTGCGTTCGAGACGTGAACCCGTCCAGTCCAATCGCGCAGTGCTCTGCCTAGCGATGAGAAGGGACGTGAACGGAGAATAAGCGAGGTGATCGAGTGCGGTCAGCGCTTTGCACGCTGCATCAATCGACGTGCTGCGCATCGCCTCCAGGACGATGTTGCCGCGGCTGGCCCGGCCTGCGGGCGCAGCATCGTATCGGTTTAACAGGCATGCGATGACCCCATGGGAGTTCACGCCAATCCATGTCCCTCCAGCTTGCAGGTCCCGCGGCGCGACAAAAGTCGCTTCGGCGGTCGACGATTGTGCAGGCGGCGCCTCTTCACGCGCAGCGATGTCGTCGCGGTTCATCGTGACGAGCAGGCGATTGCTCTCGCGCAGAACAGTGAGTGTGCACATCGCCTAGCCGCCTCCTGCCGCGGCGCTCGCCGGTCCGGGCTCTGCCGCGAAGTGGATATCCAGAAAATCAAGCGCACGATCCCAGTCGGAGGATCTGACGCCGTGGCCGCCGGGGCGCACATAGAAGGCGATGTCCGCCGCCAGCTGGGGCAATCGCATGTCGTCCTGCGCGAGGCCATCACGACCAAAAAGGGCATAGGCATCGCTGGCTGAGCGCGCTGCCGCGAACGATGCGGCTGGGTCGGACCAACGGTCGAGTCCGGCGTTTCCCAGTAGAACAGGGCGCGGGGCGAGCAGGGCCAGTAGTAGATGCTGATCAAACTCGTCAGCATCTTGTCTGTGGTCTGGCGCCGTCGATCGTCTCGGAAACCAGTGCGGGAAGCGTCGCATGATCTGCGTCGCCGACTCCCCGCGTGTGGCACTGGATAGCGTTGCGCCGAATGTTCCAGATTGATTTGCTATGACCGCGCCAACCCGCGGGTCAAGCGCCGCGGCGAGCAGGGCGGCTTTGCCATATCGCGAGTGGCCCCAGAGGGCGATGCGCGATGGCGCGGTGCGCGGGTCAAGGCGCAATGCCTCGAAGGCGCTGAGATAGAGCGAAGCCCAAGCCGCTATTGCGCCGCTTTCTTGACTTTCAGGCAGTTGGCGGATCGGCGCTTCGCCAAAGAGAACGGGATCGTCCGGCGCGATATCTCCAGCGTAGAATACCGCGACAGCGTATCCCCGCGCGATCATCTCTCGCAAAGGCGGATGAAGAATCGCGTCGCCGTGCGAAAGCTGGGTGAGCGTGCGACCAGGGCCGGTGCGACAGCGCGCCGGTCGCCACGAAGGCCTGGGGAGACGAGGATCGACGTCACTATCGAGCCCGCAAAAAACGGAGAGTATGAGGAGTGGGAAGCGCGCCCCGGTCTTCGGCGTCAGTAGTGCTATTTGGAAGGGGATGCGGGGCTCTCGCGCCCCAAGTTGCAGCGTCAGAAGTTGAAGCTGAGCGGTTCGTTCCAGAGCCGAGGCGTCGATCGTAAGGTGTGCAACACTCGCACTAGTGATTGGCGGCGCCGCGCCGTAGACTCTCTCAACGAAAGCGCGGCGCAAGAGTGGCGCGCGCCTTAATGTCCACTCACTGCTGCTGGCGACGGGTAAGTCGCCCTCGAAGGCGGCTAAGGGAGAGGTCGGCGCGCCTGGTATTGATCCGGGCGATGCGCGCGCGGTGAACTGAACGCACCAAGCGACGGCGACAAGCAGCGCCGCCACCCCCGCCAAAGCACAAAAGCGCCGCCACCCCCTGCGCAAGTTTAGTTCCCCAAGACCACGCCATGGCGGGCGCGTGTTTTCGACGCTCGCCCGGGTGCTTACGAACCAGCAGACGCTCCGGTTTCAACGGTTTACGCGAGGTGAGTGGGAGGCCGCTTTCGGCGAACTCACGCCCATCCAGCGCGAATGGTGATCAAGAGAGACCCTGCCGTTATCCTGAAGTGGCCTGTGCCACTTTTGCCTGGGCCCCGTCGCTCTTCGGCGCTAACCGTTAGTGCGGACTCGGAGGGGATGATGGTTGGTTTCACAACGCGCATGGCGCTCACCACTGTCTGGCTTACGCTTGCGATCCTGTGCTCGGGTTGCGCTGGGCTGGATAGTCTGGCCATCACAAACCCAGTTAGCCTGTCTGCATCGAACACTGCAGTAGCGCCCACGGCTGCGATTGAGATCACGCCGCCGATAACTCTATCTGCGAGAGCACTGCCGGCGTTATCGAATGAGCCAGAGGACTTTCGTTGCCTCGACGGTTCGCGGCTTCGGGTCAGCTATCCGGGGAGCCGCGATATCGTTTCAATCAGTCTGAATGGCGCGCCCCCAATTGCAATGCGCCGTGCGGATGAGGCGGGGCTGATAGCGTATCGAGCCACAAACCTTGTGCTGCGTCGCTCCGGGGTTCGCGTTGCTTTGGCCAGCGATTTGGCTTCGGTAACAGTTCAAAGCGGCGATACCCTGGGGCTTATCGCATTTCGCATTTATGGCGACCGCATGCGCGCGATCGATATCGCGCGCATGAACGGCATCGAGAACCCCGATCTGATTTTCCCTGGTCAAATCTTGACACTGTCGCAGGTCGAGCGTCGCTGCAGACGGACGCAATACCAAGAAGCGTCTTATGTGGTTGATGCCGCGACTGGTTCAGAACAACTGCGCCCGCTAGACCGTAGACTGTTTAGTCCGCCGAGTGACCGCCAACCGGATCAGCGCAGAGTGCTGGCCACGACCGACGATCCTCCGCTACATTGAGTGTTTAGCCACTTGGCCGTTCTGCCCAGCGGCAACTTTCGGCGAAAAGCGGTCGTTAGTCCTTTTTCGCCCAGCTCTTCTGCGCGGCCTTCTTGGCGATCGGGCATCGTGACCGCGGTGACGCGATAACGCGCTGCGCACTGCCGGCGCGTTCGCAAAGCCGGTCATCGCAGGAGCAGCGGGTCCGTCGCGACCACTTGTTTGGACAACGCTTGCAGGATTCCGAGAGCGTACGCTGCGTCGGAGGTCATCGGAAAATGTCCCCCGCCAACATCAACGACCGCCTCGTTTTAGCGCCGACGCAACGAGCCGGTCCAAAGGATCGAGGGGCCGGCAATAATGCCGACAAAGAACCCGAGGTCGTAAACGACGCCTGCGCCCTCTTGGTACATGCGGGGCGACCACGGAAGCGCGGTGGTTGCGAATTCATTGATCGCTTGGACCAACAGCGTGAGCGGCGCAATGAGGCCGTGCCAGAAGCCGAGAGCGAAAACCGAAAGGCCGCTTGATTGCGCCGCCTGCTGTGCATCGCTTGACCCGGCAGTACATGCGGACAACCCCAACGCCAGCAGCGTAAAGACGGCCACTCCGCCGACTCGTCGAGCGGAATTCGGCTTCGCAATATGTTGCAACATGGATGTTTCCCCCGCCGACGCGGTAAGCGCCTGCAACCGATTACCCGTTCATTTTTTGGGAAGGCTTGCAGACGCACACGCGGCTACCGAGTCAACGTATTGAGCCTCGAAAAGTTCCATCGGGTGCAAGTGCTACGTGGCGCGCACCCCATCCGCGTGAGCCCGCAGATGTCATGTTGACGACAACATTCTCTTTTTGATTGCATCGCGGTCCTCTGGGACGGGAGGATCAGTCGTAACCGGCGAGGGAGGACTACCACGTTGTGTAGGACTCCAATTATTCTCTATATCCCCGCACTGATGACAGATTGGATGAGCGGCGCCTTGCGCCCCATAAGCGGTATCTGGAGATTGAATGAACACGACAGCTGAAGCCTTAAAGCCCCTTCTCTGGGAGCCAAAGAATTTGGTGCGGGCGATTGAGGCGGCCGGCGTCACACTTTGGTCCTGGAACGTCGACACCGACGCTTTGGCGATGGATGACCATGCCTATGATCTCTGGGGCATACCACGAAACACAGACGTCAAATTCGAAGATCTCTCGGCGCACATACACCCTGCCGATCGCGACAGGGTCCGCGCGGCCTTCACCGCGACGCGCGCGCTTGTCGGCCCGTATGAGATCGATTTTCGGATCATGGTTGGTGATGAACTGAGATGGATCTCCGCACGTGGCCAGGGCGACGACGCCGGGATAGTCCAGCGGATCATGTTCGGCATTTTCATCGACGTCACGGGCCGAAAGCAGGCTGAGGAGGGTCGTGAACTTCTGGCGGGAGAGATGAGCCACCGGGTCAAGAACCTGCTCGCCATCGCCTCCGGCCTCACCGCCATCACATCGCGCTCCACCGCGACGACGAACGACATGGCGCGCGAACTGACGCTCCGGCTGACGGCTCTCGGCCGCGCCCACGATCTCGTTCGGCCCGTCCCTGGCCAAACCGAAGCTGCGTCGGTGCTCCTTGGCGATCTCCTGACCGTGCTGCTCGCGCCCTATGACGATCTCGGCGCGTTCAGCGGGCGCATTCGGGTATCTGTGCCTCGGATGCGCGTCGGCGAATCGGCGACGACCATCTTGGCGATGGTCGTCCACGAACTGGCCACCAATTCCCTGAAACACGGCGCTTTGTCGGTGGACACGGGCATTCTCGATGTTGCGTGCTCCGCGCAGGACGAAGGCGTCACCATTATTTGGACTGAGAGCGGAGGGCCAAAGGTCAAGCCGCCGCCAGGCCCCGGCGGCTATGGGAGTAAACTCGTCGAACGCAGCGTTACCGGCCATCTGCGCGGCTCGATCGACTATAATTGGGCTGAGGAGGGCGTCGTGGTCACCCTGAAAGTGAATCCCGAGCGCCTCGCTGCTTAGAGTAGTCGAGTGAACGCCGAATTCTCATCGTACTATCGCCTGCGATAATTTCGGGGCAGAGATCCTGCTGCGCACTGTGTGCACACGACACATGACCGCGCGTTGGGACCCCGCCTGGGGAGGCGGGGTCCCGGGCGAGCCCGTTTCTCAGCGTTGACGCGGAGGCGCGGGTGGAGCTGGCGGCGTCGGTGGGGTCGGCGGTGCGGGCGGGGCCTCGAAGCGGATGCGGCCGTCGCCGTTGGCGTCGCTGGCGTCGAAGAAGCGAAGGTGCTGAGCGCGGAATTCTTCGCGCGAGATGGCGCTGTCGCCGTTCAAGTCGGCTTCTTCGGAATTGGCGATCAGCATCATGAACATGGGCGGCCGCGGCGGCACGGGCGGGACCGGTGGCGTCGGGGCCGTCGGCGCGACGGCATGGTGATCGTCGCCGTCGGCGCGGATGATGATCACTTCGCGCGTGCTGGAGCGCTCAGCGTCATGCGCGAGGCGGTGGGTGCGGCGCTCGGCGTCGTGCGCGGCCCGCTCTGCCTGGCGTGCGCCACGTTCAGCGCCTTCGCGTGCGCGCTCGGCATGCTCCATGGCGCGCTCGACTTCACGCTCGATGCGCGCCTCTTCTTCCTCCGTGAGTTCGCCGCCGCGGCGGATGATCACGCGCCGCTCGCCGTCTTCGCCGTCCAATTCGAATTCATGCGCGCGCGGCGCGTCGACGCGGACGTGAATGTCCTCCAGCGCGCGGTGATCTTCGCTGGTGAGGCGGCCGTCATCGTTCCCGTCCATATGGTCGAACAGCCGGTCGGCGGCCGTAGTCGCCTCGGCGCGTGACAGCCAACCGTCATTGTCGGCGTCGAAATTGATCTCAACGCCGCCGCCATGGCGGATCACGGTGCGTGAATGGCTCGTATGGGCCGAGGCGGCCAGCGTCACCGCCGCCAGCGCCACGCCTAGGGTCAGCGCGAATTTCATGGTTACTCATCCCTCTCTGGCCCTGTCTGGGCTGATTGCGGGCCGGACCATGCGGCGGCGACGTTTCCCCAGTACGTCAGTGCTGAAACATTGCCGAAATAGAGCGCGCGTATCTCTCCGGCCTTCGAGGAGGCGCTTCGGTGTTGAAAATGACCGCAAAATCAGCTGCGCTGGCCTTGGCCGTGTCGCTTTTGACCGGCGTCGCCGCGGCCCAGGACGGCCCGCCGCCGCAGCTGCCGCCGCTGGCGCTGACCACCCAATCCTCCGATGCTGAAATCGCGGAGCAGCTCGACCCCTGGCTCGCGGACCTGCGGGAGCAGGGCAGATATAACGGCGCCGTGCTGGCGGCCCGGAATGGGCGCGAAGTTTACGCCGCAGCGCATGGCGTCACCGACATTGCCTCCGCCGCGCCGCTCACGGTCGATACGCGCTTTCCGATCGCCTCGATCGGCAAGGTGTTCACGCATGTGGCGATCGCGCAATTGATTGAAGCGGGAAGGCTCTCGCCTGACGCCACCATTGGCGAGCTGCTGCCGGACTATCCTAACGCGCTCTCACGCAGCGCCACCGTACAGCAATTGCTGACGCACCAGGGCGGCGTCGCCGATATTTTTGGTCCGGCGTTTCGCAACGCACCGAAAGATCAATTCGCGAGCAATCGCGACTATTACGCGTTCGTCTCGTCACAGCCGCCGATGTTCGCTCCCGGCGCGCGCGAGGAATATTGCAACGGCTGCTACGTGGTGTTGGGTGAAATCATCGCCCGAGTCAGCGGACAATCGTACGAGGATTACATCGCACAGAACGTGTTTGCGCGCGCCGGCATGGCCCGCTCAGGCTTCCTGCGTCATGACCAATTGCCGGCGGATGCCGCGCGCTTCACCGGCCGGCCGCAAGGGCCGAACGGTCCGCTGGCCGACGTTTCGCGTTTTCACGGCGTCGGCGGGAGTGGCGCGGGCAACGCATACTCGACCCTGCGCGACCTGCTCGCGTTCGATAACGCGTTACGCGAACACCGCTTAGTGAACGCTGAACTTACCGCGCAGGTGCTTCGCGGGCAGCCAGAGACAGGACGCGCGACGGCGCGCATCGGCTTTGCCGGCGGCGCGCCTGGCGTGAACGCGCTGCTGTTCGGAAATGGCGCGGTCACCGTCATCGTCCTCACCAACCGCGAGCCGCCCACTGCAGAAGCCATCGGCCAAACAGTGTTTTCCCTGTTGGCAGGCCCAAGGCCGCAATAAAATGCTCGCCATGACCGAATCCGCCCTGCCGCCCCGCGTGCTGATCTGCGATGACGACGCGGCCATCCGCGAGGGTCTCGTGGAAGTGTTCGAGCGCGCCGGCTTCACGGCCTATTCGGCCGGGGACGTCGCCGCCATGGAGCGCCAACTTGCCGCCAAGGGCGCCGACGTCATCATCCTCGATCTGATGATGCCAGGGGAGGACGGGCTCTCGGCCTGCAAGCGCCTCTCCGGCAAGGGCCGTCCGCCGATCATCATGCTTTCGGCTTTGGGGGACGACGCCGACCGCATCGTCGGCCTTGAGATCGGCGCCGATGACTACTTGGCCAAGCCCTGCAATCCGCGTGAACTCGTGGCGCGCGCGCGCGCCGTGCTGCGCCGGGGCCGTGACGCCGATCCGACCTCCGCCGACGCCGTGCGTTTTGCCGGCTTCCGGCTCGATATCGCCCGGCGCGAACTGCATGACCCCGACAGCGTCGTCATTCCGCTTTCAGCGGGGGAATTTCGCCTGCTGCGCGCCTTCGTCGACCGGCCCCAGCGCGTGCTCTCGCGTGAGCAGCTTTTGGACTATGCGTTCGACAATGACAGCGACGTGTTCGACCGCGCCGTCGACGTGCAGGTCAGCCGGCTGCGCAAGAAGCTGGAGCGCCGCGGCTCACCGGAGATCATCCGCACTGTGCGCGGCGAGGGCTACCTCTTCGCCGTGAAACCAACGGTCTGATGCGCGAACGCGCCGGCCTTCCGATCGCGGCCTATCTGGGCATGCTGATGGCGCTCGCGCTCGCAATGGCGTTCGTGGCGACGCTGGCGATCATCATCTTTCTGCCGCCGCGCCCGCCGGATGTGTTGCGCGCGGACAAAGTGTCCGAGCACTTCCAGGAGGGCTACGACCACATGACGGCGCTCGGCCGCACCATGAATGAGCGCGGCGTGGTGTGGGAAATCCGTCAGGAACCGCCGGATAAAAGCGATTCTCCGTACATGCGGATGACTCAGCATCAGCTCGCTTCATCGTTGGAGCTGAACCAAAATCAGGTGCGCGTCTTCGCCGACCACATCGCCACCGACGCGGACATGTTTGTGTTCCGCGTCGGTGATTTGGAGGGGCTTACCGAGGATGTGATCTCCTCCATCGACGCCGAGGGCATCGCGGAAGAAGTGGAGCGGGCGCATCACGCTGCGGAGGAGCGGCTTGAAGCTGCGCGGCACGCGGCGCAGGCGCGGCGGGAGGCCCAGATCGACGCCGACCAGGAGCGCAACCACGCTGAACTTGATCGGATGGCCGCCTCGACCGAAGCGCGGGCCGAAGCTGCGCAGGCGCGCGCAGAGGCCGCGGCGGAACGCC
>JACMMP010000194.1 GCA_014378995.1 Hyphomonadaceae bacterium
CCTGCGGCGCCAGCAGCCGCGGCAGCGCGGCGATGATGACCCGGTAGGCGCCCAGCCCGTCCGCGCCGCCGTCCAGCGCGAGCCGCGGCTCAAAGCGGGCGACCTCCGGCTCAAGCCCATCGATCTCCGCCGTCGGTATGTAAGGCGGATTCGAAACGACCAGATCGAAGATGTTGTCTAGCCCCTCGCACCAGTTCGCCGCGCGCAGTTCAAGCCGATGGGCGAACCCAAGTTTTTCGGCGTTGCGGCGCGCCACCGCTAAAGCCGCGTCGCTGACATCGACGCCGACGCCGGTGGCAAGCGGCCGCTCGGTGAGGATCGCCAGTATGATGGCGCCCGAACCGACGCCAAGATCGAGCACCCGCGCGGGCTTATCCTTCGGCAGGATTTGCAGCGCAGCCTCGACGAGAAGTTCGGTCTCCGGCCGCGGCGACAGCACGTCGGCGTTGACCTCCAACTCAAGCGTCCAAAACGCCTTGCGGCCGAGGATGTGGCCAATCGGCTCTCGCATCAGGCGGCGCATCGCGAGCGCTTCCACCGCCTCCACTTGTTCGGCGCTCAACTCCCGGCGCGGATCGATGACGATGTCGAGCCGGCGGACGCCAGCGCCGGCTTCGAGCAGCAAGCGCGCATCGATGACGGGCGTGTCGATGCCTGCGGCTTCGAGCCGTTTACGCAGCTCGGTCCAGAGCGACACGAGTGTCGTCACGCGTCGTCCTCTAACGCGGCGAGCTTGCGCGCCTGATCCTCGGCGGCGAGCGCATCGAGAATTGGTTCAAGGCCCGAGCCGTCGATCACTTCGGGCAGATTGTAGACGGTAAGGTTAATGCGGTGATCGGTCACGCGGCCTTGCGGGTAATTGTAGGTGCGGATCCGCTCGCTGCGGTCGCCGGAGCCGATTTGACCCTTGCGTTCGGCGGCGCGCGCGGCGGCCTGACGCTCACGCTCGGCGTCATAGAGCTTCACTTTAAGGATGCGCATAGCGTTTGCGCGGTTCTGATGCTGCGACTTTTCCTGCGCAACGACGACAATTCCCGATGGCATGTGGGTGATGCGAACTGCGCTATCGGTCTTGTTGACGTGCTGGCCGCCGGCGCCTGATGCGCGCATCGTGTCGATGCGGATGTCCTTGTCCTCGACGACAATATCAACTTCGCCTTCCGGCTGAGGCAGGACGGCGACAGTCGCGGCGGAGGTGTGAATGCGCCCGCCAGCTTCGGTTTCCGGCACGCGTTGCACGCGGTGCACGCCGCTCTCGAAACGCAAACGTCCGAACACGCCGGCGCCGGTGACGCTCGCCACCGCTTCCTTAACGCCGCCCAGTCCGGTTTCAGAGATGCTTTCGAGCTCGAACTTCCATCGCGAGATAGAGGCGTAGCGTTGATACATCCGCAGCAGATCGCCCGCGAACAAAGCCGCTTCATCGCCGCCAGTGCCGGCGCGGATTTCCAGAATTGCGGACGCGCTTTCGTCCTTGTCCTTCGGCGCGAGCAGCAGCAGCGCCGCCCGCTCGAGTTCAGGCAGCTCTTCTTTGGACGCCTGCAATTCATCGGCGGCGAGAGCGGCCATCTCTCTATCGGCGCCGCTATCGCGCACTATCGCCTCAAGGCTCGCAATCTCCGCGCGCTTGTCGCCAAGGGCCGCAATTGCATCAACTAACGGTTTCAGTTCGGCGTGTTCTTGGCCGAGGCGCACGATCTCGGCGCCATCGGTTGCAACGCCTAGCCGCGCTTCGACACGCTCATAGCGCTCAACCGCCTGACCCAGGCGGCGCTCCAGCCGGGCAAGGTCTGACATGGCTAGTTCACTGCACTTCGGTGAAGATCTCGGATTCCACCGCGGAAATTTGCGGCTCCGCGAAAGCGATGAGCGAATCCGGTTGGCGCGTGTAGGGCACGATGACTTCGACGGCGCTGCCATTGGCGGCTTCGATGTGGAAGCAGAGCGCGGCCGCCTCGTCGCTGCGCGACTGGCCGTCAAAGACGAGGCCCGCGGCGATCAGTCCGTTGTCCGACTCGTCTTGGCGAAAGCCCAAGATCAATCCCGAGATGTGGTCAGTCGGCGCTGATTGCTCGATCGGCAGATCGACATTGGTGTGTATCTGCTCGCCGGTCTTGCGAATGCCCGCGCCGAAGGGGGCGAACGAAGCGCCTTCGAGCAACGCGCGGTGCGCGGTGTCGAAGAGGTATTCGTACGTGTCCTGCAGGTGCCGCTGCAGCATACTTAGCCCTCTGCCTGTTCACGCGCATCGCGAAGCGTGCGCGCGCGGTTTTCTACAAGGTCTACGATATGGTCGATCATGGCGGCGTTGTCGATCTTATGGTCCGCCTTGCCCGCCACGTAGATCATGCCCGCGCCCTTGCCGCCGCCGGTGAAGCCCAGATCGGTCATCAAGGCCTCGCCCGGGCCGTTGACGACACAGCCGATGATCGAAAGCGTGATTGGCTCGGCGATATGCGCGACGCGTCTCTCGAGTTCATCGACGGTTTGAATCACGTTGAAGCCCTGCCGCGCACATGATGGGCAGGCGATAATGGTGACGCCGCGTTGGCGCAGCCCCAGCGACTTCAAGAGATCGTTGCCGACCTTGATCTCTTCCACCGGATCGGCGGCAAGCGAAACACGGATCGTGTCGCCGATGCCGGCCCAGAGCAGCGAACCCATGGCGACGGCTGATTTGACGGTTCCCGCACGCAATGCGCCGGCTTCGGTGACGCCCAAGTGCAGCGGCGCGTCGGTTGCTTCGGCCAGCGCGTGATAGGCGGCGGCCGTCAGAAAAACATCGGACGCTTTCACGCTGATCTTGTAGTCGCGGAAATCGTGCTCCTCGAGTAGCGCGGCGTGATAGAGGGCGCTTTCAACCATCGCCTCGGGGCACGGCTCGCCGTATTTCTCCAAGAGGTGCTGCTCGAGCGAGCCGGCGTTGACGCCGATGCGCATCGAACAGCCATGGTCCTTCGCCGCCTGCACCACGTCCTTCACGCGCTGAGCGTTGCCGATATTGCCGGGGTTGATGCGCAAGCACGCCGCGCCCGCGGCGGCGGCCTCGATTGCGCGGCGGTAGTGAAAGTGAATATCCGCCACCAGCGGCACTTTGGCTGCGCGCACGATTTCGGCGAGAGCTTTGGTTGAGTCCTCGTCCGGGCACGAGACGCGCACAATGTCGGCGCCCGCCTCTTCCAACTGCCGAATCTGATTGATCGTGGCGGCGGCGTCGGTGGTGGGCGTGTTTGTCATCGACTGCACCGCGATCGGCGCATCGCCGCCGACCTCGACAGTCCCAACACGGATTTTGCGCGACTTGCGCCGCTCGATCCGGCGCCATGGCCGGATGTGGTGAAGATCGCCCGCGCCGCCGTCCATGAACCCTCTACCTCTATATCCGAGATAGCGCTTTGCGGCGTCAGCTAACAGGGCTAGCGGCTGCGGCTTTAGGTGCGCGGGCCGGTCAATTCGGCTTGGGCGATCGGCCGGATGTCGTCGATGGAGCGCCCGAGGACCGGCATACCGACGGTTCCGAGCGCGCCAGCCGGGGAGCCATTGACGTAAAGCTCGAAGGCGCCGCCGTCGCGGGCGTGAAGGGTCCAACCCGGGCTTGGGTCAGGCCGGTAGACGTCACCGGCGCGCAGTGTCCGGGACAAAAAGACGGTCCCGTCCGGCCCGCGCGCTTCCAGCCAAGCGTCCGCCAAGGCGCGAATTTCAACAACGTTCAGGTCGCCAAGGTCGGCTGACGTGGCGGGGGCGGGTATTTCGGGCCGCGACGCAGCTGGGGCCTGGGCGGCACTAACAGGATCATCCTGGCTTAGAGCGCGCCAGCCTACGAAACCGGCGGCCAGCAAAATGAGCGCGGCGGCGGCCATCCAAGGGCGCTCCTGGCTCGGCCTGGAACTCGGATTGCGGATCTGCTTTTGCAGGTCGTCTCGTGTCAGCGCGCTCTCGAGCTGGAACTGGGTGACGATCTCCTTTTCCTCGATTCCCAGCTCCTTCGCATAGGAACGCAGGAACGCCAGCGCATAGGCCTTCCCCGGCAGCAGCTTGACGTTCATCTCCTCTAGCGCTTCGAGAAATTCCCGGCGTACGCGGATACGGTCAGCCACTTCGTCGAGGCTAAGGCCAAGCTGGCGCCGCGCCTCCGAAAGCTTCTTTCCCGCCTTCCAAGATGGGTCGAGCACAGGCGCCGCGACCACTGGCGTAGCCGGCTGGGCGCGCTGCTCTGGCGCGTCGGCCTCAGGGGTCGGATCGTTGGGCACGGGTTGCAGCATTGGCCGACCGGTCCCTCCTAGAGACCATTCGTTAACAAAGGCAAATTTCACGCCACGAATGCGAACCTAATCGCGAATCGCGAAAGCCTCAACGCACTGCGCAGCCGCATTACAGCGCGTAGCTGCGCTGTTTTGCGAAAGCTGTGAGTTCGGCGCGTATCGAGCCGGCATTGTTGTCTATCAACGCGTCAACGGCCTCGGCGGCCTGCCTCGCCTCCAGCGACAGAATTAAGCGCTTCACAGGCCCGACGCCCGACGCCGGCATGGAAAGCCGCCGATAGCCCAAGGCCGTAAACGCCATCGCTTCGAGCGGGCGCCCCGCAGCTTCTCCGCAGATCGAGATTTGCAGCTCCGCAGCTTCGGCGTCCTGGCGGATGCGCCGCAGAAAACGCAACGCCGGCGCGCTCAGGATGTCATAGCGCTCGGAGACTCTTTGATTGCCGCGGTCGGCCGCGAAAAAATACTGCATAAGGTCATTGGTGCCGATGGAGAGGAAGTCGGCGCGACCCTTCAGATCGGGGATCGACCAGGCGAGCGCCGGCGCTTCCACCATAACGCCAACTTCCACCTGCCCCGGCGCCGGCCGGCCGTGCTTGGCGCCCCATTCCAGTTCGCGGTCCACCAGGGCGCGCGCGGCGTCGAACTCCGCCACCGTTGTCACCAACGGAAACATGACCCGCAACCGCCGCCCCGCGGCGGCGTTGATCAAAGCGCGCAGCTGGTAGCGCAGCAAGGCTGGCCGATCGAGGCCGATGCGGACGGCCCGCCAGCCGAGCGCGGGATTTTCTTCTCGCTCCGCCGCCACATACGGCAGCACTTTGTCGCCGCCGAGGTCCAATGTGCGGAAGGTGACTGGCCGGTCCCCCGCCGTTTCCAGCACATCGCGATAGAGCAGCGTCTGGCTTTCCAGCCGCGGCAGCGTCTCGGACACCATGAATTGAAACTCGGTTCGAAAGAGGCCGATGCCCTCAGCGCCAGCCTCGTCCAGATGGTGGACGTCGAGCGCCAGGCCGGCGTTTAGCAGCAGCGTGACCCGCTCGCCGTCGCGGGTGACGGCGGGCGTGTCCTTCAGCCGTGCGAATTCTGCCGCCCGCGCTGATCGCAAGCTCTGGCGCTGAAGGTAGGTCGAAACAATCTGGGGTTCGGGCCGCAGCCGGAGTTCGCCCCGTTCGCCGTCCAGCACGACCCGATCGCCCGCCTCTACGCGCGAGAGCAAGCCGGGCAGCATGCCGACCATGGGCACACCCAGCGCGCGCGCCACGATCACGGCGTGCGCCGTGTTTGCGCCCTCTTCCAGCGCCACACCTTTCAGGCGCTCGGCGCCGTAATCCAACAACTCCGCCGGCCCCAATTCGCGGGCAATCAGGATCGCATCGTCCGGCATGTGCTGAGCCGCGGCGCCGTCAACGCCGGCCAAGGCGCGAAGCAGGCGGTTATCCAAATCTTCGAGGTCGTGCAAACGCTCGCGCAAATACGGATCGCGTGTGGAATTGAACTTGGCGCGATGTTCGCCGCGAATGCGCTCGACGGCCGCGTCCGCGGAGAGGCCCGCGCGAACGCCGTGCTTCAACTTGGTCTCCCAACTCGGATCGCTGGCGAGCATGCGGAATGTCTCCAGCACGTCGCGGGAGACGCCTGAGATGCGGCCGGGATCGCCGTCGATCATGGCGTTTAGGGCTTGGCGAACTTTAGCCAAAGCTGCATCCAGCCGCGTCTCTTCTTTCACGGGGTCATCGGCGATGACGCGGCCTAAAGGGGCGTGCGGCTCGTGCAGCACAGCGGTGCCGATCGCCAGCCCATCGGAAAACGCCCGGCCGACCAGCAGCTCCGGGCGGCTGGCGCGCGCTTCGACGTCGGACAGGCCGGACAGGTCGCCAAACGCGCCGGAGGCCACCATCTCCGCCAGCACCATGGCGATGGTCTGCAGCGCCTCGACTTCGTCTTCGCCATAAAGGCGCGCGACGCGGTTTTGCACGACCAGGACGCCGAATGTGCGTTCCGAGCGCACGATGGGCACGCCAAGGAAGGAGCTATAGGGATCTTCCCCTGTCTCCGGCCGATATGCGAACCGCTCATGGTGCGGCGCGTCGGCGATATTGAGCGGCTGCGCCGTCTCGGCGACGAGGCCCACGAGGCCCTCGCCGTCCTTCAGCCGCGTGCGGTGCACCGCCGCCGGATCGAGACCTTGCGTGGCGAACAGTTCGTGAAAAACGCCGCGCGTCAGGTAGATGGAGCAGACGTCCGCGACCATGGTGGACGCAACCATGCCGACAAGACGGTCCAGGCGCTGTTGCGCCTCCCCGCCCGCCTCCATGATTTCCCGCAGCTTGCGCAGGAGAATCCGGGACCCGCCGATATTGGCCGGACCTGCCATCGCGCTCTCGTGTCCTCCGCCGCGACGCGCCTCTAAATCAGGCTGCGTCCAAACCATAAGCCGTGTGCAACGCCCGCACCGCAAGTTCGGTGTAGGCTGCGTCGATCAACACGGAGATTTTGATCTCCGAAGTGGCGATCGCCTCGATATTGATGCCCTTTTGCGCAAGCGCGGCGAACATCGTTCGCGCCACGCCCACCTGGCTCCGCATACCGATGCCTATGACGGAGACTTTGGCCACATCGCGGCGAATATGGATTTCTTCAACGCCAATCTTCTCCCGGGCCGATTCGATCGTTTCGGCGGCGCGCCCGGCATCGCGTTCGGGGCAGGTGAACACGATGTTCTGGCGTCCTTCCTGCCGCGCCTCGCTTTGAACAATCATATCCACATTGACGTTCGCATCGGCGAGACGGCCGAAAATGTCGGCGGCGACGCCGGGATGATCCTCGACCCCAAGAAGCGTGACTTTAGTCTCGTCGCGCGAGTAGGCGACGCCGGAAACGACTTGCTTTTCCACGATCTCATCCTCGGGGCATACGAGCGTGCCGGGGTTGGGGGCGCCCGGTTCGACAAAGCTGGAGAGCACGCGCACCGGCACGCGCTTGGCGAACGCAAGCTCGACCGACCGCGTCTGCAGCACTTTCGCGCCGAGCGAGGCCATTTCGAGCATTTCTTCGTAGGAGATTTTTTCGAGCCGGCGGGCCTTCGCAACGATGCGGGGGTCCGTGGTGTAGACACCATCGACGACGGTGTAGATGTCGCAGCGCTCGGCGTTGAGCGCCGCCGCCAGCGCCACAGCCGACGTGTCGGAGCCGCCGCGGCCAAGCGTGGTGACGCGCCCGCCCTCGGTCACGCCCTGGAAGCCCGGCACCACCGCGACGACGCCCGCATCGATCGAAGCGCCAATATCGCTTTCGGCGATCTCGCTGATGCGAGCCTTGGCGTGCGCGCCATCGGTGCGGACCGGAATCTGCCAATTCTGCCAGGATCGCGCCGGCACGCCGAGGCGACGCAGCGCAAGCGCCAATAGACCGGTGGTCACTTGTTCGCCGGAAGAGACAACCACGTCGTACTCATCGTCAAACTCCGGGCCGCTGAGCGCAGGAGCGTTCCCGCTTTCGCCGCCTGCGCCGCGCGCGAGCTGCACCAGGCGGTCAGTTTCCCCCGCCATGGCCGAGACCACCACGGCCAATCCTTTTCCGGGTTTTCGTTCGGCCGCAATGAGGCGCGCAACGCGAGCGATGCGGTCCACGTCGCCAACGGACGTGCCACCAAACTTCATCACCAAACGAGACATGAAATGCGACGCCGACGGGTTGCTGCAGCAGCGAAACGGCCGCTCGCCGCCCCGCGAGCCGCGCCTTAGCATGCCCCGCCGCGACGCGATACCAGCTTGACCCTTTAGCTCAGCTTGCTGATCTGGCGCCCATGTCCGCCAGCACCATGGATCCCGCAGAGATCGCGAAGTTCAACGCGTTGGCGGCTGAGTGGTGGAATCCGAATGGGCCATTCGGCGCTCTGCACCGGCTCAACCCCGTGCGGCTCCAATTTATCCGCGATTTTGCATTGCGTCATTTCGGGACCAAACCGGCGCGCCCTCTTGGGGGGCTGTCGGTGCTCGATCTGGGTTGCGGCGGCGGCCTCGTGACTGCGCCGCTGGCGCGGATGGGTGCGACGGCGACCGCCGTCGATGCGGCGCCCGACGCCATCGGCGCGGCCCAGGCTTACGCAGCTCAAGCAGGCCTCGACATCGCATTTCAGCAAACCACCGCCGAAGCGCTCGTCGAGGCCGGCGCACAATTCGATTTGGTGACGGCGTTGGAGATCGTGGAACACGTCTCCGACGTGAACGCATTTCTTAACGCGGCCGCCGCACTCGTGAAACCCGGCGGCGCGATCATCCTCTCGACCATCAACCGAACACCGAAAGCCCGCGCGCTTGCGATCGTCGGCGCCGAGCGCATTTTGAAATGGGCGCCTGCAGGGGCGCACGATTACGACAAGCTGGTGACACCGGAGGAAATTCGCGCCGGCGCCCCCGCGATCAAATGGGACGAGCCTGTCGGCGTCACCTATGCGCCGCTCGGCGCGGGCTGGACGCTCACCAGCGACGTTTCAGTGAATTACTTGATCGCCGGCGTCCGGCCAGTAAGCGGCTAGCGGATCGTCGAACGTTTCCAGCGTGACGATGCGGCCGCCGTCCATGAGGTCGCGAATCTGAAACCCGCCGGCCTGAAATGCGTGCTTCATCTTCTCGCTGTCGAGGCGCGCCTGCAATTCCACGCGATCGAGCTCGCCTTCAATTTCTCCGGTCTGACAGACAGAAAGTTCGTCTGTGGTCTCGACCAGATATTCGATCCGATAACGCACGGCGTCCTCCTCGCCTTATCATTTGGCATAGTGGCGGACCAATTACCCCTGGCCAAGTGCTAGGTCTTACGGACTAGCTCGGCGTCGGTTTTCAACGCTGTGCTTGGCGCGACGGGTGATACCGATCGCGCAACTGGGTTTGGCGAGAGACGAGCGGCTGCTCGACGCCCTCGATGAAGACGGCATCCGGCGCCGACGTCACTTGCAACGGATCGCCGTCCCAGATCACGACATCAGCCTGATAGTTGCGCTCGAGCCGTCCAACGCTGGAACCGACGCCGAAAATTTCCGCCGGCGCGCGCGATACGGCGGCGAAGGCCGCATCCCAATCCATACCGTTGGCGACAGCGTTGCCGGCGAGTTGCAGCACGAGCCGCGCTTGATGCGCGTCCACCGTACCGGGCGCCGGTGCGATCGCCACATTGACGCCGGCGCGTTCGAGCAGCGCCGCGTTGTCAAGACGCGCCGCCAAGCGCTCGAAGCGGTCCGGCAGGTTCGACAGCGGATCGACAATCACTGGAATGTCCGCACGCGCGAGTTCTGACGCGACCTGCCAGGCCTCGGCGCCGCCATGGATGGCGAAGCGAAGGCTGGGATTGTCGCGCTTGAAACGGATCAAGCGGCGGATGTCCGCCGCGCTCTCGATATGAACAAGGAACAGCCCTTGCCCGCGCGCGAACGGCTGTAACGCGGCGGCGTCAAGTTCGCTCAGAATCGCGCCGCCTTGGCCGCTGCGATAGCGGTTTGGGTATTCGCGCGCATCCCGCAGTGCGGCTTCAAATGCGGGCCAGAGCGCCGCGCGCGAGCCGCCTATGCGGGTCGCGCCGGTCTCTCCCAACTCCACCACCATGAAGGCGCTTTGACGGAACAGGCTGTCAGGCTCGCCGCTCATCGTAACCAGCGCGCCGCGGCCGCCGAAAATCGCACCGGTGCTGGACGGCGCAATCGCCGCGCGGGTCACGCCTTCCATCCGCGTAACCGCAATTGCGGTGACGCTGGGATTGAACGCGCGGCCGGCGTCGGCGGCGGCGGTTATGTCGTCGTTGTCGAGATCGGCGTCGTTGGGTGCGCCGGAGCCGGAGATTTCCGACAGGCCGATCTCGCTCATCGCCGCAAACGCGCCGGGCGTAACGAAGCGGCCGTTCGCTTCGACAATGCGGGCGTCCCGCGGCGCGGAGACGTTGGCGCCAACGGCGCTGATGCGGCCATCGACGATCAACACATCGCCGCTTTCGATGGTGCCCGCGGCGCCGTTGGTGACGACGCGGCCGTCGCGGATCAGCACGGTCTCTGCGGCGACCGGGGCAGCCAACGCCGCCGCGGCCAGGAGGAGCGCGGAGAAGAACCTCATTGCATGCTCTCCCGGTAGCTCTGGCCAAGCTCGAAATCGGATGGCCTGTCGTTCACTTGGCTGCGCTCGTAAATGAGCGCGCCATCGATATAGACGCGCTCTGCGACGGCGTAGCTCGACAACGGATCGGCCGACCAGACGACGACGTCGGCGCGGCGGCCCGGCTCCAATGTGCCGGTCTCATCGTCGATCTGCAGCGCGCGCGCGGGATTGCGCGAGAGCCAGGTCCAGGCTTCTGCGCGGGTGATTTGCAACCCGGCGCGGCGCCCGTCCGCCAGCGCTTTTGCGGCTTCCTGGTTCAAGCGTTGAATGCCCACTTCGCTATCGGAGTGGACGACGGCGCAGCCGCCGCCCGCGTGCACGAAAGGAATGTTCTCGCGGATGCCGTCATAGCCTTCGAGTTTGAAGCCCCACCAATCGGCCCAAATCGCGGCGCAGATGCCTTCTTCCACCAACAAATCGGTGATCTTGTAAGCTTCCACCGCATGATGGAACGCGGCGATCTCAAAATCGAACTCGCGCGAAATCTCGATCGCGGTCGCCATCTCGTCGGCGCGATAGCAGTGCCATTGCAAGATGATGTCGCCGTTCAAAACACCGCCCAGCGTTTCCATTTCGAGGTCGCGGTCCGGCGGCTCGCCGTTGCCGTCCTCAGCATCTTGCACGCGGCGCGCGTAACGCTGCGCATTCGCGAACGCTTGGCGATAGCCGGCGACATTGCCCATGCCGGTGGCGGGCGAAGAATTGCGCGTGCCATAGACGCGCGACGGGTTCTCTCCGCACGCCATTTTCAGCGAATGCGGCGCGTCGGGAAATTTCATTTCCTGCACGGTGCGCGCCCCCAATACGGGACGCAGGGTTACGCCGCGGCCGCCGAACAGATTGCCCGAACCCGGCAACACATGGAGCGTGGTGACGCCGCCGGCCACGGCGCGCTGAAAGCCGGGGTCTTGCGGCCATACCGAATGCTCGGCCCAGACCTCGGCCGTGTTCGGCTGCGTCAGTTCGTTGCCGTCTGACGTCGCCGGGATGCTGGGCGCGGGATAAACGCCGAGGTGCGAATGCGCATCGATGATGCCCGGTGTCACGAAGCGGCCTACGCCGTCCACAACGGTCGCGCCATCGGTGGAAAGGTTCGGACCGACAGCGACAATGCGCCCCTCGCGCATGAGCACGTCCGCGTTTTCAAACTCCGCACCATTGCCATCGAGCACGGTTGCGCCGCGGATCAGCGTCGGCGTTGAGGGACGCGGCGTGTAGGTGGACGCAAACGGCGCCCGCTCATCGGCGGCCTCCTCTTCGGTTTCCGGCGCGGTAGCGCAGGCCGTCAGGGCAAACCCTGCAAGCAAGGCGACGACAGGGTGCAATCTGGAACGCATGAGCCCTCCCCCTTTGAGGCGGGGCCATCAGAAAGAAAACCTCGCAGGCGGACAAGGGCTTGCACGCGTTTCGGGAGAATCTTGCGACGACAGCTGCGATCTCAGCTGACGCGCTCAACCCCGCGCGCTGCCTTGAGGGCGGCGCGCGCGGCGGGGCTGGCTGGCACCATCTGCTTTGCCGCCAACTCGACTTCGCGTCCGTCCTTTAGTCTCAGAATAAGGCGCAAGGGCCGCGCCTCCCCAGCGTTGGCTTTCGGCAATGCGGCAATGGTCTGCGCCAGGAGATCGATGGGCGCACCTTCCTTAAGGACGATGCGGAGATCTTCCGTGGTGCGCGCTTCGGCAGCTTCTACCGGCTCGAACGAATCCGCGGCGATGCGTGCGTCGCCATCACGCCAACGCACACGCGCCCTGAACACGAACGGCTTGCCCACCTGCAGCACATCGCGCGCAAGCGCCACGTGTTCGGGCATCACCATCGGCTCGAAGTCGCCGGTGGGATCGGACATGCCGACAAAGGCGAGCGTGCCGCCCGTTTGCGCAGGCCTGTACTGCACGCGGCGCACGACACCCGCCATCAGATACGAGCGCGGTTCGCTCTCGCCTTCGTCGAGAATATCCCGGTAGCTGGCGTAGCGATCGCCGGCGTCGGTAAAGAAATCCGAGAGCGGGTGGCCGGAGAGATAAAAGCCGACACTCTCGCGCTCCGCGTCGAGCAGATCCTGCGCTGACCAGGCAGGCGCCTTTGGAAAGCTTGGCCGAGCACTTGGCTCCTCGGCGCCGAAGAGGCTCGCCTGCGCGCTGAGGCGATCTTCGCCAACGCGCTGTGCGTAAGCCACCAGCGTTTCGCACGCCGCAAGCGCGCGGGCCCGGTCTGGCTCGATCGAATCGAACGCGCCCGCTTTGGCGAGGTTTTCGAGCTGGCGCCGGTTGATCGATTTCGGATCGATCCGCTCGGCGAAATCATAGAGCGCCTTGAACGGTCCCCGCGCTTTCCGCTCGGCGACGATCGCTTCCATCGCTGCAAGTCCAACATTCCGCACCGCGCCAAGCGCATAGCGGATCGCAACCGCGCCGTCCTCCAACGGCTCGACGCTGAAATCGCCTTCCGACTTGTTGAGATCGGGCGCCAGCAGCGGCGCGCCGATACGCCGGGCGTCCTGGTGGAAGGAGGCAAGCTTGTCGGAGTTCGAAATATCGAGACTCATGGATGCGGCGGTGAAGTCGACCGGATAGTGCGCCTTGAGATACGCAGTCTGATAGGCGACGACCGCGTAGGCTGCCGCGTGCGATTTGTTGAAGCCATAACCGGCAAATTCTTCGACCAGATCGAAAATGTGGGAGGCCAGGTTTTCGCCTACGCCGCGGTCCTTCGCGCCCTCGATAAAGCGCGATTTTTGCTTGGCCATCTCGGCCGGTTGCTTCTTGCCCATGGCGCGGCGGAGAAGATCGGCTTCCCCGAGCGAATATCCCGAAAGCACCTGGGCGATTTGCATCACCTGCTCCTGGTAGACGATGACGCCGTAGGTTTCCTCCAGGATGGGTTTCAATGTTTCGTGCAGATAATCGGCCTTTTCGCGGCCGTGCTTCACGTTGGCGAAGCGGTCGATGTTCTTCATCGGGCCAGGGCGATAGAGCGAGATGAGCGCGATGACGTCCTCGAGGCACGTTGGTTTCACCTTGCGCAGCGTGTCGCGCATGCCCTGACCTTCAAGCTGAAACACACCAAAGGTGAGGCCAGATTGCATGAGTTCGTACGTCGCGGGATCGTCATAACCGGTATCGGCAAGATCGACTTCAACGCCGCGCGCCTTCAAATGCTTCACCGCGCGGTCGATCACGGTCAGCGTTTTGAGACCTAGGAAGTCGAACTTCACCAAGCCCGCCGCCTCGACCCATTTCATGTTGAACTGGGTCGCCGGAAGATGCGCGCGCGGATCGCGGTAGAGCGCGACGAGTTCGCTCAATGGCCGATCGCCGATGACAACGCCGGCGGCGTGCGTTGAAGCGTTGCGGTAAAGGCCCTCGAGCTGCAGCGCGGTGTCGATCAGATTGCGCACTTCGGCTTCGTTTTTGCGGGCTTCCTTGAGCTTCGGCTCGATCTCCATCGCCTCCGCGAGCGTCACCGGGTTCGCCGGGTTCGCCGGCACTAGCTTGGCCAGCTTATCGACCTGGCCGAACGGCAGCTGCATCACCCGTCCGACATCGCGCAGCACGGCGCGCGCCTGCAGCGTGCCGAAGGTGATGATATGGGCGACGCGATCCTCGCCGTATTTGTTCTTGACATAGTCGATGACTTCGCCGCGCCGCTCCTGGCAGAAGTCGATATCGAAATCCGGCATCGAAACGCGCTCTGGATTGAGAAAGCGCTCGAACAGCAGCCCAAAGCGCAGCGGATCGAGATCCGTGATCGTCAGCGCCCAAGCGACGACAGAGCCGGCGCCAGAACCGCGCCCCGGTCCGACTGGAATGTCCTGCGCCTTCGCCCACTTGATAAAGTCCGAGACGATGAGGAAGTAGCCGGGAAACTCCATCTGCGTGATGATGCTGACTTCATATTCCAGCCGCTTCCAATACTCCTCCTCGGGCGCGGCCAACCGGTGTCCGAGCGCGGCGAGACGCGCCGTCAAACCGGCCTTGGCCTGCGCTTTCAGCTCCGCCGCTTCGTCACGGCCGAACCGCGGCAGGATCGGTTTGCGCGTCTCGACGCGGAAGGCGCAACGCCGCGCAACTTCGGCGGTGTTCGCGATCGCCTCCGGCAGATCTGAGAACAACTCCCCCATCTGCTTGGCCGACTTAAAATAATGCTGATCGGTGACGCGCGGGCGATCCTCTTCGCCAAGATAGGAGGAAACGGCGATGCACATCAGCGCATCGTGCGCGGGATGATCGCTCCGCTTTTCGAACCGGATATCGTTGGTTGCGATCAGCGGCAGCCCGCGCCGGTACGCGATCTCGATCAGCGCGGCTTCGATTTGCGCTTCGATGAATTCCCCATGGCGCTGCAGCTCGACGTAAAGCCGGTTCGGAAACGCTGCTTCCAGGCTCTGCAGCGCGGCCTCGGCGATGTCGCCCTTGCCCTCGCTCAAAGTCGTCGCAAAGAGCCCCTCGCCGCCGCCGGTAAAAGCGATCAGGCCTTCGCTGCGCGCGAGCAGATTCGCGAGCGTGACGTGCGGCTCTTCGGTGGAAGGGGTTTCCAGAAACGCGGCGCTGGAGAGCTGCATCAGATTGGCGTAGCCGGCGGTATTTTGCACATAGAGCGCGATCATGCCGGCGAGACCGTCGTCGCCGCGCACGTCGAGCGCCAAGCCCACGATCGGCTGCACGCCTGCTTCCGCCGCGGCTTCGGAAAACTCCAACGCACCGAACAAATTGGTGTCGGACAGCCCAAGCGCCGGCATCTCGTACTTGGCCGCGAGCTTGGTCAGCGCTTTGACCTGCACCGCGCTTTGCAGCAGCGAATAGGCCGAGCGGGCGCGGAGGTGGATGTAAGGCGTCGTCATGCGGCAGACCAAGATAAGAGGGCGCGGAAAGCCTGGGAAGGTTTCCCATGATTCGCGAACGGGACCGCCCTCGCGCCTGCCGATAGCAGCGGCTCAGCTTGCCCTTACGCGCTCCACCAGCTTGCCGTGATCCAGCGAAACGACGCGGTCCATGAATTTGGCCAGCTCAAGATTGTGCGTGGCGATCAGCGCCGCGGCGCCCTCGCGGCGCACTAGCTCCGATAGAGCTGCGAAAACTACCGTCGAGGTGTCCGGATCGAGATTGCCGGTCGGTTCGTCGGCGAGGATCAGCAACGGGCGATTGATCATGGCGCGGGCGATTGCGACACGCTGCTGCTCACCGCCGGAAAGCTGCGCAGGCTGATGCTGCACGCGATGCGCAAGGCCCATCACGCCCAGCAGCCGTTCAGCTTCTGTCATCGCTTCCTTACGCGGCCGCCCGGCAATCAGCGCCGGCAGCGCGACGTTATGAATGGCGTCGAATTCCGGCAGCAGGTGATGGAATTGATAGACGAAGCCGATCCTGTTGCGGCGGATTTCGGTGCGCTCGCCTTCGGTGAGCGTCCACGTCGAGACGCCGCCGATGCGCACTTCGCCGCCGCTCGGCCGCTCGAGCAATCCTGCCGCATGCAGCAACGATGATTTGCCCGAACCGGATTGCCCAATGAGACCAACGATCTCTCCCGCCGCGACATCGAGATCGGCGCCGGCGAGAACGGTGAGTTCGCTTTCGCCGGATTGGTAGCGCCGCTCGAGGCCACGCAGACTAAGCACCGGCATGGCTGTTTGCCCATCACTCATAACGCAGCGCCTCCACCGGATCGAGGCGCGAAGCCCACCAGGCGGTGAGCGCTGTCGCGGAGAATGTCAGCAAAATGGTGAACACAGAGATGATGGCGACCTCGGACCATTCGACCTTCGCAGGCAGGGATTCCAGCGAATAGACCGTGCCTGGGAAGATATCGATACCAGTGACAGCCGAAATGAAATCCTGGATCGGGCCAATGAACAGGCAAAAGCTGATCCCGATGACGAGCCCGACAACGAGCCCGATCACCCCGACTGAGGCGCTGGCCATGAAAAACACGCGCAAAATGGCGCCCCTGGTCGCGCCGATCGTGCGCAGGATGGCGATGTCGCGGCTCTTCAATTTCACCATCAAGATAAGGCCGGTGATGATGTTCAACGCCGCGATCCCCACGACGATCATGAAGATGAGGCGCATGACGTTGCGCTCCACGGTGAGTGCATCCGCCAAGCCCTGGCTGTTGGCTCGCCAGTCGTAAAGCGTTAGTTCCGGCCCCAACCTGGAGCGAAGCTCCATCATCGCGGGCAAGGTGCGATCCGGATCCTCGATGCGGATTTCCACCACGTCAGCGCTATCGCCGCGGCCGAACAAAATCTGCGCTTGCTCGATCGGCATATAAACGAGGATGGAATCGAACTCAGACATGCCCACGCTGAACACGCCGCCAATCAGGAACGATTTCCGCCGCGGCGTAAAGCCGAACGGCGTGCTCGCGCCCTGCGGCGCAACGATCGAAAACGCCATGCCCTCGGACACGCCGAGCCCGGCGGCCAGGCGATCGCCGACCAGGATCGTCGGCGCCTCCACGCCTTCAAAGCCTTGCAGAGTGCCCCCGCCGCGGATGCTTTCCGAGACGATCGGCAACGATTCCAGCTGTTCGCGCGGAATCCCGCGCACAAGAATGCCGGCGGCGCGGCCATCCACCGTCGCTAGCGCCTGCTCGTTGATGAGCGGCGTCACGTGCAGCACGCCGGGCGCCGCCGCCGCTTCGCGCATAATCCGCTCGATCTCCGGCATGGGGAGCCCGCGCACATCGGCGTAGATGTGTCCGTTCACGCCCAGAATGCGCGAGAGCAGCGTCTCGCGAAAGCCGTTCATCACCGACATGATGATGATCAGCGCCAGCACTGCGAGCGCGATGGCGATGACCGAGATCACCGAGATCAGCGCCACGCCGCCGTGCTGGCGGCGGGCGCGCAGATAACGCCCCGCGAGCATGCGCTCGAACAGGCCGAAAGGCTTACTGTTGCTCATCAATAGGACCGCGCGATCAAGATTTCCTCAACCGCGGGCGCCCCGGTGAAGATGCATACGCCGAATGAAGCCGGCTGCGCGAGCGGCGCATTACGGATAGTCAGCTTCAAAACTTTCAGACGATCCCCCACCGCATCGAGCGCAGCGCCGGTTGGTCGTGACCAATGCACGCGCGCCCAGCCCTTGAACTCGGCGTCGTTCTCATCTGTTCCATAATACCGCTCGAGGTCGGCGAAGGTTACAAGATCGCTGCGAATGGCGCCCTCCAGCCGCGTTTTGGCTTCGGCAAAAAGTTCAGCCTGGTTTGTTTCAAGCAGACCTGCCGCCTGCGCCACAAATTCGTCGCGCGTCAGCGTGTGCGACTTGATCTTTTCGCCCTCCCGCAGCGCGTTGCGGTTGATAAAGGTGACCTGGCCGTTCGCCGCATCGCGCGGGCCGATCTCGCAGATCAGCGGCGCACCGCGACGAACCCAATCCCAGCGTTTGTCGGCGGGCTTGGCGTCTTTCATATCGACGAACGCCCGGACAGCGGAGCCAAACACGCTCTCCTTGTTCAGTTCAGCGGCAAGCGCTGCGCAATAAGCCTTCAGGTCCGCGTCTTCCGGCTTGCCGCGCAGCATGGGCACGATGACGACCTGACGCGGCGCGATCGCTGGGGGCGTGCGCAGGCCGTCATCGTCGCCGTGCGTCATGATCACCCCGCCAATCATGCGCGTGGAAACGCCCCAGGAGGTCGTGTGCGCCAGCGCCTTGCCGCCATCCCTATCCTGGTAGCGGATATTTTGCGCTTCGGCGAAGTGCGTGCCGAGATAGTGCGAGGTGCCGGCTTGCAGCGCCTTGCCGTCCTGCATCATCGCTTCGATCGAGTAGGTGCGCACGGCGCCCGGGAAACGCTCGTTCTCCGGCTTCTCGCCGGCGATCACCGGCAGCGCGAGGAAATCCTCGGCGAAGCTGCGATAGATTTCGAGCGCGAGCATCGTCTCGTCCATCGCGTCGGCTTCATCAACGTGCGCGGTGTGGCCCTCCTGCCAGAGAAATTCGGCCGTGCGCAGAAACATGCGCGTGCGCATTTCCCAGCGCATCACGTTGGCCCATTGGTTCAGCTTCAGCGGTAGGTCGCGGTAGGAGACGATCCAGCGGCTGAACGCATCGCCAATGATCGTCTCCGAGGTCGGCCGGATGATCAGCGGCTCGGTGAGTTCAGCGTCCGGATCGGGCTTCAGTTCGCCATCGATCTGCTTCAGACGATGATGCGTGACGACCGCCATTTCCTTAGCGAAGCCTTCGACGTGCTCGGCTTCCTTGGCGAAGAACGAGAGCGGGATCAGCAACGGGAAATAGTAATTGTCGTGACCGGTTTCTTTGATGCGTCGATCCAGTTCGCCCTGGATGCGCTCCCAGATGCCCATGCCCCATGGCTTAATGATCATGCTGCCGCGCGTCGGCGACGGCTCCGCGAGGTCAGCCTCACGGACCACGGCCTGATACCATTCGGGAAAATCTTCGGCGCGCGTGACCTTGAGCGCATGCATGGGGAGGCGGTTCCTTTCGACGCGCCTGGATAGACTGAGCCGCCGCGCCCGGCAACGCGGCTTAACGCGGCCGCAGCCCGGCCAGATCGACCGATACGGCCCAGGCCACGCCAAGCCACAAA
>JACMMP010000195.1 GCA_014378995.1 Hyphomonadaceae bacterium
TGCGGCGACATGCCGGCCTTGGTAACTATGGTGAGATCGCGCTTGCCGGCCGCGAACGCGCCAACGCTCTCCTCGCCCTCGCCCCACCCATAAATCGGCGCTGTATCGAAATGGCGAACACCGCTCTCATAAGCGGCGTTCAAAAGCGCCACAGCTTGCGCACTGCTGAATGAGCCCGAAAAGGGCGCAATTCCGAAGCCAAGACGCGTTGTTTCAGGCAACGGCGCGGGCTTTTGTCGTGAGTGCGCTTCTGCGGGGGACGGGAGTGAAGGGTGCATTAGCGACGTTCATGCAATGGGCTTGCCGCGCAGTAGCCGCGAAGCCGACGGTGGGGCATAGACGGGCCTCTCTGCTCGCTGGAGAAAATCTTTCCACATTGAGCAGAACGCGCGGACTCTGAAATCGGACCCGCGCGTGGGGAGCTATATGGTTACTACTGACATCGCCGGGAAGGAGCGCTTTGCAGTTCTTGACGGCATGCGTGGCTTAGCCGCGCTCGCTGTTATCACAGATCACGTTCCATCGGCGTTGATGACGTCGCTGCTGCCCGGCCGCTACCTCGCTGTGGATTTCTTTTTCGTGTTGAGCGGCTTTGTGCTCGCGCATGTCTACGGTGAGCGGCTGCGCACTGGCATGTCGTTCAGCGCTTTCATGCGTGTGCGCGCGGTCCGGCTCTGGCCGCTCTACCTTGCCGGCACGCTGATCGGCGCTGCGCTGGCCTTGCTTTATGTTATCCGCGGATGGAACGAAGCCTCACCGCTGCAAGTCGGGACATCGCTGCTATTTGCGTTGTTCCTGTTGCCTTGCCCGCCGTCGCTGTCGATCTGGCCAAACGCGCCGTATCCGCTGAACGGGCCGGCCTGGTCGCTTTTCTTCGAGATGTTTGTCAACGCCATCTTCGCTTTGGTTGCGCGCTGGCTCTCACCTGTGCTGTGCCTCGGAGTGATGGCTGTCTCCGGGATTCTCCTCGTGCTCAGCGCGTTCAGCTTTGGGCAGCTGGACGGGGGTTTTGCATGGTCGAACTTCATCGTCGGTTTTCCGCGCGTGACGTTCGGCTTCTTCACCGGCGTTTGGCTTTACCTCGTCCGCGCGCACGAACGCGTGCCGGCGTTGCCGACTTGGGCCGCCTACATCGCCTTGGCGGCAGTTTTCATGATCCCGGGCGAGGGCCTGGTGCGCAGTTTCGTCGATCTGATTGCCGCGCTCATATTGTTTCCGGCCCTTGTCGCCTTTTGCGCTAATTCGCGCGCGAAGGGCGCCGTGCTGTGGCTCAGTACGTTGATTGGGGCGCTCTCCTACGGCGTCTACATTCTCCACGTGCCTCTGTGGGGTTGGCTGAACTTGGTGTTGGAGCGGCTGGGGATCGTATTGCCCGGTATTGTCAACGTGTTGCTCGCCGCTGCGGCGGCGCTCGCGATCGCGGCGCTGCTTGATAAAGTCTACGACCGGCCGCTGCGGCGGCGCCTTTCTCGCAAGCCTTCGCCGCTAATCGCGCCGCGCGAGGATTGACCTAGAACCGGCGCGGCTTACGCTTTTGGAGAAGCGAAAGAGCTAGACCAACCGGCGCATTTTGGGTCATGTCCATCAGGGCAGGGATGTTGTGAAGCAAGCGGTCAGAAAGCTTGTCCAGAAAACTGGACTGCGCCGGCAGCACTTGGAGGCGGCGCGCATGTATGGCGAGCGCCATACGCTCGCGACCGTGCATCCGATTCACCGCCCGCGGGAGGGCGGCCGTATCCTTTGCTACCATTCCGTCGGCCAGCCGGAGTTTGGCGTCAACGACGTTGCGCCGGCGCGATTCCGGCGCCAGCTCGAACTGGCGCTAGAACTCGGCTACCGTTTCGTCCCGCCAGCAGACATCGCGCGCGCCGGAGGCGGCCCGAAGGATCTTGCCGTCAGTTTTGATGACGCGCTGAAGAGCGTGCTCACACAGGCCAATCCGGTCCTACGCGATCTCAATATTCCCTACAGCGTGTTTATCGTCTCTGAATGGTGCGAGCATCAGCTCGAGTGGCAAAAGACCGGCGTTCTGAACTGGGGTGAGCTGGAGAAAATGGCCGCCGACGGCGTCGAACTCGGCAGCCATTCGGCCACGCACCGCGATTTCGGCGAGATCGACATCGAGCGCGCCAAGCGCGAGTTCGAACTTTCGCGCCGAACCATCGAAGCGCGTTTGGGCTTCGCGCCCGAAAGCTTCGCCATCCCGTTCGGCCAATCCGCCAACTGGACCGCCGCCGCTGACAAGGCCGCGCGCGACACTGGCTACACCACGATCTACGCTCAAGCCGAAGAGACCCGCCCTCCCGGCACCATCCCCCGTACATTCGTCACCCACTTCGACGATGAGCGGATTTTCAAAGCTCTGTTGCGCGGCGCTTACGATCGCTGGGAGGAGTGGACGTGGACGTTTTAAACCCGGTTGTGAAGAAAGCTCGGGCGCTGCACAATCGGGCGGTGCGCACCATTTCGGTCATCGTCCCAACGCGCGATCGCCCAGAGCATCTGCGCCAAGCGCTGGCCAGCATTCGCGCGTTGGAAGGGCCGGACCTGGAGTTCGAGATTATTCTCGGCGACAACGGCTCTTCGCCAGTGACGCAGATTATCGCCGATGAATTCGATGCGCGCCGGGTCGATGCGCGCGGCGGCGAGGGCGCGAGCTTTGCCCGCAACGCAGCGCTGAAAGCGGCGACGGGCGATTATGTCGCTTTTCTCGATGACGACGATTGCTGGGTTGCAACGCACCTGCGCGAACATCTCGACGTGCTGGAGACGCGCGCCGATCTCGATGCGGTGATCGGGCAAGTCATCAGCGCGGATTACAAGCTGCGTCCTATCGGCAAAGCCTGGCCGGCCGAACCGCCTGAGGAAGGCGAGGAATTGCTGCGCCATATGCTGAGCGGCTACTTCCCGCAGATCGGCGCTGTCGTGGCGCGCCGCAGCGTGCGCGAAAGCATCGGCAGCTTCGACGAAAGGCTGACCGGCGGTGAAGATTTGGATTGGCTGCTGCGTCTTGCGCGCCAGGACAAGATCGCCGTTATTGCGGTTGAGAGCGTGGTGTTCAGAGGCCGGCCCTTAGGCGCCTACGACAAGCTGCAGTTGAGCCGAAGCCGCTTTGACCGCAAGGTGTTCCTGCGCCACGCGCTGCCGGAATGGCGCATCTGGGGCTCTCCGTTTCAATTCTGGCTCGCGCACTACGGGACACTGAAGCATTTCTACCGATACTTCGTTGACGCCGCGGTACGTCGCGCGGCGCGTGGCCAACGTGCGGGTGCGTTGCGCGCGATTTGGTGCGCTTTCCAAGTGTTTCCGCTGCGTACGGTTTACCATCTTTTTAAGTGGCGGCGCATGCGCATCGCTTTCCTCGGCGCAATCTTGCCGCGTCAGATCCGCGGCGGCGACACCGCGACCATGCACATGCTCATGACAGTCGCGACTTTGGTCCACGCGTAGGTGGTGTTCTGGCTTGTTTGGCGGACGGCTCCGGCGCAGGAATGGCCGCAATGAGTACCGCGCCCCGCCGTCTGATTTCGGTGGTCGTGCCGACGCGCGACCGGCCGGACTATTTGCGTCAGGCGCTGGCCAGCATTCGCGCCCTCGAAGGCCGCGAATTCGAGTTTGAGATTCTTGTCGGCGATAACGGTTCCGATCCGCGCACGATTGAAGTCACGCGCGCGTTTGGAGCTCGCCATCTTCCTGTCACCGCTGCCGGCGCCGGCGCTGCGCGCAATGCCGGGCTCGCCGTCGCCCGCGGCGAGCTGATCGCGTTCCTCGATGATGACGATGTGTGGATGGACAGCCACATCCGCCCCCACCTGGAAGTGTTGGACGCCGACCCGGAGCTGGACGGTGTGATGGGGCAAGTCATCGCCGTCGACGATGCACTGCGCGTGCTCGACGATCCGTGGCCGATCCAGGCCCCGCGCAATGGCGATGCGCTGCTGCAAGCGATGCTGAGCGGCTATTATCCGCAGATTGGCGCCACCATCGTGCGGGCCCGCGTGCGCGATGTTATCGGACTGTTCGACGAAAGCCTGCTTGGCGATCAGGATTGGGATTGGCAGCTGCGGCTCGCGCGCCGGCGCAAGCTCGTCTTCACGCCGGCGCCTTGCGTCCAGTTCCGCCAGCGTCCGCCCGGTTCGTACGATGCGCTACGCTTTCGACGCCTCGGTTTTGGCCGCCGCGTTTTCTTCCGCCACGCGCTGCCGGAGCGGCGTGTGTTCGGCGCCGCTACAGGACTGCTCGGCGCCTATCGGAACGTGATGTGGCAATATTACGAGTATTTCGTCGACGCCGCCGTGGAGCGCGCCGAGCAGGGGCGCCCGCGCAGCGAAATCTGGCGCGCGATTTGGGGCGCGATGCGAACATTTCCGCTGCGTGGGAGCTATCACCTCGTCGCGCCGAAGCCGCTGCGCAAGGCGCTGTTGAGTTCACTGGCGCCGCGTCGCCCTACGCCGCCGGCGCTGCGCGCCCACTGACATGGCGGCCGTCGATATTCTTCTTACCGCCTACAACGCGGCGTCCACTCTGCGCGAGACGCTCGACAGCGTGCGGGCGCAGACGTTTGCCGATTTTCGGATCGTCATTGTCGATGACGGCTCGACCGACGCCACCGCGCAGATTTTGGCCGAGTACGCCGCGTCGGACAGCCGCTTCTTCATCGTAACGCAGCCCAATGGCGGTCTTGTCGCGGCGCTCAATCATGGGCTCTCGCACTGCACTGCGGAATTCATAGCGCGTCTCGATAGCGATGACGTAGCGCTGCCCCAGCGGCTTGAGCGCCAATTGGCATATCTAGAGGCCCATCCAGCGTGCGTCGCGGTGGGCTCGCAAGTAACGCACATCGATGAGAATGGCGCGCCGCTCACCGGTTTGCCGGATGCTGGCGAGATCGCCGACGCCGACGCTTCGCATGCGCCGGCGCGCGAACCCTATGTGGTGCATTCAACGCTTATGGCGCGGCGCGCCGCAGTCGAAGCGATCGGCGGCTATCGCTACGCACCGAACTGCGAGGATAGTGATCTGTTCTGGCGCCTCTCCGAGCGCGGGGCATTGGCCTGCATCGCAGAAGCGCTGCTCAAATACCGCGTCCACAGCGCCAGCATTTCGAGCACGATTGTAAACGGCCGCATCATGGCGATCGGCTCGCAGCTGTCCGCGTTGTCAGCGTTGCGGCGCACGGCCGGACGGGCGGACATCGATTTCGCTCCCAAGCTCACCGCCGAGCTGAGGCAGGCCGGGACGCTTGAAAAAATGTGGGAGCTTGCTGCGCCGATGCTCAACGCCGATGAAGCCGAGCATTTGCGCATCGCCGCCGCGGCAAAGCTCATGGAGCTTGCGCGCTATCGTCCCTACGAACTAGACGCCGGCGACTGCGCTTTCATCCGCGCTGCGCTCACGTTTGCGCGCCGGCTAGCACCGCAGAACCAGCGGGAAGTGAATTGGTATCTCACGGTCACCGCCGCCCGGCTTATCCGTAAGGGCCTGTTGGCCGAGGCGTTCACGCTTACGCCGCCGGCCAGTTACCCGGTGGCGGCGGCGCGCGTATTGCTGGCGCGCTAGCCTTTCACCGATCGCTTCAGCCATTCCGGCAACAGCGTGTGGCTGATCTCGCTCGCTGCGCCGTCGAACGCGCCGGCGGCGCGCAGCTCGCGCCAGTGGGCGATGCGCTGGTGCAGCGGCAGCACCCCGATATAGCTCTTCAGAAACTGCGCAATCGGCCAGTTGCCGCCGAAGATATCCTCATGGCGCCAGTCCGGCTCACCAAAGTGCGGCGTCTCCACTGCGTCCAGCATGGCGCGATTGTCGAGCGGCGCGAGTTCAGCCGCGCGGGCGTACACGGCTTCCAGCCAGCGCAGCCAGCCGGGCATGTTGTGTTCTTTCGCCACCGCGGCGCGCGCTTTCTCACCCAATCGCTCGCGCATGCCGGGATCGGCGATCAGCTCGCCCAGCATCTCTCGGTATTGCTCGAACGAGGTCGCCTGCAGCGTGTTGCCGACGAGGGCGACGTGATTGATGCCGAAGATGCGGGTTTCTTGCGGGTAGGTGAAGATTGTCACCGAAGGCGCGCCGTAGCCCGCCGCTTCCATCAGTGATGTGGAAGAGACGAAAGGATAGGAGTCAACGTAGATGTCCGCCGCCTCGAAATAAATTTTCGGGTTAGGCAATTCGGGCGTCGAACGGATGCGATCGCCGAAGCGCGTCCGCACCGGGGCCCAGTCCTCCGGCTCGTCCGCGCCGACGATAAGGAGCATTGCATCGGGATAGCGTTCCAGAACCGGTGCGTGAATGTCGGCGAAGGTCATGCCGTGCACCGTCTTGTATTTGAGCTTGCGCGCGACTGAGACCATCAGCGTGACGCCAGGGTCGATGCCCAATGCGCGCTTGGCGTCTTCGCGCGTTCGCGTGCGCACGGAAGCTTCAGCCACAGTCGGCATCAGGATGTTGCGCTCGGGCGCGATGCCGCGCCGGGCAATCGCCAGGTCCTGCGCCGCGTCGCGCAAATTGATCGAGAGATGGCAGACGCTTGGCCCGTACCAAAAGAGATGGTCAGCATGGTTCAGCACCAGCACCGGCGGATGCCGGCCCGGTTCGGCGAAAGCAAGAAGCGGAATCACGTCTTCGCAATAGGTGTGCAGCACGACGAGATCGTAGCCGCACGCCAATTCGCGCAGATGCATCGCCCAGGCCGCAAAGCCGCCGGGGCGCGTGTTGAGGCGCGTGATCCTTCCGCCAAAACATTCGTCCACGAACGTTGGGACCGGCCCACGCTGCTGCGTCAACACCAGCGAATGCTCGCGCGCGCTGTCGGCCGCCACCCATTGACCCAGCATCTTGGTCAGCCCGCCCACTGCCGCCATCTGCGTGCCGACTTGCAAGATGCGGCGGTGCTCTTTCACGCGCGGCGCCGGCGCCGAGGCTCGCGGCAGGCGCGCGCCAATCTCAGCCAGCACTTTCTCCGCGCGCGGGCTCCAGAAGATGCCGGCGTGGTTCTGCACCGGGATGTGCGAGGCGACGGCGCAATGCACTGCGGCGGCGTCCAGCTCGCCCTGCGCCAGATAGCCTTGCGCGCGCGCGAGATAATGCTCGAACGCCGCGAAGTTCTTGGCGATGCGTTGTTCTTGCATCGCACGCTCGCGCGGCGGCGCCGTTGCGACGGTATCGCTCATCCGCTCAGCCGCTGAACGTGACTTCTTCCGGCAGCTTCAGCACGCCGTCTTTAACGAAGCGCTTCAGCCATTCCGGGAAGAGGTAGCTCGCCGCCTCGGCGTGGCTTTTGAAGCAGCCTTCACGGCGCACTTGCTTCCAGTGCGCGAGGTGCTGTTTGGCCGGCATCATGCCGATATAGCTCATCACGACGCGGATCGTCGGCCATGCGCCGCCAAAAATATCCTCGTGACGAATGTCCGGCTCGCCGAAATAGGGGCGCTCGATCGCCTCCAACATCTGCCGGTTATCGAGCGTCGGCAGCTCCAGCGCGCGCGCGTAGACGTTCTCCATCCAGCGCAGCCAACCTGGCAGATTGTGCTCGCGCTGCACCGCGGTGCGCGCCTCCGCGCCCAGCTTCTCGCGCAAGTCCGGGTCGGCAATCAATTGCGTGAGCACAGCGCGATACTGATCGAACGATGTCGCCTGCATCACGTTGCCGACCAGCGCCACGTGGTTGATGCCGAATATACGCGCTTGTTGCGGGTAGGTGAAGATCGTCACCAAAGGCGTGCCGTAGCCCGCCGCTTCCATCAGCGACGTAGATGACACGAACGGGAACGAGTCGACGTAAATGTCCGCCGCTTCGAAATAGACCTTGGGGTTCGGCGTTTCCGCGATTGAACGCAGCCGGCCATTCACGGCCGCCTGCACCGGCGCCCAATCCTCATGCTCGCCTGCGCCGACGGTAATCAGCATGGCGTTCTCGTGCTGCTTCAGCACGTCCGCGTGAATATCGGCGTAGGTGACGCCGCCCATGGTCCGGTACTTCGCCCGGCGCGCCGCGGAGACTAGCAACACGGTGTCCGGATCGATGCCCAATTCGCGCTTGGCTTCCTCGCGTGAGCGGGTGCGGACGATGCCTTCAGCCAAAGTCGGCATTAGGATGTTGCGCTCAGGGGCGATGCCGCGGCGGGCGATAGCGATATCCTGCGCCGCGTCGCGCAGATTGATGTTGAGGTGCGCAACGCTCGGACCGTACCAGAACAAATGGTCGGCGTGGTTCAGCACCAGCACGGGCGGGTGCTTGCTCGGATCGGCGAACGCAATGAGCGGAACGATGTCCTCGCAGTGCGTGTGCAGGATGACGAGGTCGAAATCCTTGGCGATCTCGCGCAGTCGCAGCGCCCAATCGATCTGGCTGCTGGGGCGATGGTTGAGCTTCTCGACCTTGCGCCCGCCGCTGGCTTCGAACACGTCGTGCACGAATTGCGGCGTCGGCCCGCGATGCTCGGTCAGCACCAAAGTATGCTCGCGATCCTTATCGGCGCGCACCCACTGGCACAGCATTTTGGTGTGGCCGCCGACGGCGGAAACCTGCGTGCATACTTGCAGAATGCGCTTGATCTTGGCCGGCCTTGGACGCGCCGGCGCTTCCGGCTCTAGCCGGCGGCCGATCTCGTTCAACACCTTCTCGGCGCGCGGGCTCCAAAAAATGCCGGCGTGGTTTTGCGTCACGATATGCGAAGCGATCGCGCAATAGGCGGCCGCCGTCTGCAGGTCGCCTTGCGCCAGAAAGTCTTGCGCCTTGACGATGTAGCTTTCGTATTCCGCGAAGTTGCGCGCGAGCCGTTGCTCTTTGTCCGTCATCGCCGGCGCGGCGGGCGCCTCAACCGACGCCATCGCGGACCTCGCTCAATTGTACGGACTCCGCCGCCTCGACGCGCCACTCGCCGCTCTCGTGGAAAACGCCCCACACCGACGCAGAGAAATCGGCATGCCGCACATGGAAGCGCCCGCCAATCTGGCCCGCCAGCATGTGGCCGTCCGCGTCGCGGACAACGACGTTGCAGGTGTAGAGATCACTCACCAGCTTCAGCGGCGGCGTTCTCAGCTCGATCACGCCTTCGCCCTCGATATAGGGCAGCGCCACGCCATCGGTGAGCGATGAGAACGTCATGCAGTGCGTTTCGTCGTCGCGGTCCAAGCCAACGCGGATGTCGGGGCGCTCGACGCGGCCTTGTGTTTTATACCGGAGGCGCACGCCCATGCGCTCGCCGAAATCGAACACCGTGGTTTCTTCACCGCGCGCGTTCACGAACTGCACGTCGGTGAATGAGATGCGGCGGCCGGCTTCGCTTTCGTCGAACCACGGCACGTCAGCCAGGCGGCTGTCGGCCTCGTACAGCTTCAGGCCCTCAGCCGTCGGGCCGTCGAACACGATCTGACCTTTCTTGAGGTAGATCACGCGATGGCACATGGTCTTGATTGAGAACATGTTGTGCGACACGAACAGGATCGTCGCGCCCTTGCGCTCGAGCTGCTTGGCGAAGTTCATGCACTTGCGTTGGAACGCGAAGTCGCCAACGGCCAGCACTTCGTCCAACAGCAAGATATCCGGATCAAGGTGCGCCGCGACCGCGAAGGCGAGGCGCACATACATGCCGCTGGAATAACGCTTCACCGGCGTATCGATGAATTCCTCGATTTCGGCAAAGTCGATGATAGCGTCAAACTTTGCTGCGACTTCCTTGCGGCTCATGCCTAGGATCGAGCCGTAGAGAAAGACGTTCTCGCGACCGGTCAGTTCGGCGTGAAAGCCGGTGCCGACTTCGAGCAGGGCGCCGAGGCGGCCGCGGATGCGGATGCTGCCGGTCGTCGGCACGGTGATGCGGGACAGGAGCTTCAAAAGCGTCGATTTTCCGGCGCCGTTGAGACCGATAATGCCGACATTCTCGCCGCGCTTGATCTCGAAGTTTGCATCCCTCAGCGCCCAGAACGTGTTGCGCACATTGCGTTCGTTGCGCAGCTGCTTGGACGCGAACATGTCGCGCACGCCGGCGGCGATCACGTCGCGCACGCTGTCGTGACGCTCCGAGCGCTGCAGCCGCTTGTAACGCTTCCCGACGCCGCGGGCGGAGATGGCGAAATCGTCCATCAGATCACGTCCGCGAACGTGCGTTCCATGCGGCGGAAGAAGATGAGCCCGCCCGCTAGCAGAACGACGATGACCGTGCCGCTAATCGCCAGCGCGCCAAAGTTCGGCTCGCCCTGATCGAACACCGCCCAGCGGAAGCCTTCGATGACGCCGACCATCGGGTTCAGCGAGTAGAGGCCCTGCCATTGCTCAGGCACCATCGAGAGCGGGTAGACGATTGGCGAGGCGTACATCCAGATTTGGATGATGAAGGGCAGCGTGTGCTTGATGTCGCGGAAGCGCACGTTGATCGGCCCGAGCCAAAGCCCGATCGAGAGCGCCAGCAGCGCCGAGATCATCATCAACGGAATGACCAACAGAATCTTGGCGCTCGGCGCGATGCCATAGATCGCCATCATGATCAGCAGCACCACAAAAGCGATGCAGAAATCCAAGAGCGGTGAAATTACATTGGCGAGCGGCATGATCAGACGCGGAAAGTACACTTTCCGCACCAGTTCCGCGTCGGTGACCAGGCCCGTACCGGAGCGGCGCACGGCTTCGGCGAAGTATGTCCACGGCAGCACGCCGGCAAACGCGAAGATCGGATAGGGGATGCCTTCCGAGGGCATGCGCGCGAAATAGCCGAACACGATTGTGAAGATCGCCACCGCGAACAGCGGCTGCAGGATCGCCCACGCAGCGCCAAGCAGCGCTTGCTTATAGAGCACCTGAATGTCGCGCATCATCAGCACGACGAGCAGTTCGCGGTAACGCCACACGGCCCCGAGATCGAGGTCGAGCCACCCGCGGTCGGGGCGAATTTCGACGATCTGCGGCGCAGTCGTCGGCGCGGGGTGCGCCTCGGCCGTCACTAGGCGCAGGCTTTCTTCAGCGCTTCGACGACAATGATTTGCTCTTCATCGGTCATCGAATGATAGAGCGGCAGGATCAGACGGCGATCTTGCGCGAACTCTGAGTTCGGTAGGTCCCAGCCATTCTTGTAGAGATCCTCGCGGTGCGCGCACATGATGCCGCGGCGGCTTGAGACGCTGGCGTCGAGCATCGATTGCATCACTGCGCGTTGATCGCAGCGCTCCGGCAGTGTCACCGAATAGCTCTGCCAGTTTGAGCGCTTGTTCGCCGGCTCAACCGGCGTTTCGATGCCGAGATTGTTCTGCAGCAGCTCGTTGTAGCGCGCAGCGAGGCGGCGGCGCGTTTCCAGAATCTCCGGCACGCGCTTCAGCTGTTCGCGGCCGACTGCGGCCTGGATATCCGTCATCCGATAATTGTAGCCCAGCACCGGGTGGGTTTCAAAAATCACCTGGTTGGAGCCGTGGCGCACCGTGTCCGGCACGCTCATGGCGTGCTGGCGGAGCAGCTTGAATTGCTTGTCGTAGGCGCCATTGCGCGTCGTCAGCATGCCGCCGTCGCCGGTCGAGACGATCTTGCGCGGATGGAAGCTGAACGCGGCGATATCGCCGCGCGGCGCTCCGATCTTCTCCCACTTGCCGTCGATCTGGATCTCCGACCCGATGGCGCAGGCCGCGTCCTCGATCACCGGGATGCCGTGCTTCGCGCCAATGGCGACGATCGTATCGATGTCGCACGGCATGCCGATTTGGTGGACGCAGAGGATCGCCTTGGTCTTCGGCGTAATCGCGGCCGCGATTTTGGCCGGGTCCATGTTGTAGGTGTCCAGCTCGACATCCACGAACACCGGCTCGGCGCCGCAATACTTGATCGAGTTCGCCGTCGCCACGTATGAGTGCGAGACGGTGATGACTTCATCGCCCGCGCCGACGCCCACCGCGAGCAGCGCCAGATGCAGCGCGGTTGTGCAGTTTGACACCGCTGTCGCATGCGGCGCGCCGACGAATTCGGCGAACTCACGTTCGAACGCCGCCACTTCCGGGCCTTGCGTTACCCAGCCGCTCATGATCACGCGCGAGGCCGCTTGCGCTTCGCGCTCGTCCATCAGCGGCTTCATCAGCGGGATCATCAGGCCACGTGCTCCTTGTTGGCGCGCCACCACGAAACAAGACGCTCCAGGCCTTCATCGAGATCGACTTTCGGCGACCAGCCCAGCATGCGCTTTGTCTTCTCAATCGAGGCCAACCGCCGCGGAACAGCGTTCACCTTGCGCTCCGGCCCGTATTCCGGCTGCAGCTTCTTGCCCATCACGCGCATCAAAGCTTCAGCCAGTTCGTTCAGATCGGTCTCGACACCGCTGGCGACGTTGAACACTTCATCCGAAACGTCAGAGCGCAGACCTGCAACGTTGGCGGCGGCGATGTCGTCGATATAGATGAAGTCCATCGACGTCTTGCCGTCGCCGAGGATGAGCGGCGGCTGGCCGGCCTCGATGCGCTCCATCCAGCGGATCAGCACTTCGGTGTACTTGCCGTGAATGTCCATGCGCGGGCCATACACGTTGAAGTACCGGAACGCGCAATACTCAGTGCCGTACATGTCGTTGAACGAGCGCAGCAGGCCTTCGAGCATCACCTTCGAGGCGCCGTACCAGGTGCGGTTATTGTAGGGGTGATCTTTTTCCGTCGTCGGGAAGCTGTCGGCCATGCCGTAAACCGAGGCGGATGACGCCGCCACGATGCGCTTGACGCCGGCCAGATGGGCCGCTTCCACCACGTTGAAGGTGCCGTCGCACATCACTTCCAGCGCTTCGCGCGGATGCTCGGCGCACGCGGTGATGCGGATCGCCGCCATGTGAATGACGGCGTCCATGCCTTGGCTGACGCGGCGCGTCGCCTCGACGTCGCGAATGTCGCCCTTGATCAGCTCAACGCGCTTATCCTTCAGAATTTCAGCGACATTGTGCATCGAGCCGCGGACGAGGTTGTCGAAGATCACGATCTTCGCCACGTCTTCGCGCAACAAGAGGTCGATCGTCGTCGAACCGATCAGGCCGCAGCCGCCGGTGGCGAGGATTTTCGCGCCTTCGACGTTCATCGGGCGATCCCCGCATCCTTCTTATGCAGTTCGATTATCGCCGCCGCGACTCGCTCCTGCATCTCGGCCGTCAGTTCCGGATACATCGGGAGCGAAAGCTGCTCAGCCGCCGCCTTCTCCGCGTGCGGGAAGTCGCCGTTCTTATAGCCCAGGTCCTCGTAGGCCGGCAGGTTGTGGATCGCGATCGGGTAGTGGATGCCCGATTGGATGCCCTTGGCGTTCAGCGCGTCCTGCCATTCTTGGCGCTTCGTCGTGCGCGTCGAGTAGATGTGATAGACGTGGCGCGACTTATCGCTGACGAACGGCGTCTCGACGCCCGAGCCGGCGAACAGCGCGTCATAACGCTTCGCCGCGTCGCGTCGCGCTTCCGTCCATTTTTCAAGATACTTCAGCTTCACGCGCAGGATCGCGCCTTGCATGCCTTCAAGGCGCATATTGTAGCCCTTCAGCACGTGCATGTACTTTTTCTCGGCGCCCCAATCGCGCAGCATGCGGATTTTGCGCGCATACTCGTCGTTATTGGTGGTGGTCGCGCCGCCTTCGCCGTACGCGCCCAGATTTTTGCCCGGATAGAAGCTGAACGCGGCGAGATCGCCAATGCCGCCGACGCGCTTGCCGTTCCACTCGGCGCCGTGCGCTTGGCAGGCGTCTTCGATAACGATCAGATTGTGCTTCTTCGCGATCGCCATGATCGCGTCCATGTCGCACGACTGGCCGTAGAGGTGGACCGGCAGGATGGCTTTCGTCTTCGGCGTGATCGCCGCTTCGATTTTTGCCGGATCGATCAGATACGTCTTCGGGTCGATGTCGACGAAAACGGGCTTTGCGCCCGAATACCAAATCGCCGCGACGGACGCGACGAACGTGAACGGCGTCGTGATCACCTCATCGCCTGCGCCGATATCGGCGGCAAGCATCGCCAGGTGCAGCGCGCTGGTGCCGTTATTGACGCCCATGCAGTGCTTCGCGCCGCAATAAGCCGCGAATTCCTGCTCGAACGCCGCCACTTCGGCGCCGAGCACGAATTGGGTGTTGTCCAGGATGTGCTGGATCGCCGCGTCGATCTCCGGTTTGATCGAGAGATATTGCGACTTCAGATCGACGAAAGGGACGCTCACAGAACTTTCTCCGCGCGGGGCAGGTGAATGGTTTCGCCGCGCGCCTTCATGGAGGAGGTCGCAGCTTCGATAATTTGGATCACGCGAAGGCCGAGGCGGCCATCGCAAAGCGTCTGCTTCTTAGCGCCTATGGCTTCGACGAAATCCATCGCAGCCGCGCGCAGCGCCTCAGATTCATCCAGCTTCGGCGCCCACATGTCGCCGGTCCGGTAGCCAACCCGCATCTGATAGATTTTTTGCGGATCGTCGGTGAACGAGACGCCCTTGTCGTAGATCTTCAGCTTCTCGGACGGCTGCAGGTCGTCATAGACGAACATCTTCTTGGTGCCGCCGACCAGAACCGTACGCACTTTCACTGGGGCGAGCCACGAGCAGTTCACGTGCGCAATCGCGCCCGAGTCATAAAACATCGTGATGTAGGCCAGGTTTTCCGGCGTGCCCGGAAAGTGATTGATGCCGCCGGCCGAAACCGCAGTCGGCTGCTCGTTCAACAAATAGTCCAGGATCGAAAAGTCGTGCACGGCGAGATCGCTGATCACGGAGACGTCGCGTTGGAAGAGCCCAAGGTTCACCCGGGTTGAATCGTAATAAAGGATCTTCCCCAGTTCGTCGTTGGCGACGAGATCCTTCATCTTTTTCACGGCGCCCGTGTAGATGAAGGTGTGGTCGACGTGCAGGACGAGCTTCTTCTTTTCGGCGCAATCGACCAGCTGGCGCGCCTGCAATGACGTTTCCGTCATCGGCTTTTCCAGCCACACGTGCTTGCCCGCCTTCAGCGCCGCCATGCCGAGCTCGAAGTGCGTCGACACCGGCGTCGCAATGGCGATTGCGTCGATTTCCGGATCGCGCAGCATCTCTTGAAAGTCAGTGGTCGTCTTCACCGCGGGAAAGCGCTTGTTGACGAGTTCGAGCTTCTTTGGGTCGAGGTCGGCCACGGCGGCCAACTCGGCGCCTTTCAGCTCCGCGAAGTTGCGCACCAGATTGGGGCCCCAATAGCCGTACCCGATAACACCAATCCGGATCATTCTGATCGTCCTGCTTGCTTTTGCGCATCGCCCGCGCCGTTTCGTTTGTCCCGCACGTCGCCCACGACCTTGGCCGGCACTCCGGCCACGATCGCGTAATCCGGCACGTCCTTGGTCACCACCGCGCCCGCGCCCACCAGCGCGCCGACGCCCACAATAACGCCGCCCATGATGGTTGCGTTGGAGCCGATGGACGCGCGCGTCTTGATCCGCGTCTCCACCACCGCCCAGTCCGCCTCGCTTTGCGCCGAGCCATCCGCGTTCGCCGCTTGCGGGAAAATGTCGTTGATGAACATGACGCCGTGGCCGACGAACACTTCGTCCTCCACCGTCACGCCTTCGCAGATGAAAGTGTGCGAAGAAATTTTGCAGCGCGCGCCGATGTGAGCGTTTTTCTGGATTTCCACGAACGAGCCCACGCGCGAACCGTCGCCGACCGAGCAGCCGTACAAGTTCACGAGTTGAGGGTGATGGATCATCACACCCTCACCCAGACGAACATTGTCCGAAATCGGCATCCCATAACCCTTGCGCGAAATGTGCGCGTCCCGTCGCAATTTCCCTGCCGCGTTATGCTTAACGAGCGCGCGCTTCATGTCGCCCAAAAACCGCGGAGAACACCGGTCTTTTGACGAAACGGAACGGCGTCTCCAAGCTCTTGCGGCGCTCGGGAGAATTTCGCGCCTATTGGGACTGTGACAGCTCTTTCCGCAAGGAATTTCGCGCCGGTGCGGCGCCATCGCCGCGGACAAAAGCAGTCAGCTCGCGAAAGCACGCCGCGGCGGAGAAATGCGCGTTGGCGCAGGCGAGCGCCGCGATCGCAAGCGCTGCGCGCCGTTCATGTTGACCGAGCAACTCGATGCATGCATCGGCAAAGCGTCCCGGTGCGTCTTCTAGCGCCATGGCGCCGGCGACTTGGCGCTCGACGCCCTGCGCTGTCACCGAGGTGCCAACTACGGCTTTGCCGGCGGCGAGCGCCTCGATCAGTTTAATCTTGAGCCCGGAGCCGGTGTAGAGCGGCGAGATGACGACGCCCGCTTCGGCGTAAAACGGCGCCAGATCGCCGACGACGCCCAACATGGTTACGCCCTCGGGCGGCGTCCCCAGCGCGCGCGCCACTGAGCCTGCAACTTTCAACCGCGCCGCCGGGCGTTTGACGCGGATCAGCGGCCAAATTTCCCGGTAGAACCACTCAAGGCCGACGATATTTGGCGCGGTGTTGCTGCCGACGAAGAAAAGAAGATCGTCCTCGCCCGGTTGCGGCGCGGTGACCGGCTCGGCCGCGTGCGGCGCCGTCAACACGACGCGCTCAGGCAGCGCGGCGCGCACCTTCGCCGCTTCCTCGTGCTGAATGGCGATCACCGCATCGGCCAAGCCAAGCATCCTGAACTCGTCTGCCGCCGAGATCTTAACCGTGTTGGTCTCGGCCGCGTCCGCCACCCGGGCCGACATTAAATCGTGCATGATGATGGCCGAACGGCCGTTCGCGACAAGCGCATAGGGCGAGAGCGCCGAGGTGAAGGCGTAGTCGCACAGCACCGCGCGCGCGTCCGGGGCGGCATTGCGGGCAATCCACAAGCGGTCGGCGCGCGTCGCCGACGCGCCTTGTGCGTACTCCGCCGGCCGGCTGAGCCCGGTGACGCCGGCTTTGCTGAGCACCCGGTCGGCCACCGCCAGCGCCGATGCGGCCCATACGCGGGGATCGCGCGCCAACACCACGTTTCCAACGCGAACCCCGCCATGCACCAAATAGCGGTCCAACGCGCCCACCTCGGGCCGCAGCTTCAGTATCGCCCAGCGGCCAAAGATTTTCGGCGACGCGCCGAGATAATCCACAGCGTAGCCCGCGCCTTTCAGCGCGCCGGCCAGCGCGAGCACGTAAGCCGAGCTGCCGTTAGTGGCGCCGACAATGCGCTGGCGCGAGATTAGCGCCACCCGTGGTTGGCTGGCGGCGCGCCGAGGCGCGGGCCGCGAAAATCGCGCCATGATCGGGTCTTTGAGCAAAAGCAGGGCGGAGGGGCGGGCAAACGCCGCCTGCGTTGCGCCATCCCAATTGCGTGCTTTCAGCGCCGAGATCAACTTGGTGAACGCCCGCGCGTCGTCTCGGGCTTCGGCGCCCCGCTGCAGTTCGTGCGCCAGTTCGGAGTCACCTCCGGCGTCGAGCTTGGCGTATGCCGCGTCCAGCGCGTCGATCGCCGCGAGGTCGAGCCGGTGCGAAATCGAGGCGGTGTGCTTGCGATAAAAATAGCCAAGCTCGGGATAAAGCCGAAGCTTCGCCCCGCCAATCAGCAGCCGCAGGACCAGTTCGGAATCTTCGCCGATGCTTAGTGTCTCGTCGTACTGCGCGTTGAGAGCCCGCCGGAACACCGGCTTCAGATATCCCAGCGCCGGGCCCGCACCTAGCAGACGGTTGCTGCGCTCGTACGCTGGCGCGCTAATCCAGCTCGCCGCCGCCGCCAGCGCCCCGCGCAAATGGCCATGCGGCGGCTTCTTCACGGAGTCATAAAAGGTGAGCAGATCGTCGGCGGCGATGTCCGCACCGTCCGCTTCGGCGTCCGCGATCAGCCGCTCCAGCCGTTCCGGATGGATAAAGTCGTCATTATCCACCACCGCAATCCAGCGCCCGCGCGCCTGCGCCAGAGCGCGGTTGCGCGCCGCCGCCGGCCCCGTGCGTGCGCGTTCGCTCGTCAGGAGAACCAAACGCGGATCGCCATCCGCTGCGCCGCGCGCCCGCGCTAAACTATCGTCGCTCGATCCATCGTCGCTGACGATCAGCTCTAGCGATGTCTCGGTTTGGCGCAGCACGGAGCGCACGGCGGCGGCGATGTGCGCCGCGCCGTTCAGATTGGCCATGATGACGGACACCCGCGGGCCCGCGGCGTTCGCGTTCATGAGTGTGGGCCTGCCTCTTCGGCGCGCGCGCTGCAAGTTCTGCTCCGCACGACCAGTGGCGGTAAGGGAACTTCATTGCCGCTCCCGGGGGCGCGGCATAAGTAGGTGCGATGGAATTGCTGCGGATGTTCGAGCGTCCTACGCCGCCCGCCGCGAGATTTCCCGCGGACAGGGTGGGATTCGCCGTGGGCGACATCCACGGCCGCGCCGATCTGCTGGCCGACATGATCGCCATGCTCGAAGCGCGAGCGGCGGAGGAGACCCGCCCCGGCGGCCCGCCCATCGTGGTTTTCCTAGGCGATTACGTCGATCGCGGGCCCGACAGCGCTGGCGTAATCGATATCCTGCTCCGACAGCGCCCGGCCGGCTTCGAGCGCCGCTACCTCAAGGGCAATCACGAGCAATCCATGCTCGGCTTCCTCGACGATCCGATGTCTTACCGCGCCTGGTTGCTGCAGGGCGGGGCCGAAACGCTGCTTTCCTATGGCGTGCAGCCGCCCCCGCCAGTCGGCGCCGAGGAGCACGATTGGATCGGCGTCGCCCAACACCTCATGGTCCGGCTCCCGCCCGGCCATTACGATTTCCTCCAGAGCCTCGAGCGTTACGTCGAGCTCGGCGATTACGCGTTTGTTCATGCCGGCATCGACGCAGGCCGCAGCCTGGAAGAGCAGACCGACGAGGATTTGTTCTGGGCCCGCGCCGCCTTCATCGCCTCCAAGCGACCGTTTTCGCACCGGGTCGTGCATGGCCATACGCCGGTAGATCAGCCATTCGCCGACCATCGGCGCATTGCCGTCGATACCGGCGCCTACGCCTCCGGCACGCTGACAGCGGCCCGTTTCGAAGCCGATCAGGTCAGCTTCCACCCCGTCACCCGCCGCGCTCAGCCCTAAGCGCGGCGGGACCGTCGCCCCCGCTTGTTCGCCTGCGCGGCGCGGTCTACACCCCCCGACCAAGAGCGAGGAGATTTGGACGATGGCGCAGAGCCCCAGCGCACGTGGCGCAATGGACATCCAAGATCAGAAGGGGACGTTCCACGCCTTCCTGTTGTCGTCGGTCTGGGTCGGCACGCTGACGGTCCAGACGATCGCGCTTTTGACGTTGGCTTTCGCAATCGGCGCAGGCTGGTGGCCCGGCTGGGTCGCCTTCGTCGCTGTCGGCGCGGTCGCCGGCTTCTTGTTTCGCATGTCGAGCGTCTATTGGGCCGCGCAGGTCGCAACCTGGGTGGTGTTGGCCATCGGCGGCCTGATCGTGCCGGCGCTGTCCGGCATGATGAGCTGATCCGTTGCGCATCGCTGTTCTCAAAGAGAGCGCGCCAGGCGAAACGCGTGTCGCGGCGACGCCTGACACGGTGAAGAAAATCGTCGCCTTGGGGCATAGCGTAACCCTCGCATCCGGCGCAGGCGTCGCCGCCAGTGTCCCGGACCAACATTATAAGGACGCGGGCGCCGAGTTGAGCGCCGATGGCGCCATCGCCGCGGCCGATCTTGTGCTCAAGGTTCGCCGCCCGACTGAAACCGAGATCGGCGCCATGAAGCTCGGCGCGGGTTTTGCCGCGCTGCTCGAGCCCTACGGCGATAAGGCGATTATCGAAGCTTTGGCCAGAGCCAAGGTCGATGCGGCGGCGATGGAATTCATCCCGCGCATCAGCCGCGCCCAATCGATGGACGCGCTATCGAGCCAAGCCAATCTCGCCGGTTATCGCGCCGTAATCGAAGGCGCGGCGCTTTATGGGCGCGCTTTCCCGATGATGATGACGGCCGCCGGCACTATCGCTGCGGCCAAGGTGTTCATCATGGGCGTCGGCGTCGCGGGCCTTCAAGCCATCGCCACCGCGCGTCGTCTCGGCGCGGTCGTTAGCGCCACCGACGTGCGTCCGGCGACGAAAGAGCAGGTGGCGTCCCTCGGCGCCAAGTTCGTCGCGGTCGAGGACGAAGAATTCAAACAGGCCGAAACCGCCGCGGGCTACGCCAAGCAGATGAGCGCCGAATACCAAGCCAAGCAGGCTGTGCTGATCAGCGAACACCTCGCCAAGCAGGATGTGGTGATCACCACTGCGCTGATCCCTGGCCGGGCCGCGCCGGTTCTCGTCACCGAAGCGCAAGCGCGCGCAATGCGTCCGGGTTCGGTGATCATCGATCTCGCCGTCGCGCAGGGCGGCAATTGTCCGCTCTCGAAGCCGGATGAACTCGTCGATATCGGCGGCGTGAAAATCATGGGATTCACCAATCTGCCGGCGCGGCTGCCGGCCGATGCGTCGTCGCTCTACGCCCGCAACTTGCTCGCGCTCTTGCCGCTGCTGGCGGACAAAGAGAGCAAAGCGTTCGCGCCGGCTTGGGATGACGAGATCATCAAGGGCGCCATGCTGACCCGAGCGGGCGCGATCATCCATCCATCCATGGCCCCAGCGAGCGCGGCATGAACGATCTCGATTTTGCGGATAGATATTACGCCGCCTGGAACAAGCGCGATCTCGACGGCATCCTCGCGCTCTACGCCGAGGACATCGAGTTCTCCTCGCCTTACATCGCCGCGCTTGGCTTTTCTCATGACGGCGTCATCCACGGCAAAGTTATGCTGCGCGCCTATTTCGAGCGTGCGCTCGAGCGCGCGCCGCAGCTCACCTTCACGCCCGAGGCTCTGCTCGTCGGCGCCCGCGGCCACACTTTGATCTACCGCAATCATCGCGGTGAGCAGGCGGCGGAAACGCACGAGATCGACGGCGTCGGCTTGGTCGTTCGGGCTGACGCAACCTACGCAACCACCTGAAGGAGGCGCGCATGAACGGCATCGGACGCAAAGCAATGGCTAGCGCGCTCGTCGCCGCCGCGCTGCTCACGGCGCCGGCGCAGGCGCAAACCCAGGCGCCTTCGATCAGCGTGCTCACAAGCTGCGCCGGCGCTGTCGCCGCGCACGCCAATATCGATGTGTTGACCCATCCGCGCGGCGCGTCGGGCGATTGGGCCAATGTGCTTGGCCGCATCCTTGCGCGCATGAACACCATGGAAGGCATCGAAGGCATGACCGGCCGCTACGCCGCCAGCGCCGCGCGCTCGCACTGGGCCGAACAGCCCGCCGCCGAGCGCGAAGCCGCCGCCACGCAATGCCGCCAGCGGTTTGGGAGCTAAGGCATGGTCGATCCGTTTGTCTTCTATCTGGCCATTTTCGTGCTGGCGATTTTCGTCGGTTATTACGTGGTCTGGTCGGTGACGCCGGCTTTGCACACGCCGCTGATGGCCGTCACCAACGCGATCTCCTCGGTGATTATCGTTGGCGCGCTGATCGCAGCCGCGGCCAATGCGGAAGCCGAGAGCGGCTGGATCGCCAAGGGCGCGGGCGGGTTAGCCGCAGGGCTTGCCGCCGTAAACATCTTCGGCGGCTTCCTCGTCACCCAGCGCATGCTGGCGATGTACAAGAAGAAAGAGAAGAAGTGACTTTCGACCGAAGTCGAAAGTCATCCTGGACGCGCACCGCGCGAGCCGGGATCTCGTTCAGGATTAAGCGATGAATCCCGGCGACTGGCGCGCCCTTATCGAAGCTTATCTCGACGGCCGGCTTTCCGCCGAGGCGTTCATGCGCCGCTTTGTCGATGCCTGGCGCGCCTCCCGGGGGGCCGCGCCGCGCGCGATCGCACTGATGCAGCCCCACGTCGAGGCGTTCGAAGCACAGGTGAACGAAGCGCGCGAAGACGGCGCCGTCAGTGACGACGAGTTGCGCCAAGCCGCGCAACGCGCGCTTACCAATTTGAGCGAGGAGCCCACGGTCTCGCCGCACACGTTCGACCGTGTGCGCGCCCGCGAGGACATGCGCCGCTTCGAGGTGCAGTTCTCCCGCATCGCCGGACTCGGCTGCCTGATTGCGCTCGCCTGGGTTGCGCTTTGCGTGCTGCAAGTGTTCGTCGTGATTGAATGGGTGCAGCTGAGCTTCGCATGGCCCGCGCTGCCGTCGACTATCGTCGGCGCCGTGCTCGCCTTCGTGCCGGTGATCGGCAATGTGATCGCTTTTATGGGCGCGACCGAGATTTGGAATTGGCCGGCTTGGCTCGCCGCTATCGTTTTCTTCGCCGCGCCAGCGGTGACCATATTCTCCGGCTGGACGCGCTGGCGGCGGCCGGGCTCTAGGGGCTGACATGAACGCTGATTTTGCTGCGCTGCTGTACCTCGTCTCCGGGGTGCTTTTCATTTTGGCGCTGCGCGGCCTCTCCAGTCCCGAGACCAGCCGCCAGGGCAATAATTTCGGCATGATCGGCATGGCCATCGCCATCGCCACGACTTTGTGGCTCGTCACACCCGATACGACGACATGGCTCATCATCGCCGGCGCCATGGTGATCGGCGGCGGCATCGGCGCCTTCATCGCCCGCTCGATAAAAATGACGGCGATGCCGCAGCTTGTGGCCGCGTTCCACTCGCTGGTCGGCCTTGCCGCTGTCGCGGTGGCGGCCGCTGCCTACTACGCGCCCGAAAGCTTCGGCATTGCGGCGGAGAACGGCGGCGTGCACATGCAATCGCTGATCGAGCTTTCGCTTGGCACAGCCATCGGCGCCGTCACCTTTAGCGGCTCGGTGATCGCCTTCGCCAAGCTCAACGGCAATATGAGCGGCGCGCCGATCATGCTGCCGGCGCGCCACATCATCAACATCGCCATCGCGCTCGCCATCGTCGCGCTCATCGTCATGATGATCCAGGCGCACGGCACGGTGGAATGGCACTTCTGGGCGCTTGCGGGCCTCTCGTTGCTGATTGGCGTGCTGCTCATCATCCCGATCGGCGGCGCCGACATGCCCGTCGTCGTGTCGATGCTGAATTCGTATTCCGGCTGGGCCGCCGCCGCGCTCGGCTTCACGCTAGAGAACGTGGCGCTGATCATCACCGGCGCGCTCGTCGGCTCCTCCGGCGCTATCCTCAGCTACATCATGTGCAAAGCCATGAACCGCAGCTTCATCAGCGTCATCCTCGGCGGCTTCGGCACCGCCGATGGCGGCGCGGCAGCGGGCCATGTCGAAACGCGCCCCGTGAAGCTCGGCAGCGCCGACGACGCCGCTTTCATCATGAAGAACGCCAGCAAAGTGATTATCGTGCCGGGTTACGGCATGGCCGTCGCGCAAGCGCAGCACTCGGTGCGTGAACTGGCCGACATGCTGAAGAAGGAGGGCGTCGACGTGAAATACGCCATCCATCCAGTGGCTGGCCGCATGCCCGGCCACATGAACGTGCTGCTGGCCGAAGCCAACGTGCCCTACGACGAAGTGTTCGAACTCGAAGACATCAACAACGAGTTCAGCCAGTGCGATGTCGCCTACGTCATTGGCGCCAACGACGTCACCAACCCCGTCGCGAAAACCGATCCGAAGTCGCCCATCTACGGCATGCCGATCCTCGATGTCGAACGCGCCAAAACCGTGCTGTTCGTGAAACGCGGCATGGGGAGCGGCTACGCCGGCGTAGAAAACGAACTCTTCTTCCGCGACAACACCATGATGCTGTTCGGAGATGCGAAGAAGATGACGGATGAGATTGTTAAGGGGCTTTGATTGCTCAATGAGAACGAGATCATTGAGGCTGTGTGTGTCCACCTCCAGAAAGCTGGCTGGGTTGTCGAGAGCCGGTGCGATACCTCAACTCAAGGTGTGGACATAGTAGCTTGGCAAGGCGATCAGAGGCTTCTGATCGAGGCGAAGGGCGCTACTAGTTCGAAGCCCGGCACTAAACGCTACGAAAAAGGCTTTGATTCAAATCAAGCGAAGACTCATGTCTCCGTGGCCGCGTTCAAAGGGATGAGTCTTCTTTCGGAGGGTGCATTGGTAGGGATCGCATTGCCGGACGACGTTAAGCACAAGAGGCATGTTTCTTCGATTGCTCGTGCCCTGACGCTCTTAGGAATATCCATGATGTGGGTTGATCACACTGGTCGCGTCAGCTGGGAGCGATAAAATATTCATGCCCAAAGCCGAACCCAAAACCCAGCGCACCAAAGCCTCCGTCTCTGCCTTCATTTCCGCAGTCGAAGACGACACGCGCCGCAAGGACGCGAAAGCCGTCGACAAGATGATGCGCGCGATCACCGGCGAGAAGCCCGCCATGTGGGGGCCGGCGATCATCGGTTACGGCGAATACGACGGCGCCACCGGAAAGTGGCCGCGCCTCGGCTTTAGCCCACGCAAAGCCAATCTCGTCCTCTACCTGATGGACGGTTACGAGGGCGAGCCGCTGATGAAGAAGCTCGGCAAGCACAAGACGGGCAGAAGCTGCCTCTACATCAACAAGCTCGCCGATGTTGACGAAGCCGTGCTGCGCCAGATCGCCGCCAACGGCTGGAAGATCATGGCGAAGAAGCATCCTGAATGAACGCCGTCCTCGCCTTTGGTGGGCGAGCCGGGGCAAACAAAAGGGAAGCGCCTCGCAGCGCTCCCCTTCATCGTTCCAACTATTCCAGCGCCTACCAGATCGTGACGCGATCTGCCGGCGCGAGATAGAGATCGTCATCTTCCGTCACGTTGAACGCGGCGTACCAGGCATCCATGTTCCGCACCGTGCCGTTACAGCGATAGATCGCCGGCGAGTGCGGCCCGGTGAGAATCTGGTTGCGCAGCGCTTCGTCGCGGATCAGCCCGCGCCAGGCTTGCGCCCAGCCCAGGAAGAAACGCTGATCGCCGGAGAGATCGTCGAGCACCTCCGCGGGCTGGCCGCCAAGCGAGAGCGTGTAGGCGTGATACGCCACCTGCAGGCCGCCATTGTCGCCGATGTTTTCGCCCAGTGTCAGGCGGCCATTGAGATTTAGCCCCGGCAGCGGTTCGAATTGTTCGTACTGCGCGGCGAGGCGGCTGGTGACGCCCTCAAATCGCGTGACGTCTTCGGCGCTCCACCAATCGCGCAGCACGCCTTGCGCATCCGACTTTGCGCCTTGGTCATCGAAGCCATGGCCCATTTCGTGGCCGATAACGCCGCCGATGGCGCCATAATTCACGGCCGGATCGGCTTTCGCATCGAAGAAGGGCGCCTGCAGAATCGCGGCCGGGAAGACGATTTCGTTGAACACCGGGTTGTAATAGGCGTTCACGGTTTGCGGCGTCATGAACCATTCATCCCGGTCCGTTCGGCGGCCGAGGCGATCGAGATCCTGTTGCCAGTCCCACAATTGCACGCGTTTATTGTTGCCGTACGCTTCGCCGGCGCGCACTTCGAGCGTCGAATAATCCTTCCAGCGGTCCGGATAGCCAATCTTCGGGCGGAAGGTGGCGAGCTTCTCACGCGCGGCGACTTTGGTATCAGCCGACATCCAAGAGAGGCGATCGATGCGCTCGCCATAGGCGCGGCGCATGTTCTCCACCAGTTCGGTCATCTGCGCCTTAGCTTCCGGCGGAAAGTGGCGCTGGACGTAGATTTGGCCGACCGCCTCACCCAACGAGCCGTTCACCGCATCAACCGAACGCTTCCAGCGTTCGCGCTGCTCTGGCTGACCGTTCAACGTCTTGCCGTAGAAGTCGAACGCCTCGTTGTCGATTGCGCGCGGCAGCACCGAAGCGTTGTTGCGCACGAGGTGATAGACGAGATAGGCGCGGATCGTGGCGATCGTCGTCCGCATGTAGAGATTAGCGAGCGGGCCAATGGCCGAAAGCTCGCGCACCACCACTTCGTTGACCTGGCCGAGACCTTGCGCCTCGAACGCCGCATCCCAGGGGAAGCGCGGGGCCAGCGCGGCGATCTGCTGGCGCGTTTGCAGATTGTACGTTCGCGAGCGGTCGCGGCGATCGGCAACCGCCCAATGCAATTCGGCGATCTGCGTTTCGAACGCGACGATGTCGCGCGCCTTGCGCGCCGCGTTGGGCTGGTTCGCCAGTGTCAGCAGACGCTCGATGTGCGCTTGATATGCGGTGCGGATGCCTGGGAACTGGCCGTCCGTGCGGCGATAATATTCGCGCTCCGGCAGACCGATGCCCGCATGCGTCATGCCCACGCAATAGCGATCGGGGTTACGCTGATCGAGCGAGACGTACGAGGCGATCGGGAAGTTGACGGCGACGCCCGGCCGCGCGGCGATGCGCACGGCGGCCTCGTGATCGCGCGCAGCGTTGATCTCGTCGATCTCTGGCTGCACTGGCGCTACGCCGGCCGCGTCGATCGCGTCCTGATTTAGATATGTGTTGTAATAATCGGCGATCTTTTGTTGCACCGAGCCCGGCGCGCCGCCGGCGAGGGCGACTTCTTCGATGATCACGCGCTGATCGCGGTCGGCCTTGTCGCGCAAAATGTCGAACGTGCCCCAGCGCGTGCGATCGGCCGGGATTTGCGTGTTCGCCATCCAGGTGCCGCTGGCGTAGCGGAAAAAGTCGTCGCCCGGATCGACAGTGAGGTCACGGGCTGCAAGGTCGATGCCCCAGGCGCCGATGTCGGCAGGCGGGCGCGGCGCGGCCGTGTTGCTTGTAGCTGTGCCGGTTGCGCAGCCGGCGAGCAACGCCAGCGACGACACGCCCCAGGCGCGGCGGGTCAATGCGATCATGAATGTTCTCTCCGAGTTCTATTCCGCCGCGGCCAATTTGCGGCGGCCCCCATAGAGCCGTGAATAGAAGCCGAACAGGCCGCCAAACACGCGCTTGATGTCGACCCCGATCATGTAGAAGGCGGGCGTCAGGATCAAGGTCGCGGGCATGCAGAACAGCACGCCGAAGGCCAGCGAGAGCGCCATCGGCTTCAGGAACTGCACGATCGCCGCGTTCTCCAGCAGCATCGGGGCCATGCCGACGAATTCCGTGACCGAAGTCAGGAAGATTTGCCGGAAACGTGAGACCGACGCCTCGATAATGCCGCGCTCGGCACGCACCCGCATGACCTGGAACCCGGACCCTTCAAGCATCTCGGCGCGCTCGCGGTATTCGCTTGCGTCCTGCTTCAGGTGCGCGGACTCCCGCAGCTCAATCGGCGTGTTCTGGAAGCTTTGCTGAGCCGATTGCATAATCAGCTCTTCGTGCACTTCGAGATCAGGCGAGATGGCGATGTACTCGAACACCTGCCCGTTAGGGCCGGGGACTTCGTGCAGCTCGATCGGCTCGCCGTCTTCATCGAGCAGAGGCGCGACGCCGGGACGCTTCAGCCGCATGGCGAAGTAGCCGCGGATCTGGTTGCAGCGGTCCACCAGGACGACGTTGTCGTTCACGACGACGCCGATGGCGGCAATGACGCCGAGCCAGGAGAAGAGGGCAAAACTGGTGTCGAACATCAAGTGCCCGACCGTTGCCCCGACTATGGCGAACGGGATCACCGAGAGGATCATGATCGGCTGCGCGTAGGAGCGGAACGTCACGGCGAGCAGGAAGTAGATCGCCGCGAACGCCATCGCCATCAGCGTCATGAGTTGGGCGAAGAACTCCGCCTGGCCTTCAGCTTCGCCGATCGCGCGACGCGACACGGTGGTGTAGCGCGCTTCGAAATCCGGCCAGAATTCGCTGTCGAGCGTCCGCATGATCTCGTTGCGCGCTTCGGCGTTCACAAGGTCCCCGGTGACCAGGATCGAACTCATGCGTTGGCGGCGGTCGAGGCCGGTGACGCCGGGCGCGAACTCCCAAGTCGCCAGCGCCGCGAGCGGCACTTCACGTCCATCGGTGGTGCGTACGCGGAACGAGCCCAAGCTCTCCAGCGTGCGCCGGTCGTCGCGCGGATAACGGACGTACACGCGCACGTCGTCGCCTTCGCGCGGCAGGCGCTGCACTTCTTCGCCGAAATAAGCTTGCCGCACTTGCCGGGTCAGATCGCTCAGCGTGACGCCCAGCTGTTCGGCGCCGGGCAGCAACGTGAATTGCAGTTCTTCGATCGCTGCGTCCTGGCTGTCGCGCACGGAGGAGACGCCTTCGAACTGCAGCAAGCGCGCCTTCAGCTCTTCCACGGCCGCTTCGAGGTCAGCCTTGTTCTCACCCATCAGCGCCATGTCGATGGCGGGCGAGCCGCCGCCTGACAGCGAGAAGCTGATTTGATCGGCGTCCGGCACTTCGCCTAGCAGCTCTTCCAGACGTTCCGTGACTTGGCGTGAGCGCAGGTCGGGCCGCGTCTGCGGCGGCGTCAGGCCGACATAGGCGCGGATCGAGTTTTCCTCGATCGATTGGCTCCATGAGCGCACGACGCCGCGCGATTGCAGGTTCGTGTTGGGGTCGAGCTGCGCGTACTCCGCTGTTTCCTGCTCCATTGCCAGGCGCGCGGCGTCGAGCTGTTCGGCGACCTGCTCCATGCGCGAGAAGGGCGTTGTTTGCGGCAGTTCGATCGACACCTGCATGAAGTCGCCTTCGACTTCCGGCATGAACGTCTGCTTCACCCGGCCGGTGGCCATCAAGCCAATCGCGAGAATGGTGATGCCGAGAAAGATCGACCAGGTGAGGTAGCGCATCTTTACCGCGTTGCGCACCAGTGGCGCGTGCAAGTTCCTCGCCACCCAGATAACCGAGTGCGCGCACCGTTGCTGCAGCGCCATCAGCCGGCCGAATAGGCCCGGCTTGTTCGGGTCGGGCACCGTGACGTGCGCCAAGTGCGCGGGCAGGATGATCAGGCTCTCGATCAGCGAGAACACCAATGTCGACATGACGACGATCGAGATCGCCCGCGTGAATTGCCGCACGTCGCCCTCGAGCAGCATCATCGGGCTAAACGCAATCATGGTGACGAACACCGAGGCCACCAGCGGCTTCAACACCATCTGCGTCGCGAAGATCGAAGCGTCGGCGCCGGTATGTCCGCGCTCGGCCCTTTCATAGATCGCCTCGCCGACAATGATGGCGTCGTCGACCATGATCCCCAGCACCAGGAGGAAGCCGAACACGGTCATGAAGTTCAGCGACACGTCGAGATAGGGCAGAATGAAGAACGAGCCGGCGAACGCCGTCATCACGCCCAACGTCGCCCAGAACGCCACTTTCGGGTGCAGCGTCAGCATCAGCAGCACGAAGATGAGCAGGAAGCCCTGCAGCGCGTTCGAAAGCAAAATGCCGACCAGCGCGTTGTAATCCTCGACTTCGTTGTAGATCGTGGTGATCTGCACGCCCTCGGGCAGCTCGGCGCGGATCGTCTCGAGCGTTTCCTGAACGGCCTTGTTGGTCTCCCAGATGTTGAAACGGTCAGCCGTTTGCACCGCGATGATGGCGGCGGGTTCGCCGTTCATGCGCGAATAGAGGTTCACGTCCTGGAAGCCGTCATTGACGGTGGCGACATCGCCGACAAGCACCGTGCCGCCATCCGGCGTCTGGCGGATGATGATGTTCTCGAAATCCAGCTCGGTGTCGGCGAGATTGCGCGCCTGGAGCTGGAAGTTGCCGTCGGCGGTGCGCACGGCGCCCGCGCCGGCATTCAGCGAATTGCTCCGCACCGCGCGCGCGACTTCGTCGAACGTCAGCCCCCACGCCTGCAGCGAGCTTTCTGAAACTTCAATCGACACTTCGGGCGTGCGCACGCCCGTCACTAAGGTGTTCGCGGCGCCGGGCTGAAGCGAGAGCCGGTCGCGCAGACGCTCGGAGGTGTCGCGCAGGTCGCGCTCGTTGATCGAACCGTGCACGCCGAGAATGATCGACCAGTTGCGTCCGACTTCGCGCGCGACCTGAATCGGCTCCATCCCCGCCGGCAGGCCGGAGATGGATTCCACCCGCGCGCGCACTTCTTCGGTGACGGCGTCGACGTCGGTGCCACTGTCGATGGCGATGCGTACCCAGCCGAAGCCTTCGCCGGCGCGCGAGCGCACCCAGTTGACGTTATCGAGATCGGCCGTGGCCTCCTCGATGCGCACAACGACCTGTTGCTCCATGTCCTCGGGGCTGGCGCCCGGCCACACGGCTTGAACGAACACGCCGTCGCCGCGCCCGGCCGGGAAGAATTCCTTCTCCATCTGCTGGAACGAGAAGAATCCCGCGACCACGCAGAACAGCATCAGCAGATTGCCGGCGACGGGATTGCGTCCCCACCAAGCGACCAGGCCCTTCAACATCTGACGTCTCCGGCGACTTCGGGCGCGTGCGCGCCCGCGCGCTTAATCACGAATGTCCAATTGCTCTTGCGGCGCGGCGGCCGGTTGGGCGGTGCTTTCGCCCGCGCGGTCGATGGGGGTCACCGCCATGCCTTGGCGCGGCGAAGTCAACACCGATACGACGACCCGCTCGCCGTCTGCGACGCCTTCCCGGAAGAGCACCTCGTCGGCGGTGGTTTGCGCCGCGCGCACTTCGCGCACGTCGATCGTGTTTTCAGCCGTGACCACGTAGACGAACTCGTTGCGCTTCAGCGCGCTGCGCGGGGCGGCGACGAGTGTTTCACGGCTGGAGCCCTCGAGCCGCGCTTGCACAAACATGCCGGGCGCGAGCGGCGCTGCGTGGCGGCTGCTGAACGGATCGCGCACTTCGACGATGCCGTACACAAGGCGCGTGCGCGCATCGACCGAAGCTTCGGTGCGCACCAGGCGGCCTTCCCAGGTGTAGAGGCGGCCCCCCGTCACGCTGGTGACGTGCGCCGCCGGACCCGCATTGGCGGCGCTGGCTGTGAAGCCGACCGGAATGCGCATCGAGCCTAGATCAGCGTCGGTCAGCGGCACGCGGATTTCCATCGTGTCGGTCGCAAACATCACCGCCACCGGCGTGCCGGGGCCGACATAATCCCCGACATTGGCGCGCCGTTCGCGGACGCGGCCGGTGAACGGGGCGCGGATCGAGGCGCGGCTGAGATCGAGTTCAGCCGAACGCAACGCCGCTTGCGAAGCCGCCAGCTGCGCTCGCGCTTGCGCCAGTTGCGGCTCGCGCACGGCGAGCGGCGGCGCTTCGCCGCGGCCCAAAGCTTGCCAGTCCTGACGCGCCAGTTCGCTCTCGGCTTCTTCGCGCGTCAGCGCTTCTTGCGATTGCGCCACTTGCGCGCGGGCGCGCACCACTGCGAGTTGATAATCGGCGGCGTCGACGCGGGCCATCACTTCGCCTTCGGCGAACGAGCCGCCATCGACGAATTTGGGGCTGGCCCAGACCATGCGGCCGGTCACTTGCGCCGCCAAGGTCGCTTCCACGCGCGGACGCGCTTCGCCCTGCACGTTGAGAGAGATCGTCGTCGGCCGCGAATGCGCGACGGCGAACTGCACCGCGGGCGGGTGCGGCGCGTCGCCCTTTTCCTCGGCCTGGTCCGCGGTTGCGAACATCAGGAACATCAGCGCCACGACGCCGACGAGCACGACTACGGGCGCGGCGAACGCAAGCACGCGTCCGATCTTGCCCAACAGGCCGCGCGGCTTCTCTTCCGTCTCGGTCGCGGATGTCATGTTGAGATCCATCTTGTTCATGGCGCCAATTCCCGGTCTTCGTCGATGCCGCCCGTGCGGGCGCCGCCGCCCAGGGCGACGTGGTAAGTGATGCGATTGGAGACGCGCGCAGCGCGCGCACTGATAAAGCCGCGCTCGGCGTCGATGCGCCGCGTGTAGGCGTCGATCAGTTCAAACAAAGTGGCGACGCCGCGCGCGTATTCGCGCTCGGCCAGCTCTTGCGCCTCGCGCGCTTCTTCAGCGGCGATGCCGAACTGCGCTTCGCGCACTTCAAGGCTTTGGTCGGCGCTGATCGTGCCTTCGACTTCGCGCCAGGCGCCGATCGAGGTGCGCACATATTCCGCCGCCGCGGCGCGGCGGTCAGCTACGGTGGCGCGCGATTCCGAGAGCAGGGCGCCGCCATTGAAGATCGGCATGGAGATGCCGGCGATCAGATTGGTGATCATGTTGGCGCTGTCGTCGATATTGTTGATCGAAGGGTCATTCGGCCCATCGCTCGCGCCTGCGGTCGCGCGCAGCGTCAGCCGCGGCAGCATCGCGGCGCGGGCCTCATGGATGCGAAAGCCGGCCGCGCGCATGCGGCGTTCGGAGGCCAGCA
>JACMMP010000196.1 GCA_014378995.1 Hyphomonadaceae bacterium
CCGTGAGGAGGCGGCGAGCCCGCCGGCCATCAGCTGCGCTCGCTCAAGCGGCGCGACATGCGCGCGGCGACTTCATCGCTAAAGGTTTCGAGCCGGTCGCCGAAGCGGTCGAGGTCGCCGGAGAACTTGTTGTAGAAAATGACCGCCGGGATCGCGGCGACGAGACCCAAAGCGGTGGCGAACAGTGCTTCGGCAATGCCCGGCGCAACCACGGCGAGGTTGGTTTGCTGTTGTTGAGCGATATTGGTGAAGGCGTTCATGATGCCCCACACCGTGCCGAAGAGGCCAATGAACGGCGCGGACGCCGCAACCGTGGCGAGGAAGCCCAGATTCTTCGAAGCGCGGGTCAATTCGCGCGATATCTGCGCCTGCATCAGCCGGTCCACGCGCTCGAGCAATTGCTGCCCACCCTCGCCGACGATGCCGACGCGGCGGGCTTCGCGAAACTCCCGCGACGCGGTGGCGTAAACGCGCGACAGCGCATCGCGCGGCTTGTCGCCGGCGCGGTCATCCACATCGTCAATCGAACGGCCGGACCAGAACTCGCGTTCGTACTTGCGCGCCTGGGCTTCGAGGTCGCCAAACTGGAGCCATTTCTCGACAGCGATGGCCCAGGACCAGACCGAGGCCACAGCCAGTATCAGCATGACCCCCTTCACGACGGGATCAGCCTGCAAAAACAACGTCAGGATAGTGATCTGTTCAGCGCCGGATTCCATGCTCGCTCCCGCATTCACGGCCAATGAGACTCATCCGCGCCCCAACCCCAGGCTTAGAGCCGGAATAGTTTGTCAAAAGCTGGACGCCTAAGGCTCTAGAAATGGTTTAAGCCGCTCCAACAGCACAGCGGGCGGCTTTCGCGGCCGGCCCGTGAGGCTGATGCAACAGACCTGGACCTCGGCGGTGACCAAGGTTTCGCCTGATTTCTCCAGTCGCTGGGCGATGAAGATGCGGGGGCCGCGTGTCGTTTCGAAGACGGTTTTGACCGCCAGAGCATCGTCGATGCGGGCTGGTTTGTGAAAATCCAGGGTGATGCGGTTGACCGCGAAGCCAAGCGGCTCGGGGGCGTCGAGCAGCGAACTGTGGTGAACGCCGGCAACGCGGAGGAAATCGCTCCGGCCCCGCTCGAAATACCTCAGATAGTTCGCGTGATAGACAAGGCCCGTGAAGTCGGTGTCCTCGTAATAAATCCGGACGGGAAGGATATGGGTGCGGCCGTCGAAGCGTCCGGCGCTTGGCTCGTCGTTATTCATGCCCCTGCGATACACGAAGCGTGCGGCGGGCGGCAATCGCGTCGCGGGCGCGCATGGCGAATGCAAAAGCTTCGCGCGGAAGCCGAGACGAGAAGCTGTTGAGGCGCTTCAGAGGGCGCGCGAGCGCGTGCACGGCGAAGAGGTTCGCAGCCATAGTGAGCGCCAGCAGCGCGACGAAGAAGAGCACGCCTTCACCTTCTACGCGCGGCAAGACCCAGCGCTCGATCTGCGGATTCAGCAGATGCAGAAAGAGCGCGTTGACGATGAGAAGGTTGAGCGAGTTGCGTCCCCAGGCGTCCAGCTTGCCGCCGACCAAGCCGCCAAAGCGCGCAAGCAGAATGGAAAGCGACATCACGAACGCAATGCCAAAAATGGCGGTGATGATGAACATTGGAATGTTGCCGAACTGGCCGATGATCATCGAGACGCCAAAGTGGCCATCGAGCCAAGCTTGGCCACATTGCGCAGACACATCCCATCGGCAACCGTCGTTCAAGTGAAACGTGAGCGCTGCGCCCACGCCGCCGAGCAAGAGCAGCGCGTAGGCGGCGGCGGGTTTGCGCTCGAGCGCCTGCACCAGGCTGCGCGCGTAGTGCCCGGCGACGAAGCCAAGGAAGGCGATCCCGATCAAATTGATCTGGTAAACGTTGCGCCAGCTCGTAGCCGTACTGATCAGCGTTAACAAGAACAGCACCGCAGCGGCCGCTAGAAGGGCGCCGTTGCCGAAACGCTGCGCGATCGCGGCGATCACCCGCACCACGGCGAGCGCGACTAGAAACCAAAGCGACGTCAACGAATAGGTGTCGCCAAACACCACCATGCGGGCAATCCCCCGCACAAAGTGGACGGGATCGAGCGGAGCAATTCCGAGCGCGCCGGCAAAGCCGCCCGCCGTGACGGCGAGGCGCAAAACGTCGAATAAGGCGCTGACGATAACCGTCATAATGATGAGCGTCAGCGCCTGGCGGAAGGTCGTGCCGAGCGCTTTGTCTTCCCGCCAGCCAACGCCGGAGAGGAAGAAGAAGAACACCATCATGAACGAGGCGCCGAACTTCCACTGCAGGAAGGCCGCCTCGCTGAAGTGCTCGCCCGCGCTCATAAACCAGGGCGCAAGCGCATGACCATAGATCACGCTGAGAATGGCGATGCCGCGGCCCACGTCGAGCGCGTTGGCGCGCCCTTCGTAGCCGGCCCACCTGGCGGCGCGTGACCCATTGGCTCCCATCGCAGGCAAAAAACCACGCAGGCGCGAAACGTCAAATCGATACCCCGACTGACACGAAAATTAACGCTGCTCAGCCGCCGATGGTTTGCAATGTATCTCAATTTAGCACAGCCGCCGCGATGCGTGCGGCCCACACGCGAATATCGGGAACCGCGGTCGATTCCCAAAACGCGCCTTGGCTGAGCGGGCCGAGCGCAAAGAGGGTTTCATGCGCCTGCCCATCACGATCGATCAGACGGCTCTCGTGATCGAGATCAAGCCCAAGTCCGTTGGCGTGCGGACGGGCGGCGCCGTCGCGCATTAGCTGAAGAAGCAACGGCTCGCGCGTGCGGGTGAGATCGATATCGCCGCCGGTGCAATTCACGACGCCCGCGACGACAAGGTTGCAGCGCGCCTCGCCGCCGCGCTGACGATACGCAACCCTCACATTGAGCCCCCGGCGCTCGGCGCCCACCACATGCCCGGCCAGCACGCGGAGGCGCCCAGCGGCTTGCAGCGCTGCGACGCGCGCGGCGATCTCTGGCGCCATGCGATGACGATGCACGTCCCACCAGGGGCGCAGGTGACGCAGGAAGCGCCGCTGCGTAACGGCGGGCAGACGCAGCCAATACGCAGTGGTGTGGTTGCGCATGCGCTCCATGACCTGCTGCCATGGCTCGCCGCGCGCCGCCAAAAGCACGGCTTCGGCCCGGAGGACGGCAAGCGTATCGCTCAGCTCGAGCGGCAGATCGTGCGGTTCAGCCGGGCGCGGACGCGGCGTTTCGAGATGCGCGCGCGGGATGAGGCCGCGGCGGGAAATCGCGTAGATGGTCCCTTTGGGCCGCCGCGCCGCGAGCGCGAGCGCAGCATCGACCATCGTGAGCCCCGTGCCCACGAGCAGCACGTCGCCTGCCCCCAGGCGCTGCAGCGCGGCAGTGTCCCAGGCGCCGACCATGTCGATATCGACGAAAGCCGCGTGCGGAGATGGCGGCGGATGGCCGAGCGCGAGCACCACGGCGTCAGCTTCGATGCTGCGGCCGCCGGCTAGCGTTATGCGCCAGCTCTGCTCGGCGCGTTCGCACGCAACAGCTTCCCCGCGCACGCGCTTGACCTTTCCGAACACGCCGCCCGCTTTGCGCAATGTTTCGCCGACATACGCGCCGTAAAGTTTGCGCGGCGCGAACGCAGCGTCGGCAAGGCCCGCGCGCGCATTCAACCAATCGGCAAAATGCGCGGGTTCGTCCACGAAGACGCTCATGTTCGAGGCGCGGACGTTGAGCAATTGGGCCGGATCTTGGGTCGAGTACGCGAGACCCACGCCAAAACGCGCGCGCCGCTCGATGAGTGTAACCGATGGCGCATTGGGGGCGCGCGCCAACTGCGCAGCAAGCGCGGCGCCGCTGAAGCCTGCGCCAACGATGGCGACGCGCTTGCGTTTCATCGCAAGCGCCCGCTAATGACAAGGTTGGCGCCGGTGCACATCACGGCATAATCGCCCGCCAACGCCCCCTTGTGCCCATCCAAGAACGCATAGCTTAGCGCTAGCTCCGCGCGGCCACACGTTCTGCTTGGCGTAATGCGTTCCGTGCGCGGTCCGCCCGACAGCTCAGTTACGGCACGACCCAGGTGTGCGAGCCGGTATTGTTGCCTTCGTTGGATTCGCCATTGCTCGCGCCCGCATCGACGACGAACTCGAACACGTAGGAGCCCGACGGCCAATCGACCGCATCCCAGAAGCTCAGCGCGTGACTGTGCACGTGCCCCGCCGGAATGGCCGGGATCGAGACGACGAGGCGGTTGGGATAAGCGGCGTTTTCGTACGGCGCGACCAACGCCGCGGGAATTTCCGGGCAGCCGCCGTCCTGGCCGGGCAGATGGCAATTGACCGTCGCCAGCGACGGCGTCGACGCCGCCGCGCCGGTGTTGCGCACGGAGACAGCGCCATGCTCGATGCGCGACGCGATCGGCTGCAGATCGGGCGAGCGCGCGACAAGGCGGCCGGGGCCTTGCGCCTGCGCTTGCGGCGTTTGCATACGCTGCGCTTGCGCGGCGGCGCTCGCGGTGAGGCCAAAGTACGCCACGGTCGCGGCGACGAGGCCAATAGTGAGTGCGCGTGCTGTCATGGGAAATTCTCCGAATGAGCCCTCGCCCGATGCGGAGATTAGGGGTGCGTGCTGGTTATGCAGTGACGGTCGTCACGCAACTCTCACGCGTCCGCGAATGGCCACTCCTCGCTCTTGCGGGAGGAGATGGAGGTGGGCGGCGTGAACGGTTTTGCGCGGCGGCGCAGATCGCGCACATCCTGCGCCGCCCCCACCCTACCCTCCCCCAAGGGGGAGGGTTCGCTCATGCGAAGGCCGGCGAGGCGAGCACCGAAACGCCAAAATAGAAAAGCGCCGTGCCGGTCAGTGCGAGAAGGTATTTCGGTTTCATCTGCGTCCACCAGTAGAGGCGCTGATGTAGCGAAGCGGCGGCGGAATGGGGCGTGACGGGGGTTACGCGGGGTCCAGAGTCTGCTTCTGGCCCTTTGCAGCCGGTCGCTATCGATCTTCGGAAACGCCTTGGGAAGCGAGGAGGCGACGTACCATCAAGCGCGACTGCCGTGAGCGCCTTAGGCCGCGCCTCGCCAGTGTCGATGCCTATCCTATTGTTTCTTACCTCAGGCCGGATCGTCTGAGTGTGACCGTGAACAACGACGTACCCGTGGTCCGCATCACTATCCAAAAACCTGGATCGTATCCAAAGCATGTCCTTCTTATCGCCGCCGCTGCCGCGGAGAAAGTTCATCGCATTTCTCGACGAGCATGAGCGGGCGGGCGCAAAGGTTGTAACGCGCTGGGGACCGCGCCTTATCCGGGGTTAGACACGCGACGAGCTTTCTGTTCGGCGAGCGAGATAATATCCGTCCGTGTCAGACCGGCGGTGCGCCATCACCACGCATCGGACGCGCCCAACCCAAAGGCCTACGCCCTTGTGCATAGCGGAATCCGCAGCGCCGTTAATTGAAGCTAAGCGCGCCACGCCCAGTGTCTGCTAAAGTCAGGCCTCGTTCTGCGCATTCGTGAAAGCCTGCTGGCCTAATCAAGAGTGTGAGCATCATGATCGTGGCACTTAGTCGCTTTAAGATCGCCAACGACATGGCGGAGGAAGTACGCGTCGCATTCCAAAATCGACCTCACCTCGTTGACGGCGCGGCCGGCTTTCTAGGCATGGAAGTGATGAGCCCCACCGATTCAAAGTCGGAAATTTGGCTCTTCACCCGTTGGAGCGACGAACAAAGCTATCGCGCGTGGCATCGCGGCCACGACTACCACGAATCTCACAAAGGCATTCCCAAAGGGCTGAAGCTTGTCCAGGGAAGCACAACCATCGGCATCTTCGAAGTGTTTGCCAATTAGTACGGTACGCGAAGTGATGGACGCCCCTCAAAATCCGCTAGGACCAGACGACTTGCAGCGCTTTGCGGCCTTGCAGCCCGATGCGGTCAGCGCTGTGACAAATCAGTTCTTCGCTCACCATGGCTCGGCGTATGAGAAGTTTGGGGCGCGAGGGCGAGAGGCTTGTCGCGAAGACCTTGCGTTCCACCTCGAGTTCTTGCGCCCAGTGCTTGAGTTCGGGTTCTTGCAGCCCATGGTGGACTATCTGCGATGGCTTGACGGCGTGCTCGGTGCGCGTGGCATTGCGACTGAGCACATCGGTGTCTCCCTCCGCTGGTTGGGGCTGTTTTATGCGGAGAAGATGGAGGGTGCGAGCGGGGAGAGAGTGAACGCTATGCTTGGCATAGTTTGGGCAGCGTTTCTTGACGCCAAATCCTCGCCCGCATCAACAGTGGAATATTTACCGCCTTGGGCAGAGGCGGAGGAATTCGAAACTGCCCTGCTTTGCGGCCGCCAAGACGCCGCGCTCGTCATTTTGCACGAATGTCTCGACAGCGGACGCGATCTGGTTGGATTTGAAAGGCGCGTTATCCAACCTTCGCTGAGCCGCATCGGCGAAAAGTGGCAAGCAAACCAGATCACCGTCGCGCAGGAGCACATGGCGAGCGCGATCGTGCAGTCCGTTATGACAATTGGCTTGTTGCGCTCACCCCCGCCGGTGTCCATTGGCAAGCGCGTGATGCTGGCGTGCGTAGCTGGCAACCATCACTCGATCGGCTTGCGCATGGTATGCGACGCGTTTCAGCTCTCCGGGTGGGAGGTGCAATATCTCGGCGCCAACGTTCCCACTCCGTCCCTTACACAGCAGGTGCGCGAATGGAAACCTGATCTCGTTGGCTTGTCGGTGTCTTTCCCGCAGCAATTGCGCGTGGCCCGGGAGGTTATATCGCTGTTGGCTGAGCAACTAGGGGATGGGCGGCCCCCTGTCATCATAGGCGGGCTCGCCATTAATCGTTTTGAGAATTTGGCAGATCGCGTGGGCGCAGATGCGCACGGCGCGGATGCACAGGCGGCGCTGCGCTACGCGCAGTTCGCTGCAGTCGCCTAGGGGAGTGAGCCAGTGGCGTGGTTTCCTCTCGAACTGCAAAACTTGCGTTCAGTCGTGGCCGCGACACTCGACCATGAAGGGCTAGTGCTCGCGGCGAACGCCGGCTTTCTGAATCTCGTCAATGTGGACGCCGAACATCAAGCCTGCGCAAGCGTGGCCCACTTTTTCATAAATCCAAATTTCAACACGCTTGGCTGCGCCCAGTGGGGCGGAGACGGCGAGGTTTACTGCGGCCTGATGACCATAGGCGATCCTGAGGGACGCACCCGCTCCTTGCGCGGGCGCGTGTGGCGCACTGGCGGCGAGCTACGTGTGTTGGCGGAGTTCGACGTTGAGGAACTGGAGCGGTTGAGTGCGACAGTACTCGAACTCAACGCCGAGTACGCCGACGCTCAACTTCAACTCGCGCAGGCCAATTTGCGACTGAAGCAACGAGAAGCTGAGATAGTGGCGTTGACTCTGATGGATCCGCTTACCGGTGTGGGCAACCGGCGCAAACTGGAGCAATCGTTAGACGTCGAGACGCACCGCGCCAAGCGCTCCGGCGGAAAACTGTGCGCTTTGATGGCCGATCTCGACCACTTCAAGCGTGTGAACGACACTTGGGGGCACGAGTGCGGCGACAAGGTGCTCAGCCGTTTCGGCGCCTTGCTTCGCGAGCACACGCGGCCCACCGATATCGTCGCGAGATCTGGCGGTGAGGAGTTTATCGTGCTGATGCCGCAGACTGCGCTGGATCAGGCGCTCGAGATTGCCGAGCGCATTCGTGCGCTTCTCGCCTCTGTGCTGATAGATCCCATTCCGATTCCGATAACTGTCAGCGTGGGCGTTGCGGAGCTAGTTGCGGATGAGCTCGGCGAGGCGCTGCTTCGCCGAGCCGACAAGGCGCTTTACGAAGCTAAACAAGCTGGACGCAACCGCGTCGTCCCGAGTTTGCGCTCCGGTGATCCCGCCAGGTCGAGCGTCCCGCGAATTAGCGTGTCTTCCGTTGGGGCGAGCTTGGCGTAGCTTCCTGCCAACGACATCCTTAGGGGCGTTCATCTAAAGAACATTGTATCAGTCCGACTGAGGTCAGCGTCCGGTTTCGGCGAATAACGTCCCTGCGCTTAGAGCGCGTAAGCCGCCTTCATCTCCGGCTCTCTTGCCGCCACCAGCCGCGCCAAATCCACGATCACCTTCGCCTGTTTCCAGGTCGCATCATCCAGCATTTTGCCGTCGACCAGCGCGACTCCCGTGCCGTCGGGCATCGCTTCGATCATGCGCAGCGCGAGTTTGACTTCGCTGACCTCCGGCGTGAACACGCGCTTGGCGATCTCGATCTGACTCGGATGCAGCGTCCAAGCGCCGACGCAGCCCATGAGATAGGCGTTGCGGAATTGCTGTTCGCAGGCGGCGGCGTCGGCGAAGTCGCCGAAGGGGCCGTACATCGGTTTGAGGCCATGCATCACGCATGCATCGACCATGCGCGCGAACGTGTAGTGCCAAAGATCCTGCTGGGCGGATGCGCGTTCGCTTGCGCCCTCCTCCGCATCACTCAGCACGCGATAGCCCGGATGGCCGCCGCCGACGCGGGTGGTTTTCATTTTGCGCGAGGCGGCGAGATCGGCGGGGCCAAGGCAGATGCCGTGCATGCGCGGGCTGGCGCCGGCGATGGCTTCGACGTTCGCCACGCCTTGCGCGGTTTCAAGGATCGCGTGCAGCATGATTGGGCGCTTCAAATTGTGCTTGGCTTCGAGCAGCGCGAGCAGCTGATCCATGTAATGGATGTCCCACGGCCCTTCGACCTTGGGCACCATGATGACGTCGAGCTGATTGCCGACGTGCGCGACGAGTTCGGTGACATCGTCCAAATGCCAAGGCGAGTTCAGCGCATTGATGCGGGACCAATAGCCGACGCCCGCTGTGGCGAAATCGAAGCTCTTGCCCATTTCGATAGCGCCGGCGCGGGCGGCGTGCTTGGCGTCGGCGGGTATGGCGTCCTCAAGATTGGCGAGAATGACATCGACTTGTTTGGCCATGTCGCCGACGCGGGCGCGCAGTTTCTCGTTATGGGCCGGCACAAAATGGATCATCCGCTCCAGCGTCACGGGAAGCTCGCGCAGCGGCTGCGGCGCGCCGCTCGCCAACGGCGCGAAAAACTGGCGGGGCGGTTTTGTCACGGGGCGCTGATCCTGTTCTGTTCGCAAACGCAGCATGGCTTGCGCCGGGACGGGGCGCAATCGGGCTAAACTGACTGGCGCTTTACCTTGAAGCAAAGGTCTGGGCGGGTATTGTCCGGCGCTTTCCAGGGTGGGCCGCCGCGCGGCCCGGGGTTTAGAGCCGTTTTGCGCACCTATCTCGACTTTGAAAAACCGGTCGCCGAGATCGAAAACAAGATCGAAGAGCTGGCGGCTTTGGCCGAGGCTTCGGGCGCCGACGCGATCTCGCAAGGCGCGGAATTGGGCCGCCTCAAGAGCAAGGCCGAAAACCAGCTCGCGTCGATCTACGCTAGGCTCGACCCCTGGCAGAAGACGCAGGTCGCGCGCCACCAGGATCGTCCGCGCTTTCGCGACTACGTCGCCGCGTTGGTGACGGACTTCATCGAACTGTCGGGCGACCGCAACTACGGCGAAGATTCGGCTATCCTCGGCGGCACGGGCAAATTCCTGGGCCGGCCGATCCTCGTCATGGGTCACGAAAAAGGCCGCACCACGGTCGATCGCCTGAAGCACAATTTCGGCATGGCGCGGCCTGAAGGCTATCGTAAAGCTGTGCGGCTAATGGATCTGGCGGAGAAATTTTCGCTGCCGGTATTGAGCTTCGTCGATACGGCAGGCGCCTATCCCGGCATCGGCGCCGAAGAGCGCGGGCAAGCCGAAGCAATCGCGCGCTCGACCGAACGCTGCTTGACGCTCGGCGTGCCGATGGTGGCGGTGATCGCGGGCGAAGGCGGCTCCGGCGGCGCAATCGCGATCGCGGCCGCGAACAAGGTGTTGATGCTGCAGCACTCGATCTATTCGGTGATCAGCCCCGAAGGCGCGGCCTCGATCCTGTGGAAAGATTCCGCGCGCGCGAAGGAAGCCGCCACCGCGATGAAAATCACGGCGCAAGATCTGATTGAACTCAAGGTGATCGATCAGATCATCAAGGAGCCGGTCGGCGGCGCGCATCGGGAAGCGGCCGCGGCGATCGCCACCGTCGGCGCGGCGGTGGCTGAGAAGCTGGATCAGCTGGGGCAGCTCAGCCCAGACGAATTGCGCAAACAGCGGCGCGAACGCTTCCTGGCGATTGGCCGCTTCGAAACCGGCGCCGCGCTCGCCTGACGGTTGGGCAGCGTGATCGCGCTTTAATCTTGTTCAGCTTGCGCTCAGGGCGGCGCGCGTCACATTGTGGTGCGGGCCTACCTTGGGTGAGTGACATGTCCGATCAAATTTCGCGCCGCGCTTTGGCATTGGGATTGGCTGCCAGCGCATTGTCTCCAGCAGCAGCGCTGGCGCAGACCAACGACACCTATTCCGAGCCGGAGATCGTGGCGGCGGCCTCGCGCTTCTTCGGCGCGGGCGCTGAAGGCGTCGCGGCTGTTGTGAGCCACGTGTTCTCCGATCTTGGCCGTCCGAACGGCTACATCCAAGGCGAAGAAGGTTCAGGCGCAGTCGGCGTCGGGCTTCGCTACGGCGACGGGCGGCTGCGGCTCAAGAACCGGTCGGGCGTGACGAGAGTCTACTGGCAGGGACCCTCGCTCGGATTCGACACCGGCGGCAACGCGTCGAAGGTGTTCACGCTCGCTTATAATTTGCAAAGCCCAGATCAGATTTTTCAGCGCTTTCCGGGCGTCGAAGGCACGGCATACTTCGTCGGCGGCGTCGGCGTGAATTATCAGGAGCGCAGCGGCGTCACGCTGGCGCCCATGCGCGCCGGCGTCGGCTTCAGGCTCGGCGCAAACATCGGCTACCTCGCCTATTCGCGGCGCCGGCGGCTCAACCCGTTCTGATTCGCGCGGCGTGGCGTCAGCTCGGCGACGAAACCTTCAGCCCGACAATCCCCGCGACGATCAGCGCGATGCAACCGAGCCTGACGGCGTTCGCGCTTTCGGAGAACAGCATCATGCCGAGCAAAGCTGCGCCCACCGCGCCGATGCCTGTCCAGACGGCATAAGCGGTGCCGATCGGCAGCGTGCGCGCGGCTTGGGCGAGCAGCCATATGGAGGCGGCCATCGCGCTGATGGTGATGATGGACGGCACGGTCTTGGTGAAGCCGTCCGTATATTTGAGGCCGATGGCCCAAACGATTTCGAGCAGCCCTGCTGCGCCCAACATGATCCACGCTTGCATGACAGCTCCTCTTGGACCGCCGGGCGGTCCATTAGCGTAGCGAAATTCCGCCTATCACTTTAGTTTACGCGCCAAGATTGGGCGCATCTGCTGTACCCGTCGGCATGATGTTTCGCCGCCATGTATGACAGTCAATGCGCTGAAACGCTTTTTTTTTGGAGCGACCGATGAGTTGGGAAGCGGCGGGGGCCATTGCTGAAACCATCGCGGCTCTCGGAGTCGTTGTGTCGCTTGTCTATCTCGCCAACCAGGCGCGCAACGAGGCGCGCGCCACCACCGTTGCGAACAAACTCGCTTCCACAAGATTGCTCACCGATTTCATCGACCAGCTGATCGAAAGTCCTGAACTGATGGATTTGTGGATGCGGGGTCGTACAGGTGCGACGCTTTCCGAAGTCGAGCGCTATCGTTTTGCCAACATGTGCCTAAAGGCGTTCTGGTTTTTCTCAGCGATGCATGTGCAATTGCGCATGAAAATGCTGAGCGACGAAGATTGGGCGGAGGCGCACGCGGTTCTTCGTTTTTGGCTTGACGGACCTGGCGTCCGGGCCTGGTGGAGCAACGGTGCGCGCAGCCGCTTCGGCAGCGCGTTCGTGGGATTCATCAATGGCGAAATCGAAAAAATCGAGGCGACCGATTCTGTTGCAACCTAGCCCCTCAGCATTCCGCCAGTCGCCTTCATCACCGCGGACACAATCTTTGCACTGGCCGCTTCGATATCCGCATCGGTCAGCGTCTTTTCGCGCGGCTGCAGCGTGACTTCTATGGCGAGGCTCTTCTTGCCGGCGCTCATGCGTTCGCCGCGATACACGTCGAACAGCGCAACGTCGGCGATGAGCTGCTTATCCGCGCCGAAGGCGGCGCGAACGAGATCGGCGGCAGGCGTGCCGTCATCAACGATGAAGGCAAAGTCGCGCGTCAGCGGCTGCAGATCGAGCTTCTCCAGCGGCGGCTTAGCGCGGCCGGCTTTTGCGCGCGGGGCGGGTAGCGCGTCGATGAAGATTTCAAAGGCCAGTGCAGGCGCTTCGACGTTGATCGCCTTCAGCGCACGCGGATGGATTTCGCCGTAGTATGCGACGACCTTTGGGCCGAGCTTCAGCGCGCCGGTGCGGCCGGGGCGCCAGTGCGCGGGCGCCTCGGACGAGGTTTGCAATGATGCGACTGGCGCGCCGAGCGCTTCCAGCACGGTCAGCGCATCGCGCTTCACGTCGAAAATGTCGGGCTGCGGCGCCGCGCGCCAGTGGCGCGGCGGACGCGCACGCCAAATTGCGGCGAGCGTGCGGTGCTGGCCAGTATCGTTTGTGTTGGCGTAGGCGGGGCCAGCTTCGAACAAGCGCGCATCATCGAAGCCGCGATCGGCATTGCGTTGCGCGGCGACGAGCAATTGCGGCAAGGACGAAGGCCGCATGCAATCGAGGTCCGACGCAATCGGGTTGGCGACTAGCATCTCTTCGCTGCCGCCGCCGAACGCTTGCGCCTGCGCGCGCGAGCAGAAGCTCCAGGTAATGGCTTCGTTATAGCCGAGCGAGGCTGCGGCGCGGCGCGCGAGGCGCGTGCGGCTTTCACCGACGCTTGCCGGCGGCGGGCGGAAACCCTCGGCGCGCGGCGGCGCATTGGTCGGCAGCTTGTCGAAGCCCTCGATGCGCGCGACCTCTTCAACGAGATCGGCGGGGCCGTCGACATCACGCCGCCAGGTCGGCGGCTCGACGATGATGCGCTTGGAGCCCTGCCCCTCCGCACTCGTCTCGAAGCCCAAATCCTTCAGCACGGCGCGCACGCGCGTCGGCTTCACGTCGATGCCGGCAAGTTGGCGCACGCGATCGGGATCGAAGAAGATCGGCTTTGGCGGCGCTGGCAGATCGCCGGCGACCATGATCTCGCTCGGCTCGCCCCCGCACAGATCGAGGATCATGCGCGTTGCGAGTTCAAGGCCGGGGATCACGAAGCCGGAATCGACGCCGCGGGCGAAGCGATACTGCGCGTCTGTAGTCAACGTCAGGGCGCGGCCAGTTTGGTGCGTGATCGTCGTGTCGAAATACGCGCACTCGACCAGGATGTCGGTCGTGGTCTCGGACACACCAGAATATTCGCCGCCGATGACGCCGCCGAGGCCGAGGACACGCTCGTCATCAGCGATGACGCACATAGCGGGCGTGACGTTGTAGACGTTGCCGTTAAGCGCCTTGAAGCTCTCCCCGTCGCGGCCCATGCGGGCGCGGACGACGCCGGAGAGCTTGCTCGCATCGAAGACGTGCAGCGGGCGGGCGCGGTCGTGGGTAATGAGGTTGGTGATGTCGACCAAAGTGCTGATCGGCTTTTGGCCGATGGCGCGCAGCCGCTGTTGCAGCCAGGCGGGGGATGGGCCGTTCTTAACGCCGCGGATGAAGCGGCCAGCGAACATCGGGCACGCGTGCGTCGCTTCAGTCGCGACTTTCTGCGGCGACGGGTAGCGGCCGGGCACGGGCAACACGGGCTTCGTCGTTTGCTTGCCGATACCGGCGGCAGCGAGGTCGCGCGCAATACCGGCGACGCCCAGCCAATCGGGGCGGTTCGGCGTGACTTCGATATCGATTACTGGATCGTTGAGACCGAGCGCTTCAGCCAGCGGCGTGCCGACTTTCAACTCGGACTCGAGTTCGAAAATGCCGTCAGCGTCAGTGTCCAGTTCAAGCTCGGCGCCCGAGCAGAGCATGCCGTTGGAGACGACGCCGCGCACGGGCTTGGCTTCCAGCGTGATGCCGGAGCCCGGGATGTAGGTGCCGATCGGCGCGAACGCGGTGACAAGGCCCGCGCGCGCGTTCGGCGCGCCGCAAACGATCTCAAGATTTCCGAGCGCCGTTTCGACTTGGCAGACTTGCAGCTTGTCGGCGTTCGGATGCTTTGCGGCGCTGATGATGCGCGCGACGGTGAACGGCGCCAGCTTCTCGCCAGCGTTCTCAACGCCTTCGACTTCCAGACCCGTCATGGTCATGGTTTCGACGATCGCGTCGATGCTCGCATCGGTGGCGAGATGCTCTTTGAGCCAGGAGAGCGTGAATTTCATTGAGCGCGCTCCGTAAGCGCAGAACTATCTTCCGTCATCCCGGACGCGCGGAGCGCGATCCGGGACCCAGGAGCCACGAGCGCGACGTTTGCCCCTGGGTCCCGGGTTCTCGCTTCGCGAGCCCCGGGATGACGGTGGTGTGTGTTGCTGGAGGTGTGGAGCATCACCCCACTCCCTGCGCCAAGCCGGGCAGTAGATACGGGCTGAAACCGTAGTGCTTCAGCCAGCGCGTATCCGCGGCGAAGAAGTCGCGGAGATCGGGCATGCCGTATTTGAGCATGGCGAGGCGATCGATGCCCATGCCGAAGGCGTAGCCTTGGTATTTGTCGGGATCGATGCCGCAATTCTTCAGCACGTTCGGGTGCACCATGCCGCTGCCCAGGATTTCCAGCCAATCGCTACCGGCGCCGATCTTGATCGTGCCGCCGGAGCGATCGCAACCGACGTCGACTTCCGCGCTCGGCTCCGTGAACGGGAAGTGGTGCGGTCGGAAGCGCAGCTTCACGTCATCGACTTCGAAATAAGCTTTGATCGCGGCGATCAGCACGCTTTTGAGATCGGCCATGGTCGAGGTCTCGTCGATGACGAGGCCTTCGATCTGGTGGAACATCGGCGTGTGCGTGGCGTCGGAATCTTTGCGGAACGTGCGCCCCATGCAGATCATGCGGATCGGCGGCTTCTGCTTCAGCATCGTGCGCACTTGTACTGGCGACGTATGCGTGCGCAGCACTTTGCGCGCGCCGTCTTCGCCCTTCGCATCGAGGAAGAACGTGTCATGCGTTTCGCGCGCCGGGTGGTTCGGCGGGAAGTTCAGCGCAGTGAAATTGTTGAAGTCGGTCTCGATGTCTGGGCCCTCTTCCACCGAAAAGCCCATCTCGCCGAAGATTTGCGCGAGCTCTTCCATCACTTGGCTGACGGGGTGGATGGTGCCAAGGCGCGGGCGCACCGGCGGCAGCGTCACGTCCACCGCTTCGCTTTGCAGCTGCCGATCGAGCGCGGCTTCAGCGACGGTCGCCTTCTTGATCACCAACGCTTCGGTGACGCGATCTTTCAGCCCATTGAGCTTGGGGCCAAATTCCTTGCGCTCCTCCGGGCTCATCGAGCCGAGGTTCTTCATCAGCGCGGAAACCGAGCCCTGCTTGCCCAGAGCTTCGACGCGCAGCGCTTCAAGCGACGCTTCGTCATTTGCCGCGGTAACCCGCGCCATGAGCGCCGCTTCCAGCGCCGTGAGATTTGTGGTCTGGCCATCCATGGCGGCTGTTTAGCAGGCCTGCGAGGCGACGCAATTTGCGTCCAGGCCGCAGGCGGTTTCGTTTCCGCAACCTTGTCCCTCGCGTCCAGCGCGTGTTAGCACTGCGCGGGGGACTCCATGAAGACGTTTCGCTTTGTCGGGTTGAGCGCCGCGCTGCTGCTCTTAGCGCCGTTCGCGGCCTTGGCGCAGGAAACCGCTGCCCCGGCGCCCCCGGCGACCACGGAGACGGCCGCGCCGGATGAAGCGACGATCCGCATTCCCGCAGGCACGGTCATCCAGGTCGAATTCACGCACATATTGTCATCGCACTCGAGCCAAGTGGGCCAGCCATTCGCATTGCGCATGGTCGAGCCGATCATCGTCGACGGCGTGGTGGCTGTGCTCGAGGGCGCGGAGGGCGGCGGCGAAGTTATTGACGCACAGGCCGGCGGGCTCGGCGGTCGTCAAGGCAAGCTCATCGTCTCCGGTCGCCACATGATACTCAACGGTCAGCGCGTGCGCATCCGTGGCCTCCAAGTCGTCACCGCCGGGACGGATAGAACGCGCGACGCGGTAAACATGTCGCTTGTGCCTTATGTTGGCGTCGTCGCCATCCTGGTCGAAGGCGGCGAAGTCGAGATTGCCGCCGGCACGCGCGCCGAAGCTCGCATTGCCGCAGACGTAGTTGTGGCGCGGCCGCTGGCAAGCCCAGCGGAAACAGCGGCGGCGACGGCGCATCAGCCAGTTCAAACTGTAGGAGAGCAGCAATGAAAGTGTGGGGATTGAGCGGCTGCGTCGCGGCCGTTGTCTTTGCGGCGTTCACGACCGCGGCCATGGCCCAAGAGGATACTCCGTCGGCGCAGGCAGGCGCGGTGCAAAGTTCGGAGGCGGCGCCCGCCCTGGAGGCGCCGGCCGATCCTGCAGCGACGACCGATGCAGCAGGCACGCCGGATACGGCCGCCGCAGCACCGGAAGCGACAGATCCTGCAGCTGACGCTGCGCCAGCGGAGCCGCCGGGTCGGATCATCTTCTTCCGGCCGGGCCGACTAACAGGCGCGGTTTACACCTACCACGTCGTCGAAGTCGCCGAAGATGGTGACTCCACCCGAGAATCCCCTCGCATCGGCAGCTTGCCCAACGGGCAGTACTTTGAGTACGCCGCGCCGGCCGGCGTCCACAACTACAACATTCGCGGCCCGATGGCGGTGAACCTCGATGAGGATCGTCTGCGTATCGAAGTGGAGCCAGGCGAGACCTATTACATCGAACAGACCGTACGCATGGGGCTGCTTACCGGCGGCTTCAGACTCGTGCCCTCGACGCTGGCGGAATTCGAGCGTCGCCGTCTGCGTGAATGGACGCCGCGCGAGTCTGACGCGGATGAGCTCCAGCAGCCGTCGGGTTCGAATTAAAGCTGCGGCACAACAAACAAACGAAACGGGCGAGAGCAGCGCTGCTTTCGCCCTTTTCATTTTCGATCGTGCGCTGCGCTTACTTCAGGGCGGCTTGGGCCTGCGAGATCAGGCCTTTAAAAGCCGCCGGCTCGTTCATGGCGATGTCGGCCATGACTTTGCGGTCGAGTTCGACGCCCGCCTTGGTGAGCCCGCTGATAAATCGGGAATAGGTCAGCCCCTCTTCCCGCGCCGCCGCGTTGATGCGCTGAATCCAGAGCGCGCGGAACGAGCGCTTCTTGGCTTTACGGTCGCGGTAGGCGTAGAGGCCGGCCTTCTCGACCGCCGCATTGGCGGCGCGGAAGGTGTTCTTGCGACGGCCATAATAGCCCTTCGCTTTCTTTAGAACTTTCTTGTGGCGTGCGTGGGCGGTGACGCCCCCTTTAACGCGGGCCATGGTGTTTCTCCGTCAAAATTGAATCAGTCGAGGCCGTACGGAATCCAAAGCTTGATGCGCTTTGCGTCCGGCTCGGCGAGCAGCGAGGTGCCGCGGTTCTGACGGATGTATTTGGAATTGTGGCTAATCAGGCGGTGGCGCTTGCCGGCGGGGCCGGCCTTCACCTTGCCTGAAGCCGTGAGCTTGAAGCGCTTCTTCACGCCGCTCTTGGTCTTCAGTTTCGGCATTTCATCCTCCAGTGGGATCAACAGGCGTGCAAAGCACGCCAAAGGATGGCCACGGCATGCCTTGAAGGCCGGGCCACCCAAAGAAGAGCGGGGCTGTAGCACGGGGCAAAAGCTGGAACAAGGCGGCTTGATGAGACCGGTTACGGCCGATCGCGCTGAGTGCAGCGCCGCCTGGAACTCACTAGGCCGCCCCGCTTTAGGACGTTTGGGCCCGCGAACAAAGCGACCGTGCACAATGGACCACGATCAAGACAACGAACACACGGCCTCCCGCGCAGCGGAAGAGCTTGCTGAGGCGGCCGCGCACACCGCCAGCCAAGGCCCCCGGCTCTGGCGGCTGCAATGGGCTCAAGCCTTCAAACGCCTGTCAGAACTTGGCGCCGGCGGGCAGGACAGTGACGGCGGGTCGGGCCAGCGCGGCTAGCGGGATCGGCGCTTCTCTCCTATTCTGGCGGCCGGAGGATAGCCATGCGCCAGCCGCAATCGATCGATGACGCCAAGGCTATGATCCGCGAGGAGAAGGCCAAGCTCTCGAGTGCGCTGGCGGCGGTTGCGGGCGCGCCGGTGGTGACGGCTTTACTTGCGGCGCTGCTGATCGCGTTCGGTGTGAACCTGCTCTACTCACCCACCCAATTGCCCCTGTTCGGAGACTGGACGCTCGCGAGCGTGGGTCTGCCCAGCCTCGATTTGGGCGTGGCGGGCGAGCAAGCGGCGCAAATCCGCGACGCTGCGGCGCGCCACGACGTAACCGGGCGCGCGCTAAGCTGGGCAGACCAGAATGCCGACAAGACGCCATTGATCAACGCAATCGCCTCGGGCGCGGCGTTGCTTTTGCTGCTGGGAAATATGTGGCTGACGGCCAGGCGCTACGCGCGCTAACCGCGGCGGAAACCCAGGCGATACGGCGGCTGGCTATTCGCGGGCCAATCCGTCCAGGGGCCGGGCGTCGCCGCAACGAGCGCGAACGAACCGCGCGGCGTTTCCACGGCTGGCTCATCCATAATCACTTCGCGCTCCCCCACGCCCTCGATCGCCACGCGCACACGCAAGCGGCCGGCCCACACGCAGCGCGCGTTTTGCGGGCAGCGGCTGTCTTCCAGCACTTCAAGCGGACGCACGCGGAGGCCATCCCCGAGATTAGCCGTTTCGTTGAGGCGCACGGCGACGACGCCAGGCTCGGCCAAGGCAGCGTCGCGCTGGGCGAGATCCTCGCGGATATGTTGCGGAAGCTGGGATTGGTCGGGCGCGCCGCCGGCCGGCGAAGCGCAGGCCGCCAATGCCAAAGCCGCAAACAAAACAGCGCGCATCAAACACACTCCTCATTCGCAAACGAAGCTAACGGCCTGGGCTGAACGGCGGCTGAGGACGCCGCGTTACGCGCGCGGCGCCATGACCATGACGACTTGGCGGCCTTCGAAGCGCGGCTCGTGCTCGACCTTGGCGATGCCGTCGAGCTCGTTGCGCATGCGGTCGAGCAATTCCATGCCTAAGTGCGTGTGCGCCATCTCACGGCCGCGGAAGCGCAGCGTGACCTTCACCTTGTCGCCTTCTTCGAAGAAGCGGTGGATGGCCTTCATCTTCACTTCGTAATCATGGTCGTCGATGTTCGGGCGAACCTTGATTTCCTTCAGCTCGACGCGTTTGGCTTTTTTGCGCGTCTCAGCCTTTTTCTTCTGCTCCTCGAACCGGAACTTGCCGTAGTCGAGGATTTTGCAGACGGGCGGCACGGATTGCGGCGCCACCTCGACAAGATCGAGGCCCGCTTCGCGCGCTGCTTCGAGCGCCGCGGAGATCGGCATTTCCCCCTGCTTTTCCCCTTCTGCATCAATGAGGAGCACGCGCGGCACGCCGCGGATTTCCTCGTTCACTCGCGGGCCGTCCTTGGATGGCGGCGGCGCGGCGTACGGACGTCTGGCTATCGGGCATTCTCCTGTCGTTGTTGGTAACGCGCGTGCGATCCGCGCCCTGGGGACGCGGACTCACATCCTGAATATCGCTGCTGAAGGACGTTTCATCAAGCCGTGGCGGCGAGACGAAATACGCCGCAATTGCTGAGCTGGCGTTCCACCTGCTCCACCGGAAGGTCGGAGATGACCGAGGCAGTGAGTATGACGACGCCCCCGCGGCCCCGGGGGGCGGTCAGCTCTGGCTGGCCAGGCGCGGGGAAGAACACCAAGCAAGGCGCGCCGGTCGCGGCGGCGATGTGCATCAGGTCCACATCGTCGCCTACCGCAAAGGCGGCGCGCTCCAGGAGGCCGATGGTCTGGAACAGGTCCGGGCGGGTGACGAGGTTCTTTGCCCGCGGCTCGAGCTTGGCGATGCTCGCGCCCACCGGACGCTCGTCCGCGCCGCCGAGCACGACCGGGGTCACGCCGTGCGAGATGGCGCGACGTGCGAGATCGGCATACTTTTCTTCACCCCAGCGCCGCGCCGGATCGGCGTTGGCGCCACGCGGCAAGAGCACGATGTACGGCCCGCGAATGCCAAAATAATCCGGGCTAAGGCGCGGGGGATCGCGCAGCGCATGACGCACCCATGAAAGATCGGGCATCGCCGGATCGTGGCCGAGATCGGCGGCGGCGAGTTGGCCAGCGTAGCGGTCCAGGGGATGCATCGGCGTTCGCGCGCCGTCGAGATAAGAGTGGCTCGCGCCCGGTGTCGGGCCGGACCATTTCGGCGGCCATGGCCGCAAGCCCTGGAAGTAATTACTCGTGCGGCTCGACCCTTCGAGGTCGTAAATCATGTCGAACTTTGCTGAACGAATGCGCGCGATTAGTTTGGTGATCGCTTGCGGCTCAGTCGGCTTACCGTCCGCCTCGATTGTATCGAAGTAAGGCGCCTTCTCGGCGAGTTCCTTGGTGGCTTCCGTGGTGAGCAAGGTAATGCGCGCGCCGATATGCGCCTCGCGGATGCGTTTGGCCGCGGCGAGCGCCAGCACGAAGGCGCCAAGGCCGCCGAGCTGAATCACCAGCACGTGTTTGGCGGCGTTCGTTTCGCTTTCGGACGACGCAGACGATTTGCGCCAAATCATTCCCGCAGACTCCTCACAGGCGCCGTTATAGCACTGGCTCGTGCTTCGTCACCGTCTTGCGCTGCTCGGCATCGCGCAGAAGGCGTTGGTAAACAGCTAATGTGGCCGTTTGGAGCGCAGCGCTCGAATACTGCGCCCGCACGCGCGTGCGGCCGTTGCGGCCCATTTCCGCACGTTTTTCGGGGCCCAGATCCACCACGCGTTCGATCGCGCCGGCCAGCGCATGGGCGGCGCCCGGCGGAACAAGGAACCCAGTTTCGCCCTCCACCACGGTTTCGGTGTATCCGCCGAGATTTGTGGCAATGACCGGCAGCCCCATGGCTTGCGCTTCGACCGCGCCGCGGCCGAATGCCTCCGCTTCGATAACCGGGAACACGGCGATGTCAGAAGCGGCGAAAGCGATCGGCATTTGCGCGACGTGCCCCGCCAGCATGACGACTTCGTTCAAACCCGCAGCGTTGATCGCGCCTTTCAGTTCGGAGACGTAGCCGTGGCGGCCCTGCGCGTCCCCGGCCAGGATCACCTTGAGCGCGCCGGGGCGGCGCGCCTCGATCATCTTCACGGCGTCGATCAGCACGAGCTGACCTTTCCAGCGCGTCAGCCGCGCGGGCGCGATGACAACACAGCGCGCGTCCTGAGGCGCGAGACCCCAATCGGCGCGCGTGATCTCGATGTCGATGGCCTTGATCATGGCGCGGTCGAACTGCTTCAAGTCCACGCCGCGGGGGATGACGGTGATGCGCTCCGGCGCGACGTCGTACTGCTCGAGAATGTGTTCGCGGGTGTAGTGCGAGTTCGCGATGACAGCGTCGCCGCGCGTCATGATCGAATTGTAGAAACGCTTCAGTGCGTTGCGGCCATTGTAGATGCCGTGGAATGTCGTGACGAACGGCTTGCCGGTAAGGCGCGCAGCGAAGAAGGCGCTCCACGCTGGCGCGCGCGAGCGCGCATGAATGATGCCGACGCGGCGCTTACGGGCGAGCGCCGCGAGCTTCCACGCATTGGCGATGGCGATCAGCGGGTTCTTGGTTTGAAGCGGGAGCCTGATCAGCTCGCCGCCGGCCGTCTTGAGGTCCGGCTCAAGACGGCCGCCGGCGCTAGCGACCAGAGCGAGCCCCCCGGCGCGATTGATCGCCTCCGCTATTTCAAGCGTAGTCCGCTCCACCCCGCCAGCATTGAGCTCAGGTGTAACTTGCAGAACCGATAGGATGTGACCTTCTTGCAATGCTCCGCCGCCGCCCGGATCCGCCGATTTCGGCTAAACCGATGTTCAGACACGATTTTGCCGACCTTGGCGCTGCCATTCGTTAAAGACGCGCTTTCACCCGCCTTCTGCGGGCCAAGTTTCGCCTATCAGTAGAGACACTGCGCTTTGTCCAAGTCGAGACGCTGCTGCAGCGCTGCTCCCTTTATGAGCGAAGCGCTTGGCATCAGGGGCCGCATCGGGCATCGGTTTCTGCCTTGGTCCGGGGAGTAACGCACGCATGTTGACTGCTATCGCCGCCCTGATGCTGCCGCTCGCGCTGATGCAAGCGAGCGCACCTGAGACCGGCGCCCCCGCCCGCACGGCGGAGCGCTTCGCGCAGTGCGTGGCGATGATCGATGAGGACGCCCCGCAAGCTTACGAAGAGGCGATGGCCTGGGCCGCGGAAGCCCAGTCGGTCGGCGCCTATCGGTGCGCAGCGATGGCCCTCCTCGCGCAGGACCGGTTCGGCGAAGGCGCCAGGCGGCTGGATTCGCTTGGCGCGGCTGTGAACCCGGCCGAGACGGCGACGCGGGCGGAGCTGTTTAGCCAAGCTGGGAACGCCTGGCTGTTGGGCCGCGAACCCTCGCGCGCCCGCTCCTCGTTCACGCGCGCAATCACCACGGTTGAAAGCGATCCATCGCAGCTGCCCGATCTCCTGATCGACCGCGCGCGCGCCTACGCAATGGAAGAGAACTGGCGCAGTGCGGAGGAAGATCTCTCCCGCGCCATCGATATTCGTCCCGACAATGCGCTCGCGCTGCGTCTGCGCGCCGCCGCCCGGATGCATCAAAGTTCGTTCGAGCTCGCAGAGGCGGACGCACAGCAAGCGTTTACGCTCGCGACCACGCAAGACGATCGCGTCAGCGCCGCCCTGGTGCTTGGACACGTGCGCGAAAGCCGCCGCACCGGCGCCCCGGTGGACGAGCAATAGGCGTAATCAAAATTTCACGTTTCAATGCGACAGCGCATAACTCGTTTGCGCTTGCGTGAGGTCAGAATTTCGCGTTTCCGTTATCACGGAGACGCAGGCTTAACGGCGTTTGAGCTTGCGTGAAGGTCGTCCTTTCGACTGGAGGCGCGAAATGAAAATCAAAGCCATAGTGCTGGGTGCGATCCTTGCCGTCGCCGCGTGCGCGACCGCGCCGCCGGCTTCAGCTTGGACGCAAATCGGCGCGCGCGAAGTGCGCGACCGCACCGATCGCGACACGATCGTCGTCGAGGGCCCGCGCCGGTTCGAGCGGATCAAGCTGTGCGTCTATCGCAATCCGGTCCGCTTCATCGATCTGGACATTCGCTTCGCCAATGGTGGCCATCAGGACGTGGGCGTGCGCCAGCGCATCAATCCGGGCCAATGCACCCGCAACATCGACCTCGAAGGCGATGACCGCAACATCGCCAGCGTGTCGATGCTCTACGAAGAAACCAGCTTTCGCCGCCGCACCGCCACCGTGCGGCTGTTCGCGGAATAGGTTTCAGGTTTCAGCGGAGTCCAGCTGGCTCGTTCCTGACACCTGACGGCTAACCGCGCACCCAGCGCACCTCGGCATCGGTGAAATCGACCACCTCGCCCAGTTCGTAGACGTTGCGATAGCCGTAGCCGTAGAGATTGATGAAGGTCTGGATGTTGAGCGCGAGTTCGAGGCGCTTCAGGATCACGGGCTGCGCGTTGTTCGAGAAATTGTTGTTGCAATAGATCAGGATGCGCGCGTTCGGATCCCGCAGAACATCGCCAAGGCTCCCGTCGGTAAAGTCGGTAAAAGGCAGGTTGACCGCGCCTTGAATGTGGCCGGCCGCAAAAGCATCGGCGGAGCGCGCATCGAGGATAATCGTGTTCGGTTCGCGGGCCATGCGCTGGAAATCCGCGAGCGAGACCAGCCGGTTCGACCGATAGGCCTCAACTTCATCGGCAAGGCCCCGGAAGCCTTGATAATCGATCTGCGCATCTGTCGTAGGGCGCAACTTTTCCTGCCCTAACGCTGGCGACGTCATGAGCAGCCCACACGCAGCCGCAAGCGCAATCATCGTCCGCATCGAAAAACCTTCCTCCTCGCGAAGGAAAAAGTTGCGCTTTGATTTGGCCGGTATTGGGGCGCGTTAGCCGCCGCTGTTGATCGCGGCGAGCAGATACGGGACGCCGATCGCGTAGGCGCCGCCCATCAGTAAGCCGACCGGCATGCCCATCAACGCGCCGACATAGCCGTTGCCGAGCCGCTCGCCCCAATCGAGACCGCGTCCGCCGAGGCGGATCAGGAAGCCAACGCCGCCGCCGATCAGGCCGCCCATGCCGCCGTAATTCCAGCCGATCACGCACAACACGATCATGCCGGCGAACGCCGCGATGCTGAGCAGCAGCCTTAGATTGTCCACGCCAGCCTCACTTCAGTGCCCAGCCCCCGGGCGCGAACTCTCATGGCAGGCCCGCCCCGGTGACGGCAAGCGGGGGACGCAGGGGTTCAAAGCGCGGGGCGGATGACGCCGTTGCTGGCGCTGGGCGGCGGCACCGGCTCATACGCCAGGCCCCCGCGCTGCACGCGCG
>JACMMP010000197.1 GCA_014378995.1 Hyphomonadaceae bacterium
CGATCAGGCGGCGGTCGATGCGGCGCTGCAGGCCTGCGCGATGGCGCCATTGCGCGCGCGGCGGATGGATGAAATCTCGGGCGGCGAGAAAGCGCGTGCGCACATTGCGCGCGCCCTCGCGCAACAGGCGCCGCTGCTCATGCTCGACGAGCCGACCGCTGGCCTCGACCCTGCACAAACGCTCACTGTCGCTAACATTTTGCGCCAACACGCCGCCGATGGCGGAGGCGTGCTTTTCTCCACGCACGACATCGCGCTCGCCGCCTCAACGGCTCACCGTGTGGTGCTGCTGCGCGAAGGGCGGGAGATCGCGGCTGGCGCGCCGGACTCCGCGCTGACGCCCGCCGCGCTCGAAGCGGCGTACGGCCGCGTTGGCGAGCTTACACGGATCGGCAATACCTACGTTGCGGTGTTTCGCTAGTGCCGGAATGCGCCGCTTTGGATTTGCGCATAGAGTTCAGGCGTGATGCGCACGTAAGTTTGTTCGTCCGGATGATCGAAATACAGCGCTTGCTCGATCTGCGCCGGATCGAAACCATCCCGGACCAAATCGAGCTTGCGATACTTGAAGGTGCCCGTCGTCTCGATCGCCGGCTGCAACCGCACGAATAGCGGCCGTGCATAGGCGGGCAATTCGCGCGCTAGGTGATCGCGTAGGCCGCCGAGCGCAAATCCCTCGCCGGGCGTGATCGCGACCATGCCGGCGCGCCCGTCGAGCTTCGCGATCTTCACGCCGTAGACGTTCGCTTCATCGACGCCCGGATAGCCCGCGACGATTTCGGCCACTTCGGTGGTGGAGACGTTTTCGCCCTTCCACCGGAAGGTGTCGCCGATGCGATCGACGAAGTAGAAATAGCCAGCCTCGTCCTGGCGCATCAGATCGCCGGTGCGAAACCACGCGTCGCCGGGTTCGATCACATCGCGCAGGATCTTGCGCTCTGACGCGGCTTTGTCGGCGTATCCGGTGTAATTGTGGCGCGCATCGTCCTTGATCAGGCCGACCGCTTCGCCGACTTCGCCGGCCGCGCACAGAAGGCAAAGTCCGTTTTCGCCGCGCACCGGCGCCTCAGATTCGATATCGAACTGGACCAGCCGCACGGCGAAGTTGCGCCGCAGATAGGGCGGCACGCGCCCGATCGCACCGGGCTGGCCGTCAAAGTTGAACATTGAGACGTTGCCTTCGGTCGAGCCATAAAATTCCAGAATGCGCTGAAGCCCAAAGCGCGGCTGGAACTCGGCCCAAACCTCGGGCCGTAAACCGTTGCCGAACGCCAGGCGCAATTTGTGTGCGCGCTCATTTGGATGCGGCGGCTGGTTGACGAGGTAGCGGCAAAGCTCGCCGATATAGACGAAAATAGTGCAGCCATGCTCGGCCACATCGTCCCAGAAATGCGTGGCGGAAAATTTTCGCCGCAGCACTAACGTGCCGCCCTTAAACAGCGCGGCGCCGACGCCGCACAGCCCGCCGGTGGCGTGATAGAGAGGCAGCACGCAATAGATCTTATCCTCGGCGTTCGCCTTCGTCGCGCCAGCGAAGCTGCGCATGTAAAGCTGAGCCCGCATGTGCGTGATCTTCGCGGCTTTCGGCAGCCCGGTTGTGCCGGACGTATAGATATAAAGCGCCACATCGCGCGCCTTCAGTCCAGTACGTCGCCCGCGTGCGGGTCGCTCCGGCGCAATCTTTGGCGTTCTTAGATCCAGCGCTCGATGCGCGCTGTCGCGCGCTGTCGCATCGATCAGCCAATAGGTGAGCGGCCTCGGCAATCCGGCGCGGATCGTCCCGGTAGCCTGAATCGTCTCTTGATCGGTGATGACGTGATCGGCCCCCGAAATGGCTAGGCAATGGGCGAGCGCAACGCCGGTCAAATTGTTGTTGATCAATGCGCTTGCGACGCCAATTTTCGCAAGGCCCATCCACGCCGGCACGTATTCGGCGCGGTTCGGCAGGAACAGCGCGACCGTATCGCCAGCCTTGAGACCCTGCGCATCGCCCCACGCGGCGAAGCGATTGGCGAGCGCGTCGAGTTGGCGATACGTGTAGCGCTCGCCTTCGAACAGGAGCGCGGTGTGATCGGCGAACTTATCGACCTCTTGTTCGAAATCGTCGCAGATGAGCACGTCCGAGTCAGGGTCGATTTTGCGTACGCTCCAGAGCGTGCGCGCCAACCCATCCAGAAACCGCATTTCTCGCGCGATACGCGCAACCGGGCCCATCCGCTCCTCCGCGCAGAAACTTAGTGGCGTTCCCCGCGAAGGGAAGCGGTTGCAGAGTCACATGATCGGCGTGAGCAAAGTGTTACGCGGCGAGCATCGTTCTGATCGCCCTTAGCAATGCATTTTCATCGAAAGGCTTGCGCAAAAGCGTCGGGTTCGAGGGCGAAGCTTCTATGGCTTCGGCGTCGGCGTAGCCCGAAACGATCAGCACTTTGAGGCCTTCGAACCGTTCGCGCGCCCGCTCACCGAGTTCGAGGCCGGTCATGCCGGGCATCGAATAATCCGTCACCAAGAGGTCTGGCCGCTGCGCCTCGAGCGCTTGCAGCGCGTCGCCGGCATGGCCCGCTTCTGAAACGACATAGCCGGCGTCTCGCAAGGCGCCGGCGATGAAGGCGCGAACACCTGGTTCGTCATCGACAACAAGTATGCGTTGTCCAGACTGTCGCGCTGGCGCCAGCTCAGCCTCTGGGTGCGGCTCGGCTTGCGCATGAAGCGGCTCTTCCGCGCAGGGAAGCAGCAGACGCACCAACGAGCCTTTGCCGACTTGGCTCTCAATTTCCACCGAGCCGCCGGATTGCTGCGCGGCGCCGTACACTTGGCTCAGCCCAAGCCCCGTGCCTTTGCCGATCGGCTTCGTGGTGAAGAACGGTTCGAGCGCGCGATCGACGACCTCTTTCGGCATGCCGAGGCCGGCATCGCGAACAGTGAGTTCGATGAAGCCTTTGCGCGAAGATGGGCTGGCGGCGATCTCGATATGCCCACCGTCCGGCATGGCGTCGCGGGCGTTGATGACGAGATTCAAAATCGCGAGTTCAAGCTGATTTGCGTCGCTACGCACCCAGCACGCCTCGGGATCGATGTTGATTTCCAAGGTCTGGCCAGGGTCGATGGAGCGGCGCAGCAGCTCTTCCATGCCTGGGGCGAGCTGCAGCAGATCGACCGGCGCCAGCTCCATCTGCTTGCCGCGCGAGAACGCCAGCAATTGCTTGGTCAGCTTGTCGCCGCGGTTAGCCGAGTCGAGCATGTGCTCGGCGATCTGACGCTGCTTGGGATCTTCGATCCGCTTCAACAGCATGTTTAGGCCGCCAATGATCACCGTCAGCAGATTGTTGAAATCGTGGGCGACGCCGCCGGTGAGCTGGCCGATGGCTTCCAGCTTTTGTGTCTGCGCCAGACGCTCTTCGGCGCGGCGTCGCTGAGCGATGTCGCGGAGCGCCCAAGTGATCAGCAGGCCCGCCAGCGCCAGCGCCAGCACCGTTCCGATGCTCAGCGTCATGAACGTGTAGGTGCGCGGCCGATCGATCAGCGCGGAAGGTATAGCGATGTGCGCGGACCAGCCGCTGAGGGGCGAGGTGTAGTAAGCGCTGTGATTGACGAGGCCCTCATAGGTGCGCCCGTCATAGATGCCCCACGCCTCGCTGCTGGCGATCGCATTGCGGACATATTCGGTTGCGGGCGTGCCGACGCGCTCGGTTTGATCGCGGCTGCGGACGATGAAATTGCCGCGCCGATCTACCATCGCGCTGATCGCGCCGGCCGGCGTATTGCGCCGCAGGGGAGCCAGGAAGGCGCGCGGATCGAGCGCGACGGTGAGCAGCAATCTGCCGTCGCTGCCGATGGGTTGATGGAGATAGACGCACGGGCAGCCGGCGCCTTCGCGGACGACATCGCCTGCAAACTGGCGCGGATCGCGGGCGGCAATTGCCGGATCTATAGGGTTGCGACGCGATGAATATGGGCGGGCGAGGTTCAGCACTTCCTCGCCACTCCGCAAATCGGAAATGACGACGTTGCGCCAGTGCCGGTTGAGCACGGTGATTTCGCGCGCACGCGGAAAAACCTCGGCCCAATCGCGCCGGTCGACGGCTTCGGCGCTTGCGAGAACGCGCATGACGGCCAGATCGGAGCGAATTTGGGCGTCAGCCAGATGGATGACCTGCACGGCCTCGTTCATCGTGCTTTGCTCGATGCGCTGGCGTTCGCCGTCGAGCGCGAGGACGAGCTGCAGCACCACCAACACGATAATGGGCAAGGCAAGGGCCGCGCCCAGCAGCACGTAAGATCTTTGTGTCGGATTGGCCTGCAAAAACGTCCCTCGTGCGCGCGAACTTAAAGACACCGTTCGCCGCTCGCAACGGGGGAACTTTTCAGCTTTGGATGGCCCCGGCCAGCGCGGCGAACGCGGGCAGGAGCGCGATCATCCACGTGATCAGGGCATGCTGCGGCTTCGGCATGAATTCGTCCTCCAGCTGCGAGCGTGCGCCGCTTGTTTTGCGCCGGTGTTGCGCAAGCGTTTCAGAACCAGGGCGATTTAGAGGCAGGGTGGCTATGCGCCGGCGTGAAACCACGCCGCCAGCTCTCGCCACGGCGCGATGCGCCAGTGCGGACCGGCGGCGCCGGAGGGCGAGGGGAGGACGAAAATCAGCGGCTCGTCCTCGCCCGTGCGCTTCTGTTGGCCAAGGGCGAGCGCGCGTGTGGTCGTGCTGAGATAAAGCGCTGCGCCGGTTTTGCTGGTGAAGGCGATGGCGCGAGGCTTGGCGAGCGTAAGCTTGTCGCGGAGCGCGGCGACGTCGAAGTGCGCGGGCGGGATGGCGCGGTCCATGCCCGAATGGGTTTTGCAAAGATCGGTGAGCCCGATGCCGAAATCGAGCAGGCGCACGAAGTCGTGCGGCTGAAGCTGCGTGGGCGTCAGGCCGACAGCGTGCAGTGTTGGCCAGAATTTGTTGGACGCGTTCGCGTAATGCGCGCCGACGCGCGCAGACACCGCGCCCGCCGCCGTGCCGATGAAGACGAGGCGGAGATTGGGCGCGAGGAGATCGGGGAGGGTTTGCATTGGGAGCCCTCTTCTGTGCTGTCGGCGAACCTCATCCGGCGCGCGCCATCTTCAGCAGCCCGCGGACATCCCAGTCCGCGAACGGCTTCACGGTCAGCCGTCTCATTCAGCTGGCGTGCGCGTGACGGTTTGGGCGTCGAACGCGGCTTCGATCTCTTGGCCCATCTTCTCGAAATAGGCGTCAATGTCGTCCCCGACGATGCCGGGGCCAGACGAGAGCCCGGCTTGGATGGCCTCGCGCAGCGCTTCGATTTTGCCGGGGCGCGCTTCTTGTTCGGCCTTCAGCGCGCGGAGGCCGGCGCGGACCACTTCGCTGGCGTTCTGAAACTGCCCGGACTCGACCAGCTCGGCGACGAAGCGGTCGAGGGCGTCGGTGAGGTTGACGTTGCGGGTGGCCATTAGGGGGAGGATGGGGCGGTTGGCAAAGATTGGCAACGAGACCGCCCTCGCCCGCACATAGAGATGTTCCTTATTCGTTCTTGAAATTTCACCTGCACACGCTACATTTGGTGGGTCACTAAAAATGGCACTCACAAAATACGGAGCGACGCACAGCGCCTCCGCTTGTCGGTAAGGATTCGAGGGTTATGGTCATGCCCTGTCTGGGGAGATTCTAAGATGGCAACACGAAAAACGGCCATGGTGCCGCCGCCTGAGAGGCCCGATCTAAAACGGTTAATAGAACAGGCTCGTGAGAAGCCGTTAACCGACGAACAGCTCCAGAAGCAACGAGCAAGTTTCGTTTATGGAAATGCCTCGGCCGAGGATGCCAAACGGATTACCAAAGAGTCCGCAGCGCGCGCATCTACGAGCAACAGGCTTCAAAAAACTGGTTGAGTTTGGGCGCCGAAAGGCGCCCAAATTATTTTCATGATCGTCAGCGAACAGCACGAACCGGAATTATATGCGCTCGTCCAGGAGCGTAATCTCGCGCGGCAGTATGATCTGCTGACGAATTGCGTTGAGATTGGCCTCAAACAGGGTCCGCTCTCTTTTGACAAATACGTCCTTTGGGCGCTCAACCACGTCGCCGTCGCCAATATCTCCCAACTGGGCGGACGATTTCGAGAACAACCGATCTACGTAGGGAAACACAAGCCTCCGCACTTCAAGGAAGTGCCCGACCAAATGGACCGGATGATTTCGACGATCCATGAGCATTGGTACACATGGAGCGAGACTGCTTTGGCGGCTTACTGCTTATGGCGCATGCTTTGGATTCATCCGTTCGTTGAGGGTAACGGTCGAACTGCACGTGCAGCGTGCTACTATATTCTCTGTACAAAGAGTGGTGCATTGCTGCCCGGAGATAAAATAGTGCCGGAACGCATTCGAGAAAGCAGGACGCCTTATTATGCCGCGCTTGAGGCGGCAGATCGAGCGTGGGACCAAGGCCACTTAGATTTTTCGGATTTAGAAGCTTACTTGGCCAGCCTGCTCCAGAAGCAACTCAGCGAAGCTTGATCGCAAAATCGATCTCCCCGCCGCCATAGCGAAAGTTGGCACTCATCTCCACCAACGCGCTTCGACTTGGGAACCAGCTTGGGGAAAGTTAGGCCATAGCTCCGGGCTGATGGCCGCCGCTGTTAATGGCCCTCCGCATCCTTTCCCTTGCGAACCGGAGCGAGGGGGCTTCCAAGAACCTTTCGAAGTTGTCTTCACTCTCGCCTTCGCTTCGGAAGCGAGTTTCCGGCACCTGAGCTTTGCCAAACTGGAGTAGAAGGGGTCTTTAACGCGCTAAGTTTTGATGGGGACTTCAATCTCCCCACCGCCTTCTCGAAACCGCTCACTCATCTCCGCCATGCCGCGCTCCGCCTCTTCCTTCTTCGCAGCATAATCCCGCACGTCCTGCGTGATTTTCATCGAGCAGAATTTCGGCCCGCACATGCTGCAGAAGTGCGCGGTTTTGTGTGCGTCTTTGGGGAGGGTTTCGTCGTGGTAGGCGCGGGCGGTGTCGGGGTCTAGGCCGAGGTTGAACTGGTCTTCCCAGCGGAATTCGAACCTTGCGCGTGACAACGCGTCGTCGCGGAGGCGCGCGTAGGGATGGCCTTTGGCTAAGTCCGAAGCGTGGGCGGCGAGTTTGTAGGTGATGACGCCGACTTTGACGTCGTCGCGGTCGGGCAGGCCGAGATGCTCCTTCGGCGTGACGTAGCAGAGCATCGCGGTGCCGAACCAGCCGATCATCGCGGCGCCGATGGCTGAGGTGATGTGGTCGTAGCCGGGGGCGATGTCGGTCGTCAGAGGTCCAAGCGTGTAGAAGGGCGCCTCGCCGCAGATTGCGAGCTGTTTATCCATGTTCTCTTTGATCTTGTGCATCGGCACGTGGCCGGGGCCTTCGATCATCACTTGCACGCCGTGCTTCCAGGCGATCTTGGTGA
>JACMMP010000198.1 GCA_014378995.1 Hyphomonadaceae bacterium
TCAGCCGTCTGCGGGGGCGACGCGGCCGGCGGCGTCGCGCACGCGCAGACCATCAGCGTCAGCGCGGCGATTGCGGCCCGCATCAATAGCACTCTAGCCCGGTTATCACGCCGCTCGCGTCAACGACTACGTTGAGACGATCAGCACGGAAGTCCTGCGTCACCATCGTATCAGGCTGAATGATGCGGATGCCGGCATCGCTCGGAAACGTGACGGCCGCCAGTTGCGAGCCGACCATGGCGCGATATTGGGCCGCGCCGCACGTATCCTGCGCCGTCGCTTCCTCGGCCGTTTGCGGGCCGGTGACGGCGGGGGTCTCGCCGGCGGGCGTGTCGGCGGAATCGGTGGTCTGCCCGCAGGCAGCTAGCGCGGCCAGCGCCGCGGCAAAAATCAGAACACGCATGTTATCCTCCTTCTCATCCGCAGCGCAGGTTTGCGACTTTGCCGTCCGGACCGAGTTCTATATTCAAACGCCCGCTGCGATAATCCAGCGTCACGGCGCACTCGTGGCAAATGACGCGGGCGCCTGCCGGCAGGCTCGCAGGGTCGATCGATGCGCCGTCCGTTCCGATAAGCGCGCGATGGGCCGCCATCTGGCAGGTGTCCGGCGGCGGACGGTTCATGATCGCCTCGCGCTGGCTCGCCGCAGCCATGCGGTCGAGGTCGCGATAGGTCGGCGCTTGATAGGTGCAAGCAGCGACGACGGCGCTCATCAACGCCAGGACGAGAATGCGCTTCATTGCTGCTTCTCCCACCGCCCGGAGGCGCTTTCCTTCCAGTACGACGCCGTGACGCCTGCTTCCTTCATCTGTTTCCAGCGCGATCGGGCCAATTCCAAGGCAACCGGGTCGGCGCCATTGAACAGCAGGCACGCGCGTTCGAACCCGCTGAGATCGCCGGGCTCAGCGTCATCGACGAGGAACAGCGCCTGCGCGCCGTTCGGATTGCCGGATTCCGTCGTTAGCCAAACCGGCTGGCGCGCCGGATCGCCCTCGCGCGCGTGCGGCACGAAGCTGTCGTCGCGAAACGCCCATATCGCTGCGTCGAGCTGCTCCATCCGCTCGGCCGACCCCGCACGCACGAGAGCCCGCCAACCACGCTGCAGGCTTTTTTCCAACAAAGGCGGCAGCGCCCGTTCAAGCTCCGAGCGCTCCAAATGGTAGAACCAGAGTTCAGCCATCAATCCTCGTAGCGGCTCGCGATCAGGCGATTGAGCAGGCGCACGCCATAGCCTGTCGCCCAGCTTGGCGAGATCGGGTCTTCATAGGGACCGGATTTCCAAGCCGTGCCGGCAATGTCGAGGTGCGCCCACGGCATGCCGTCCTTGATGAAGCGCTTGACGAATTGCGCGCCGACGATCGAGCCCGCCACCGGCTTGCCGGCGATGTTCTTCATGTCGGCGTTCGGGGTATCGATTAGCTTGTCGTAGGCGGGGCTGAGCGGTAGGCGCCACACCGGCTCGCCTTCGGCTTGCGCCGCCGCCGTAATCGCGTGCGCCAAATCTTCGTCATTTGAAAAGAGCCCCGCATGCTCGTTGCCGAGCGCGACGATCACGGCGCCCGTGAGGGTGGCCAGATCGATCACTGCGCTCGGATCGAACTTGTCCTGCGCATACCAGACGGCGTCAGCGAGGATGAGGCGGCCCTCGGCGTCGGTGTTCAGCACCTCGATGGTCTGTCCGGACATCGTCGTGACGATATCCCCCGGGCGCTGTGCATATGGCCCCGGCATGTTTTCAACCAGCGCGACGATGCCGACGACGTTCGCCTTCGCCTTACGGAGCGCGATCGCCTTCATTGCGCCAGCCACGGCGGCGGCACCGCCCATGTCACCTTTCATTTCGTCCATACCGGCGCCGGGCTTCAGCGAAATCCCGCCGGTGTCGAACGTCACGCCTTTTCCGACCAAAGCGATTGGCTTGGACTTCTTCGAGGACGCGCCGTTCCATCTCATCGTGACAAGCCGCCCGCCCCGGGCCGAGCCTTGCGCCACGCCGAGCAGCGCGCCCATGCCGAGCCGCTCCATCGCCGCCGGCTCCAAAATTTCAACCTCGACGCCGATGGTCTCCAAATCGCGCAACCGCTCGGCGAAGCTCTCTGGGTAAAGGATGTTCGGCGGCTCACTCACCAGATCGCGGGCGAAGAAGACACCCTCGACCACGGCCTCGTCCTTTTCCGCGCGCGCCTTGGCGGCGGCGGTGCCGTCCATGAGGATCTCGACCACCTGGAGCGCCGGTTTTTGATCTGGCTTCAGCTTGGTGCGGTAAGTGTCGAAGCGGTACGAGGCGAGCCGAGCGCCCATGGCCGCGTGCGCGCCGGCCTCAGCTTTGGACACGGCGGGCAACGAATCCGGCTGCAGCACGAGCTTTTCCACACCCGAGGTCAACGTGCGTTTCACCGCGTGTCCGGCCCAGCGTTCCACCGCCATGGCGTCCGCGGCGTCAGCCTTGCCGACGCCGATCACCAGGACGCGCCCATAATCCACGCCGTCCGGGGCCAGGATATCGGCGACCTGCCCAGCCGCGCCGGTGAACCGCGCAGCCTTCATTGCGCGGGCGATACGGCCGCCGGACGCAGTGTCCAGCGCCTTGCCGGCGTCCAGCAGCTCGCCGCCCTCGCTCGCCATGATGGCCACAACATCGCCGCCGCCGGCGCTCACAAAACGGATGTCCATGAATATCCTCGAAGCCGCGTTCTCGGGGAAACGGAGCCAACGCCCGCTTCAACCTCGGTCGGCGCAGTGGTAGCCATGCCAGAAGCAATTGAAAAGCTGACGGCTGGGCGCAAACAACGGGGCGGCGCCGGGGCGCCGCTCGAAGGGACGCGATGAACACGGTTTCGGCCTATATTTTTCGGCAAGCGCTGGGACCGCTGCTCGCCATCCTCGGCGCGCTGGCGGCTATCGCCATCCTGACCCAGGGCCTCAATCAGCTCGACATCATCATTACCAACCGCCGCGCCGGATGGGCCTTTGCGTGGGTCACTATCTTGGCTTTGCCGCAGCTCATCTCGCTGATCCTGCCAATGGCGGTGTTCATCGCCACCGTCTACGCGCTGAACCGGATGCAAGGGGAAAGCGAGATCGCGGTGCTCTATGGCGCCGGCGTCTCGCGCCGCCGCATTGCGCGGCCAATCCTGCAGCTTGCAACGTTAGCGGCGCTCGCACATTTGGCGATTAACGTTGTGGTGCAGCCGTGGTCCTTCACGGAACGGCGCGAGACGCTTTACGCGTTGCGGACGGACATCGCCTCGAGCCTCATCGAAGAAGGCTCGTTCACCTATCCCGCCGAGAATCTTACGCTCTATGCGCGCGAGCGCGGCGGCTCGGGCGAGTTGCGCGATCTGCTGATCAATGACGCGCGGCCCGAATATCCCATCACCTACACAGCCCGCGCCGGGGCCATCGTAACTATCGATGGCGCGCCGGCAGTCGTCATGCGCGATGGGCAAATCCAGCGCCAATCTGAATCAGGCAACGTCGACGTGCTCGATTTCGATCGCTACGTGCTGCAAATGGGGACGGAAATGGCCGAGGAGCCGGACTTCTTCTTTCTGAAAGCCTCGGACCGCAGCCTCTACGAACTCTTTTTTCCTGACCTCACGTCGCATTACGACCAACGCAACGTCGATCAATTTCTCGCCGAAGCCCACGCACGTCTCTCTGCGCCGGTCTTGAACATTGCGCTGGCGATGATCGCGCTTGCGGGCGTTTTGGTGGGCGAGTTCAGCCGCCGCGGTTATGGCAGGCGTATCATGATCGCAGCCGTTTGGGCGCTTTTGGTGCGCCTTGCGGCGCTTGCGGTGCAGGCGGCAGCCTCTGACGCGCCGCAGCTCAACGCCTTGCAATACGCTCTGCCAATTGTGGTTACGCTGATCGCGGCGGCGTTGTTGGGCGGCAAGGGCGCCCGGCGAAAGCGTCACTCGATTGGCCCCTCAGTGATAACGGAGGCGCGGGCATGAACTTCCTGTTCTCGCGCTTGGGACTCTACATCATCACCCGCGTCGTCAGCGGCGTAGCGGTGGCGATGATTGCGGTGCTCGCGTCGATTCTGCTCATCGATTTGGTCGAGCAGATGCGCACCGTCGGCACACGCGCCGACCTGGGTCTGATCGAGGCTCTGCGGCTCACGCTCCTGAAAACGCCGATGCTTGTGGAGCAGACGCTGCCGTTTGTCGTCCTCGCCGGGACGATGATGGCGATCATCGGCCTCAACCGGTCCAGCGAACTGGTGGCCATGCGGGCCGCCGGGGTTTCCGCGTGGCGCTTTCTCACGCCCTCAGCCTTTGTCGGCGCTACGCTCGGAATCATCGCTATCACCACGCTCAATCCGCTCGGCGCCCGGCTCTACCAGGCATTCGAAGCGGAGAAGGAAGACGCGCTCTCTACTTTCGGGGCCGAAGCCGGCGAGAACGGCATTTGGATTCGCCAAGGCGACCGCGAAGGCCAGGTCGTCATCCATGCCGATGGCGTCGATTCCAGCGGCACGGTTTTGCGCGGCGCAACCTTTATGTTCTTCGAGGTGCGCGACGACGCGCTGCGCTTCAGCCGGCGCATGAGCGCTGAGACGGCGCAACTGAAGCCTGGCTTTTGGCAACTGACCAATCTGGTGGAAGCGGCCCCCGGCGGGCGCCCCCAGCGCCATGCGCACCTGGCGATCCCCACCACCCTCGATGCGACAGAGCTGATCAACCGTTTCGTTACGCCCGCAACATTGTCGTTCTGGGAACTGCCGGGGTTCATCCATGAGGCAAGGCAGGCGGGATTTGCACCCACCCGCTACGAGTTGAAGTGGCAGAGCCTGCTCGCCTACCCACTGCTGCTCGCCGTCATGGCGGGGCTGGGCGCGGCCTTTTCGCTACAGCTGCAGCGGCTGGGCAATCTGGCCAAATGGGGGGCGATGGGCGTCGGCATCGGTCTCTTTCTGTTCTTTTACAGCCAGCTCGCCGGCGCCTTCGCCATGACCCAGACCGTGCCGGCGGCCGTGGCCGCCTGGAGCGCGCCGCTGGCGGGGATGTTCATCGCTCTCGCCATGGTGGCCTTCCTGGAAGACGGCTGATCGGCAACAGAGTGTGAAACACTTCCCCCGTGCGGCGTCCGGCGCTGGACGCCTCTGGCCGCAGCCGTCTAGGTAATCATTGGAGTCGCAGAGGGATGCGGATGAGCCGTTCGGGGGAGATGGCTGGCCGGTCGGCCGAGCGGACGCCGTTTGGCTGGGCGGCGCTGGCTGCCGCGCTGGCCGTGAGCGTAGGCTCCGCCGCGCTGGCGCAAACCCCGCCGGTCGAGACGCCTAACGCGCCCGCAGAACAGAATGAAAGTGTTCTACTCGAAGCGGACGAACTGATCGATGACCAGGAAGCGCGGGTCATCACAGCACAGGGCGACGTGCAGGTCCGCTATCAGGGCCGCACGATGCGGTCGGACCGCCTGATCTACGATCTGAACACCGGCGCGATCCGCGCATCTGGCAACGTGCAGATCGCGCTCGAAGATGGCTCAGTCACTTACGCCGAGGAGATCGAGGCCGACGAAGCAATGAACGTCGGCGCGGCGCGGGAGTTACGCGCGCGTCTCGGCGATTCAAGCACGTTGGCTGCGCGCGGTGCGGTGCGGCGCGGCGAGGGTCAGAGCGAACTCAGCAACGTCATCTATACGAGCTGCCCGATCTGCGAAGCCGGCGATCGTCCGCCAACGTGGAGCCTGCGCGCGCGGCGCGCGGTGCAGAACCGCGACACGCGTACGATCTCCTATCAGGGGGCGGTGCTCGAAGTCGTCGGCGTGCCGGTGCTCTACATTCCATACTTCGCGCACCCCGATCCAACGGTCGGCCGCGCATCGGGGCTGCTGCCGCCCGACATCGGCCGCAACCGCCGCCTCGGCACCTTCTACGAGCAGCCTTATTATTGGGCGATCTCGCCTTCCCAAGACCTGACCGCTTCGCTCCGGCTGCACGGCAACGTCAATCCGCTGCTTGGCGTCGATTATCGCAAACGCTTCTGGTCGGGGCAGATGTCGCTTGAGACGACATTCACCGATGAGCGTCTGTTCGATGAAGACGGCCGCTACGGCGACAGCGCCTTCCGGTACAGCGCGTTCGGCGAAGGCCGCTTCGAGGTCAACGATTATTGGGATTGGGGCTTCGGCCTAGAACGCGCCTACGACGATCAATATCTGCGCCGCTACGACATTGACGGCGCAGGCGAGCGTCGCGGCCCCTATATCGGCCAGGAATTGCGCCTGCTGTCGCAATTGTTCGCCATTGGCCAGAGCGAAAATTCCTATAGCTCGATCGCTTCGATCAGCTTCCAAGGCTTGCGCGAGGAAGACACATCCGACCTGCTGCCGCTAATCTTGCCGTTCGCGGAAACCGATCACGTCCTCACCGAACCAGTGCTCAATGGCCAAGTGCGTCTGCAAGCCAACACGGCGGTGCTGTCGCGCGACGACAACGGACTGACGCCGGGCTTTGAAGGCAGCACGGCGCGCGTTTCAGCGTCAGCGAGTTGGCGGCGCGATGCGGTGTTCGGACCGGGCATGGTGCTCAGCCCATTCGCCCAGGTGCGGGCTGACGCCTATCAGATCGAAACCAGCGAAGACGAGTACGAGACGTTCACGCGCGGGCTTGGGCTCGCCGGCGCCGAAGTCAGCTGGCCATTCATGCGTCCGGGCGAGCGCTTCGACTTGATCGTCGAGCCCGTGGTGATGGCGGCGATCGCTTCAGACGATCCCACCGCGCCGCTCAACATCAACGAAGACAGCCTTGGTTTCGAATTGGACGATTCGAACCTGTTCCGGCCCAACGCCGCCCCCAATTACGACCTTTGGGAACCTGGCGGCCGCGTCAGCGCGGGTGTGCGGGCGACGGCGCGGGCGCATTCAGGTGAGAGCGCCTCGCTCATTTTCGGCCGCCGTTGGCGCGACGAACAGGCGCCCGGCTTCACGCAGCAGAACAATCTCGACGGCCAGCGCACCGACTGGGTCGCCTCGGGCCAGGTCGATCTCGGGCGCAATTTCGGCGCCGAAGCGCGCGTTCGCCTCGAAGACGAAACGTTGGAAATACAGCGCATCGACTTTGGCGTCAGGGGCGCGGTCGGCCGCTTTAGCGGCTATGCCCGCTACTATAACGTGGACGAGTCGCTCCAGTTTGACCCGGCGGACCCGAACGAGGAAATTACCACGAGCCTTGGTGTGGACCTCGCTCGTGGCTGGCGGATGCAGGCTTCACTGACTAGAGACCTCGATTCAGACATAAATCTGCGCCAGGACATCCGCGCCATTTACGAGGACGATTGCACCTTCCTTGAGATTTCCTACACCCGGCGGGAAATTCAGTTGGGGCAACTCGGCCCAGATGAGGGTGTGCAGATCCGGATCGGACTGCGTTCGCTCGGGGTGTTCGGCGGAAGCTGAGGCGGAGCAGACGAGAAATGAACTGGAAGCATGTTTCCGCCGCGGCGGTACTGGCGGCGGCGCTAGGCGCGGCCCCGGCTGTGGCTCAGAACGCCGAAGGTGTGGCCGCGATCGTCAACGACCACGCCATTTCGACCTTCGACGTGCGCCAGCGCGCGACCTTGCTGCTGGTCTCGTCGGGCATCGACGCGACGGCCGAAATGCAGCAACGCGCCCGCGCCCAGGCGCTGCGCGATCTCGTCGATGAGCGCCTTCAACTGCAAGAGACCGCAAACTACGAGGTCACCGTCACGCCAGACACGATCGACCGCCGGCTCGCCGATATCGCCCAGCAAAACGAAACCACCGTGGAAGGGCTGACGCAGTCACTCGGCCGCGCCGGCGTCAACATCGGCACTCTGCGCTCGCAGATCGAAGCGGACATTGCTTGGCAGCGGCTGATCTCCGGCATGTACGGCAATCGCGTGCGCGTCTCGGAAGTGGAAATCCGCGAAACGCAGCAGCGCATTGCCGCCAACGCGACTCGCCCGCAATATCAAATTTCGGAAATCTTCCTGCCTGCGGAAAGCGAGCAAGAATTCACCGAGATGCAGCAAGGCGCCATGCGCCTGCTCGAACACATGCAGCGCGGCGCTCCGTTCCCATCCGTCGCGCGTCAGTTTTCCCAGGCGCCCTCCGCGGCCGCCGGCGGCGACATCGGCTGGATCGCCGCGCCAGAACTTGCGCCGGAACTGCAGCCGATCGCCGATCAGTTGCAAGCGGGCCAAGTCTCGCTGCCCGTGCGCACGCAGAACGGCGTCTACATCATCGCCATGCGCGAGCGCCGCGCGGGCGCCGCTGCCGGTTCAACCTCGATCGTCTCGCTTCGCCAGATTAGCGCTCCGGTCGCGCGCCAAGCTGCGCTCGAACGTGTGCAGCAACGCATCGAAGGCTGCGGCAATCTCCCCAGTCGGATTTCCAACGTCCAAGGCGCTGAGATCGCCGATCTGGGCCAAACGCAAGAATCGGATCTGTCGCCCGCCATTCGCGACCGCATCACCGGCGTCGCCGTCGGACGCGCCGCGCCGGTCATCGTCAATGGCGAACAGGTGAATACCATCGTCGTCTGCGCGCGCGAAGCCGGCGGCGGCGGCGTCCCCGACCGTGAGCAGATCGAGAACCGCCTGCGCGATCAGGAACTCGCGATGCTATCGCAACGCTACCTGCGCAACCTGCGCCGTGAAGCGACGATCATCACGCGCACGCAGTGACGCTATGAAGCCGCTCGCCGTTTCGATGGGCGATCCCGCCGGGATCGGCCTCGAACTGGCGGCGCGCGTATGGGCTGAGCGGGATGGCGCGCCGCAGTTCTTTTTGGTCGGCGATCCTGACGCATTCGAACGGGCCAGCGTGCGCATAGGCGCGCCAAAGCCGAAACTGAATGTCGTCGGGGACGCCGCCAAGCTCGGCGCCGCCAGCGATGCGCTGGGTGTGCTGCACGTTCCACTGGCGATGGAGGAAACCCCGGGCGCGCCCGATCCGGTCAACGCCGAAGCCACCATCGCCGCCATCGAACGCGGCGTCGCCGCCGTGCGCAAGGGCGCAGCGTCCGCGCTGGTGACGCTGCCGATCGCCAAGGCGGTGCTGCACACTGCCGATTTCGGTTTTCCCGGCCACACCGAGTTCATCGCTCATCTGACCGAACAAGATGCGTGGGCGCACGAACGCGGCCCGGTGATGATGCTGGCCGGCCCGTCGCTCAAAGTCGCGCTCGCCACCATCCATACGCCGCTCGCGCAAGCACCCACGGCGCTGACGCGCGAACGCCTTGTTCACGTCGGCCGCGTTCTTGGGCAAGCGCTACAGCGCGATTTCGGAATCGCCGCCCCGCGCATCGTGTTCGCTGGGCTCAATCCGCACGCCGGCGAGCAAGGCAATATCGGCCGCGAAGAGATCGACATCGTCGATCCCGCCGCCGCCATGCTGCGCGAGGAAGGATGGGATGTGAGCGATGCGCGTTCCGCCGACGCGCTCTTCCACGAGGACGCACGGCGCCGCTACGACGCCGTGATCGCGCTCTACCACGACCAGGGTCTCATCCCGATCAAGACACTCCACTTCTGGGACGCGGTGAATATTACGCTTGGCCTACCGACCATCCGCACCTCACCCGATCACGGCACCGGCTTCGACATTGCCGGCAAAGGCCTCGCCCGCGCCGACAGTTTCCGCGCTGCGCTAAAGCTCGCCGGGGAGATGGCTGAGCGCCGTTCGCGCGCATGAATGCGGATGAGTTGCCAACGTTGCGCGACGAACTCCAAGCGCATGGCCTCTGGGCCAACAAAGGTCTCGGCCAGCATTTCCTGCTCGACCTCAATATCACCCGCCGCATCGCCAAAACCGCGGGCGATCTTACCGGCTCACGCGTCATCGAAGTCGGTCCGGGTCCCGGCGGCCTCACCCGCGCTTTGCTCGAAGCCGGCGCGCACGTCGTCGCGATCGAGAAAGACGCGCGCTTCATCCCCCTGCTCGAACCGCTGATCGAATGGAGCGCAGGGCGGCTGCGCATAGTGCAAGGCGATGCGCTTGAGGCGGACGAAGAAGCGCTGCTGCAAGAGCAATGGAGCGAGGGCGGACGCGCCGCCATCATCTCCAACCTGCCCTACAATGTCGGCACGCCCCTTTTGGTGAAATGGCTGAAGGCTGGTCCATGGCGCGGCGACATGATCCTCATGTTTCAAAAAGAAGTTGCCCAGCGCATCGTCGCAAAACCCGGCAGCGACGCATACGGCCGCCTCGCCGTCCTCGCCCAAGCCCGCTGCACCGCGCGCCTCGAATTCACCGTCGGCCCCCGCGCCTTCACGCCACCGCCAAAAATCGCCTCAGCCATCGTGCGCTTGACGGATAGAGCCGATCCCTACCCGCACCTCGACGCGCTCGAACGCGTCACTGCCGCCGCGTTTGGACAGCGGCGTAAGATGCTGCGAAGCGCGCTGCGTTCGCTGACGCCCGAGGCTGAAGCGTTGCTCGCGGCCGCTGAGCTTAGGCCGACGGCGCGCGCGGAGGAGATTGACCAAGCGGGCTTTCGGCGGCTGGCGGAAGCTTGGCGCGCGCGCAGCTAATCGCCGTCGCAAGGAAACGTGGCGCGCCGATAATCCGGCCCCCAGCCGCGGAAGCTGCGCGCATCGATATGAAAGCGCTGGCCCGTATAAATCCCCAGACCGATTCCGTCGCGAGCGCCGGCCATTGCATGAATTGGGCAAAGCAACGCGATCAGATTTTCTCGTCCCAAGGCGCGATTGAGCGGTACGAGATCGAGCGCATGAAAGGAGCGATGCGCACTTTGCGCAGCGCCGCGCATACAGGTGTTGAACGCGGCGTCGCGATAGGCCGACACCACCGCCACGTCGCCCACCGCCGGCTTCACGTGATCGCGGATGAAGCGCAACGCCGGAACGATGTTTGGCCAAGCCTCCTCCGCCGGAACCACATAAGGCGCCGTCACACACTCCGGACGGAGGCGGTCAACCAGCCACAATTGATGCGCTGGAACAACCTCGGCGACGTCCGCCTGCTCCAACATCGCTTCGAAGCGCGCAAACGTCGCCGCCCGATCCGGCGCCGCGGCAACCCACGCGTTGAATTGCGCCAACTCCGACTGCGGTCCGCGCAAGGGCGTGCACGACCCGGCGAACAATATGAACAAACCCATGAGACCGGCGTGCAAGGCTCAAATCCCCCGCTTCAGCCGCTCCACGTGTAGCGACAACCACATCTGGCGGTGGCGCTTCAGCCGCTCTGCCGCGAGGATTTGTTTGATCTGCACCAGAGTCTGCTCGAGCAATGTGTTGACCAGCACGTAATCGTATTCTTCCCAATGCGAAATTTCGTCGGCGCTGCGGGCCATGCGCTTGGCGATCACCTCTTCGCTGTCCTCGGCACGCGTGTGCAGGCGCCGTTCCAACTCCGACATCGATGGGGGCAGGATGAAGATGCCCACCACGTCTTCCGGCGCGGCAGCGCGCAGGGCTCGCGCGCCTTGCCAATCGACATCGAACAAGACGTCGCGGCCCTGGATGAGCAGCGCATCGACGGAGGCGCGCGGCGTGCCGTAATGATTGCCGAACACCATGGCGTGTTCGAGAAATTCGCCGCGGTCCGCCATTTGCTCGAATTCTTCGCGGGCCATGAATTTATACTCGCGCCCGTCGATCTCGTTGCCGCGCCGCGGCCGTGTAGTCGCCGAAACCGACAGCGCCATGTTGGAATCGTCCTCGATCAGCTTGCGCGCCAGCGTCGATTTGCCGGCGCCCGAGGGGCTCGACAGCGCGAACATGAGCCCGCGCCGTGCGACATGTTCATTCAACATTGGCCGCCTGCTCCTTGATCTGATCGACCACGGTTTTGAGATCGAGTCCGATGCGCGTCAGTTCCAAATCCGCCGACTTTGAACACAGCGTGTTGGCTTCGCGCGTCAGCTCCTGGCTGAGGAAATCCAGCCTTCGCCCCGCGGGTTCAGGCTTCGTCAATAGCGAGCGCAACTCCAAAGCGTGCGCGGCCAGGCGCTCCAACTCTTCCTGCACATCGGCTTTCGTCGCCGCGATCGCCGCCTCCTGCGCTAAGCGCGCCGGATCGAACTTTACGTCCGGCGCCAGCGCTTCCAGCCGCTGACGGATGCGCTCCAAAGCCGCCGCTGGCGCCGCGGCGGCGGATGAGCGCGCCGCCGCGATCAGCGCGTCCATGCGGTCAGCCGCATCGGAAAACATTGCCGCAAGCATGCGTCCCTCGGCTTGGCGCGCCTGCGCCAGCATCTCGAGCGCGCTGTTGAAGCCTTTGAGCAGCGCGGCCTCGAAGGCGGCGCGCGCCTCGTCGGTCACGTCCGCGGCGTCTTCCGCCATCAGCACGCCGCGCACGCCGAGCAGACCGTCCCAGCTCGGCGGCCCCACGCGGCCGGCAAACGCTTCGCCCGCCGCGACCAATCGTTCGACGAGCGCAATGTCGATTCTCAGCGACGGCGCCGCGGCCGGATCGCGCGCCAAGTTCAGCGACGCCTGCACCGAACCGCGCTTAAACTTGGCGCTCGCGGCGGCGCGCGCCTGCGGCTCCAGCGCGTCGAAGCCAGCAGGCATGCGCAGCTTCAGATCGAGTCCGCGGCCATTGACGCTGCGCAGCTCCCAGATCCAACGTTGGCCCGCATGCTCGCCCTCCGCACTGGCGAATCCGGTCATGCCTGAGATGGTCATGGCCCCTTTTCGCGCATTTGTGCGCCAAGTGTCACGCGCGCTTTATCCGACTCAGTCACAACCCGGCCGAGTTACCCATGGGGGCAGGCATGAGTCTGACGACCACATTGGCCAGCGCGCAGCGGACGCGTCAAAGGCGCACCCTGGGCTTTTCGCGTTACCTGACATTGGACACATTTATCCTAGCTGCTGCGCTGGCTGTGTGTGCCGTGCTGTTCTCGCAAGGCGGCTTAGAGGCCATGCTCGGCGCCTTCGTGGGCGCGATACTGGCTTGGCGCGAAGGTCAGGCGGTCTCCGGGGCGCTCGCCGGGCTCTTCGCCGGGACGATGTTTGCGGGGTTCTTTCACGGCGCCATCGCCGCGCTGATCCAAGCGATCATCTCGCAGTAACGACCAACCAGAGCGAACCCTGTGCTCTTAGCGCCCGGCCCGCTCGGCCGCGAGGCGCTGCTGTTCGATCACCCGCCAGCGCGCGACATTGGCGTTATGCTCGGCCAACGTCTCGGCAAATACGTGCCCGCCGGTGCCGTCAGCGACGAAGAAGAGCGCGCGCGACTCCGCCGGGTTGGCGGTCGCTTCAAGCGCCGCGCGGCCAGGATTGGAGATCGGCGTCGGCGGCAGGCCGTCGATGCGATAAGTGTTGTATCCGGTGTCGAGCGCGATCTCGCTGGCGCGGATAGTGCGCCGGTTGCCTTGCGCATCGACGAGGCGCCCGTCCCGGCAACGATTGGGATGCGCCTTGCAGACCCCGTAGATGATGGTGGGATCGGTCTCGAGCCGCATCGGCCGGCGCAGGCGGTTGACGAACACGGACGCCACCAGCGGACGCTCAGAGCCGACGCCAGTTTCCCGCTCCACGATGGACGCGAGTGTCACGAGTTCTTCCGGGGAAGCCAGCGGCAGATTTTCCGCCCGGCTCGCCCACACCTCCGCAACCGCGCGATCGTGCGCGTCGCGCATCTGCTGCAACAACGCTGCGCGCGTCATGCCGCGTTGGACGTGATAAGTGTCGGGCAGGATCGAGCCTTCTGGCGGCGCCTCGGGCATATCGCCGGTCAGCACGTCGGACTCTTCTAACGTGCGCATCACTCCGTCGATGGTGATGCCTTCCGGGAACGTCAGCGCGTGCTGCAGAGCATCGCCGCCGGAAATCATCTCTACGATCTGCTTCACTGAAGCCTGCGCAGGGATCTGATACTCGCCCGCCTGTAGCGGCTGGCCGCCGGCATAGAGGCGGTTCGCGACGCGAAACAGCAGCGCATCCGTGACGAGATTTTGTTCTTCGAGCGCTGCGGCGATGGATGCGCCGGTGGCGCCGCGTTCAACCACGAACGCTGTCTCCGTCGTTGACGGCCCCGGCCGCCCGACAGCGGTCGAAAAGAAGGCGAAAGCAAAAAGTGCGGCGGCGCCGATTGCGACCGCCCCCCAAAACAGAAAAGAACCAAATCCGCCGCCGCTGCGACGAGGTTCAAACCGGGCCATCAATCCACCGCTGTCAAAATCACCGCGGCGTTGGTTCCGCCAAACCCAAACGAATTTGACATCGCCGCTTTCACCGAGCGTTTTTTGGCCTTCAGCGGCGTCAAATCTATGGCGCTCTCGACCGAGGGGTTCTCCAGATTCAGCGTCGGCGGAACGATGCCGTCCCGGATCGCCAGCGCACAAAAGATCGCCTCGACCGCGCCGGCCGCGCCGAGCAGATGGCCGATGGCGGATTTCGTGGACGAGAGCGAGATGTTCCCGGCGGCTTTGCCGAACAGGCGCTCCACCGCCTTCAACTCGATCTCATCGCCGAGCGGCGTCGAGGTGCCATGCGCGTTGACGTAATCGATGTCGCTGGCAGCGAGCCCCGCATCCTTCAGCGCCAGAGTCATGGCGCGGAAGCCGCCGTCGCCGTCATCGGACGGCGCGGTGATGTGGTAGGCGTCGCCCGAGAGGCCGTAGCCTTTGACTTCCGCGTAAATCTTCGCGCCCCGCGCCTTGGCGTGTTCGTACTCTTCGAGCACCACGCATCCTGCGCCTTCGCCCATGACGAAACCGTCGCGGTCCCTGTCATACGGGCGAGAGGCCTTCTCCGGCGTTTCGTTGAAGCCCGAAGACACAGCGCGCAAAGCGCAAAAGCCAGCCAGCCCAAGCCGGCAGATCGCCGCCTCGGCGCCGCCCGCGACCATGACATCGGCGTCCCCGTGCACGATCAGACGCGCCGCATCGCCCACCGCATGCGCGCCGGTGGCGCACGCCGTGACCACCGAATGGTTCGGTCCACGAAACCCGTGACGGATCGAGACTTGGCCCGACGCCAGATTGATCAGAGCGCTCGGAATAAAGAACGGCGAGAGCCTGCGCGGGCCCTTCTCTTCAAGCAGCAGCGCATTGTTGGCGATCGCGTTAATGCCGCCGATACCCGAACCGATAAGGACGCCGGCGCGGTTCTTCTGCTCGCCGGTTTCGGCCTTGTAGCCGCTGTCGGCCACAGCTTCGTCGGCGGCGGCGATCCCATAGAGAATGAAATCGTCGACGCGCGTCTGTTCTTTCGGCGAGAGCGTGTTGTCTGGATTGAAAGCGTGCGGATCGCCTGCGCCGCCGCCGCGCCCATCGACGCGCGGCACCAAGCACCCAATCCGGGACGGCAGATCGTCCACTTTGAAGTGTTCGATTTTATCCGCGCCGGACTTCGCTGCAAGCAGACGCTCCCACGTCGCTGGGGCATTCCCCGCCAGCGGCGTAACCAGCCCAATGCCTGTGATGACGACGCGCCGCATGCGCGTGCGCAGGGCCTTAGCCCTGCTTCTCCGAAATGAATTTCACTGCGTCGCCGACGGTTTGGATGTGCTCGGCCGCGTCGTCCGGGATCTCGATGCCGAACTCTTCCTCGAACGCCATCACCAGTTCGACGTTATCCAAGCTGTCCGCGCCCAGATCGTCGATGAAGGAAGCCTTCTCGGTGACCTTCTCCGGCGGGGCTTCGAGATGCTTGATCACGATCGCCTTCACGCGCTCAAAAACTTCCGACATGCACGCCTCGCTGGTGCTGAAAAAATAGTCACGCCCCGAAGAGCGCTTGTGAGCGGCCTTTTGACCACAGGCGCGCCCCGGCGCAAGCCCTTTTCACCATTGGGTCTGCAGGGAGGCCCCTCAGATCATGGCCATCCCGCCATTCACGTGCAACGTCTGCCCGGTCATGTAGGCGGCTTCCTCACTGGCCAGGTAAACCGCTGCGGCTGCTACATCAGAGCCCTCGCCAAGGCGTCCAGCGGGGATTTTGCCGAGCAGCGCGCCCTTCTGGGCTTCGTTCAGCACATCCGTCATCGGCGAAGCGATAAAACCCGGCGCGATGCAATTGGCCGTGACGTTGCGGCTGGCGACCTCGGCAGCCAGCGCCTTGGTGAAGCCGATCATGCCGGCTTTCGAGGCGGCGTAATTCGCCTGTCCGGGGTTTCCGGTGACGCCCACCACTGACGTAATGGCGATGATCCGTCCCCAGCGGTTCTTCATCATATTGCGCAAAGCCGCGCGCGAGAGCCGGAAATAGCTTTCCAGATTGATCTTGAGGACACTCTGAAAGTCCTCGTCCTTCATACGCAGCAACAGTCCGTCCTTGGTGATGCCAGCGTTGGCGACGAGGATGTCGAGCCGTCCGCCCAGGGCCTGCTCGGCCTGACCGATCAGCGCATCGACAGCGCCGGAATCGGAAAGATTGCAGGGCGTGATCGCGTGGTCGCCGCCCAGTTCGACGAGCACTTTCTCCAGCGCCTCGACGCGCGTTCCCGAGAGCGCCACGCGCGCGCCCTGCGCCGCCAGCGCCTTGGCGATCGCCCCGCCAATGCCGCCCGAAGCGCCGGTCACGAGCGCGGTTTTTCCGTTGAGATTGAACATACCGCTGCCCCATCGCCGGTTCGAGGGGTGAAGGCCCCCGCCAACCTCGGCTTTCTATCGGAGGCTCCGCCCTAAACCAACTCAGCTTTCGCGGAAGCGCAGATCGTTGAAAAGCCAGAGCGCGACGAAGCCAAAAGCGCCGACCAGATGCCAGAGCGCATGCAGGCTCAGGAAGGGAAAGACGATAGTGTCATTGGGCGCGCTGGCGAGCCCCAGCCCAGCCAGAAAAATCCCTGTCACCAACAGCAGCACCGGCATGGCGCGCGCCGGGATCGCGCGGCGCTTCACGTAGAAGAGAGCCGTGTTGGCGATGGAAAACACGATCAGCCATGCCTCCCCCGGATTGAAGCCGCCCCATGCGCCAAGACCAACTAGATAGCCGCCCGCGCTGGCGCGATCCTGGTAATGCCACACAATGCCGATGAGCATAAGGACAAGCGCCAAGGGACGCGCCCAAGCCTGCGTCCGTGCGCTGTAGAAATCGATCAAGACCGCGCGCGCGATGCCCCAAGCCACCACGATGTTCGAGCCGGTGTCGAGGAACGCCCAAACCCACCGCTCTCCCAGCACCGGGTTAGTCTCGCCGAAGCCGTGCAGCGTGATGGTGAACACCCCGGTGACGACAATGAGCCAATAGACAAGCATCCAGCGCGGCGGATGCTTGGCCACCAGCCAACAAAGCGCGAGGGCGATCAGTCCAGAAAATAGCGTAGCGAAGCCGGTCACGGTGTTGGCGAGGCCGTAGTTGGGAAGTGCGTCCATCAAACCTCCACAAACACTTGCACTGCGGCCGGTTCACTTAGCGCGGCCGCGCGCGCGGAGCGCTTAGGCTCCACGGAGCGCGGCCGCAAGTTTTGTGACCGTATTCCAGTTTCGCGCGGAGGTGAGCTTCGGCGTTTTCAGCTTTGACGGCCCCTGGCCTTGCGGAAACTTGATGTAGAGGCAGCGCTCGCCCGGCCTGATTTCTTCGCCGGTCAGGGCGGTTTTCTTCATGGCGTCCATCTCGGCGTCTGTCACGGGCGCGCGCATGAAACTGACGACCAGAAAGTTCGGATTTGTTTGGGCGAACGCGTTGAACGGGTTGGCGACAATGATGGAGTCAAGCTCTTCGGCGTTACGGACGAACACATTCGTCTTGAGCCCAAGGCCGTCGAGCATAAGTTTTTCCAGCGCTGTCTCGAGCTTCGCGCCTTTCTGCTTGGCGTCGAGAATGAGATTGCCGCTGGCGATCAGGGTCCTGACGTTGGCATAGCCCGCGCCCTCCACGAGCGCGCGCAGTTCGCTCATGACCACTTGGCGCTTACCGAGATTGACGCCCCGCAGCAGCGCAACTTGAAGCGGCATCAAACGCTCTTTGCAAAGGCTTCCAGGTCGCCCGGCTCGTTCAGGGCGATCGCTTCGGCCTCCGGCGCGTTGCGCTTGACCATGCCGCAAAGCTGCTTGCCGGCGCCGACTTCGACGAAGCGCGTGACGCCGCCGCCTTCTTGTTCTTTCGGCCGCGCCATCCATTCGACGCTCTCGCGCCAGCGCACGCGGCCGGTGACTTGCGCGACCAGCAGCTTGCGGATCGTCGCCGGTTCGCTGACCGGGCGGCCGGTGACGTTGGCGACCAGCGGCACGGCGAGCGGCGAGATCTCGGCTCTTGCCAGAGCTTCCGCCATCGCATCAGCGGCGGGCTGCATCAGCGGCGAATGAAAGGGCGCCGAGACGTTGAGCGGAATGGCGCGCGCGCCTTTTTCCTTGGCGTACGCCAGCGCCGCATCGACGCCAGCTTTCGAGCCAGAAATGACAACGTTGCCAACATTGTTGTCGTTGGCGACGACAACGATTCCCGCCGCCGATCCAGCCGCCGCGATCTCCTCGGCCAGCGCGACATCGACCTTGCCGATCAAAGCCGCCATCGCGCCCGCGCCAGGCGGGACGGCGGCCTGCATGGCGTTGCCCCGGACACGGAGCAGACGCGCTGCATCCGTCAAGCTCAATGCGCCTGCCGCCGCCAA